>NZ_MRWE01000038.1 GCF_002093665.1 Rouxiella badensis | reverse complement strand
TCGGAATGATTTCGACACCAAATAACCCATTTAACACGTGTTAAATGGGTTATTTGGTGTCGAAATCATTCCGAATTGTTGTTACGATAAACGGTTCCTAAGTATTGTGTCGATATTGAGGTATGCATAGATTTGGGCTAAAAATATCAAGCTATGTTGTTCTGAATTTTTGTTTCAAAGTTGCGAGGTGAGTGAAGGATGGAGGGTAACTATGTTGTGGTTGTTCTTTTTACTCTTGTTTTACTTAGTCTGTTACCTGTCAGGAATAATAATAAAGACATTAAAATCATAATGTTAGAATTGTTACCTTCAAGCTCCATGTTTCTTAAGGAGCTTCTGGCCTTCTTTTTTCTGTATTGTGCTTTATGTGTCCGAAATCAATATTCTTTGTTGTTGTTTCAAAAAGTGCTTGCTTTGCGTGTTTCTGACTGTTTTAATGAAAACACGCAAAACGACAGGAGAAACAAATGAACCTTTTAGAACGCTTAGATGTATGTTTATCACGCGGCGCAGCAATGACCAAGCTTATTGCTGAGGATATGTTCGGGGATGACTCTCCAGATTCAAGGGCCATTACTCGCCGCTGGGGTATTCAGGAGGCGGCGTTAATGGTAGGCGTAAGCCAGCCGACTATTCGCAACGCTGAAGACGACGGACGCCTACCGCCTCCAGATATGGTTAAAAAGGGCCGAATTGAGCAACGTGATGGCTATACCATTCAACAAATCAACACAATGCGGGAAGTCTTTGGAACGTTGCCATATCGTCCCGAGGGTGAGGACCCGGTGGTCGTTGGTATAGCGCAGCATAAAGGCGGGGCTTTCAAAACTGCCACGGCGGTACATCTAGCCCAAAAGTTAGCGTTAGATGGGCTTCGGGTTCTGTTATGCGATGCTAATGACCCACAGGCTACAGCGTCGCTTTATCATGGCTACGTCCCTGACTTGCATATTCATGCCGATGATACGTTACTGCCCTTCTATCTAGGTCAGCGTACTGATGCAATGTATGCGATTAAACCAACCTGCTGGCCGAACCTCGACATTATCCCATCGTGCCTGGCAATTCACCGCATAGAAAGCGAAGTCATGCCATTACACGATAAAAATATGCTGGGAGGGATCGCGCCACAAATGCTTTTACGCTCAGCAATTGAATCTGTTTGGGACGGCTATGACGTGGTTATTATTGATAGCGCGCCCAGCCTTGGTATAGGGGCCGCAAACGTCGTCTGCGCTTCAGATGTTCTCGTTATTCCAACACCTGCGGAGCTGTACGATTACGCCTCGGCAAACCAGTTCTTTGCTATGTTGCGCGACCTGATGGCCGCATTAATGGCCGACGGTGGAGATGTGTTTGAGCCTGACGTGCGAGTTCTGATTACAAAATATAGCCTTGCGTCAGGCTCTCAATCTGAAATGATGGCTGAAAATATGCGTAAGGCGTTTGGTGATATGGTCCTCGATGAAGTCGTCCGTGTGACAGATGAAGTCGGTAAGGGACAGCTAAAAATGCGCACAGTATTTGAGCAGGCGGCAAATCAACGCTCAAGTAGCAGAGCATGGAACAATGCGATCAAAATTTGGGAGCCTGTTTGCTCTGAGATATTTAACAAACTGATTAAACCACGCTGGAATAATAAGGGGGCCGAATAATGAAACGTGGAGGCGTGCGCAACGCACCTAATATTTCCCAGGAAAGGCTGAACGCAGCGGCATCTGGCGCAGTTCAACCATCATCGGCACCTATTGTTAATACCCTTCGGGAGCGAGTTGGGGCGATAGTTGGCAATGTGATAACCCTGCCCATATGCGGAAAAAATGTAAAGTTTACGCTAAAAACCATACCCGGCGAACGCGTTGAGAAAGCAACCATGGTTTGGGCTGGCAATGAACGCCTGCAGGAGCTTCTGACAGAGACCTCGCTCGATGACCTGATCCCCTCTTTCTTGAGTTCGGGCCAGCAAAATCCGGCCTTTGGCCGTGAAATATCCGGTGTCGTCGAAGTTGCAGACGGTAGTCGGAGACGTAAGGCAGCCATCATCACCGGCAGTGATTACCGGGTTCTTGTTGGCGATCTAGATGACGAGCAAATGTCCCAGTTTTCTCTGCTGGGGAATGAGTACAGGCCAACCAGCGCTTATGAGCGTGGGAAGCGCTATACGCGTCTTCTCGAGACAAAGTATGACAATAACGTCAGCCAACTTGCCGACGCTGAAAACATTGACAGAAAAGTGATTATGCGATGTGTGAATACTGCTGAACTACCTATCGAAGTTATCAGCCTTTTTACGAACCCGACTGAGCTATCCGCCCGAGCAGGCGAGGAATTGCACAAAGTTCATGAATCACACAAAGCAGAAATGATGTCGTTGGTTGAAGAATTTGCAGCCTATAAAAAAGCAGGCGAGAAGTTAGACACAGCATTGATAATTAAGACGCTCAAAAACGCAGGGAAAGAACCGGAAAATGAGCGAAAGAAAGAGGTGACCGTTCGTAATTTTGGTCCGGGTATCACCGCACGCTATAAGGGTGACGATGTAGACCTCTCATTCCGTGGCGTTGCACCTGACCTGATAAAACGGGTTGAATCGATTCTGGAAGCGATGGGGAAAGAAGGCGGGATATCTAGTGACGTCAACCAGCTATTAGGGACGCTAGAACAAAAGTTAACAGGAAAAAAATAAGTAGGTGCCCTTGCAGGACGCACCCCGCAAGGGCTATCGACGATTCAATTGACAGGAGAAACGACGATGCGCGTAATTTACCACTCCTGTCGCAATCTTACAAAGCCGCAAATGCGGCTTTTTTTATGCGGTCTCGGTCGTGGTGGTCGTGGTCGTATCTGTTGATGTAGCTGTGTCGGAAGATGCTTCAGTAGTGGTTGTGGTCAGTGTAGTAGGCTCTTCTGGCCATGTGATACTTGTAGCTGTCGTATCAATAGCCTGTACTTCCTGCGCGTACTTCATCCACGCCGTTAAGGTCGTCTTGTCAGCATCAGTGATAATGCCCAGTGCCAGCTGAGTCTGCCACAGTTGCGTGGTGTTATTGATTGACTGCAATAAAGCCGCTTTCTTCGCAGTAGCGACCGCTTCGGCATTTGTTTTGGTTGCAACATAGGCTGCAACGGTTCCATAAGTCCCCGCGACACACGCATTGAAAATATCTACGCCATAATCCGTAGTATCAGTCGCGGTGGCCGTGAACTGTAGGTAATCATCAAAGCCATCAAATTTCACCTCACAATCAATGATCGTGCTGTCTGAATTCTTATAGCTCGGGTTTTTTACATCGGTGTAAGTCATTGACATTATGCAATTCTCTGGAAAAGGGTAACGTGCCCGAAACTGGTATTTGAATTTGCGGCAAAGTAACCGAGACAACGCCATGTACCTGTCAGCACTGCGGAGGAATAGATAGAGGCTACATCGTCTGAGGCGTTCCATGCTGCATGAACGGACGCAGCATAGAGGCTTGAACCCGCGACCGTATCACCGAAGGACAATGCCACGTTCTGGTTCGTACCCGCGAAGGCATAACTGCCTACCTCTCCAGCGGCGAACAGCGGGAGGTTAGTCGAGCTATAGGCAGCGGCGGTCGCTGTCTTCATTGCCGCGAGATAATCAGAGATATAGCCGCCCCAAGCAGTGCCATAGATGTTTCCATCATTTTGATAGCAGGCTTCACCGGAATAGATATTGCCCGGTGCTTTGAACACACCAGTGTAGAAAAATTCGAAATAGGAATTCGCAGTAGGGTCTTGTACATGCACCCCAAAACGTGATCCGCCATCACCGTTATACCAATACAAATCTGCGTATTGTGTAGTATTTGCCGCCAGACGATAACCGGTTAAGTTATAGGTTGTGCTGCTCGGCTGGGTCAGGCCGGTAGCAATAAATCCCACCGTGCCATTAGAGCTGGAAAATTGCGCTGAACTACTGACGTTCCCGGAGAGGTTTCCACCTGTCAGGGCTAAAGCTCCGACAGTAGCTGGCGACGGGATATTATTCGGGCTGTAAACGCGCTGGCCGTTCTCATACAGGTCAAACACGCTGTTCGTCTGTTGCGTTTCCCCAATGACTTCTAGCCCAGCTGTACGGCGGTCTGAGACTGTGCCGGGGGGGCTTACAGAAAACGTAATGTTAGTCGAACCGTCATCGGCGATCGCCGAGCTGGCTGATGCCATTACAGCCGAGCCGAAGCCAAAATTGAAAGCTGCTGAGGAATCAGCATCTGATGACTCGTTAATCGCTTCTAAAACGCCGCCCAGCGCGCCGGGGGCCGATTTTATGGCGGCCAGTAGGTTCTGGACTGTTAACTGCCCGGTGAGGTCCCCACCTTCGCGTGTGATAAATAACGCCTGTAGCGCTGCAAGCAGCTGCGCGTCGTTACTTGAATCTAACGTAATGTTTGCAGCGGTTGCTACCGCGACCAGCTCGCGCTGAATCATGTTAAACCAACCTGCGACAAGATTCGTCGGGGATACGCCACTGGCTACGCTGCCATTGGTGAATTCATTATTGGCGTCAGCAGTGGTGGTATATGAACTAATTTTTTCCATGGGGATCCCAAGTATGGCGTTTAGAGGGGAATAGGTATTACGCGGAAGTTGTGGCGGTGGAGTCAGTCGATGTGCTTGAACTATTGGACGTCGTGGTGGCCGTAGTCGTTGAATCCACAACAGCAGTGAAGCCACTAAAAATCCCAGTGGTCAGCGCGTAATTTTCCAAGGCGGTATCATTATCAACAGTACTTGAGGCGTTTGTCTGGAGCGGGATATTAGCTATAGGTAGGGAGCCGTTAAGTTTTGCATAGGCTTCATTCGAATAAACCGCCATCCACCCAGAAACATTACTGCCATTACGCTGGGTATTGTGTGCCGTTGCATACGCTTCGGGAAATAAAGAACCTCTGAAATTCCAGGAGCCTTTAATACTCATATAATTATCCTATTAAGATGTAGACGTCGTTGTAGTTGTAGTTGTGTCAGTGGTCGATGTCGCATCCGTCGTGGTGGTTGCCACTGTGACGTTATCAATATTGGTTGTTGCCGTGACATCGGTCAGAGTTTTATGCGTTGCCGTGACTGAAATATTTCCGGTATACGTTGAGCTAATTTGAATGCCGTATGAGGAATATGTAGGATTTGACAATGAAACAATTGTTCCCGCGTCAGTTGGCGATATTGTGTAATCGTAATCAAGTGCTGGGGCGTTGGCAAAATTAAACAAAGAATACATGTCATATGTACTTCCCGCAGTGGCACTTTCGACATCACCAGCCGAGGTGACGGTGATTTCGCTACTAATTATCCCTGCGGCTGTCAGCAGGGAAATAAGATTATTTAGTTTGTCTGCAATGTTTTTAGTCTGTGTTCTATCAGCAGCTTCGCTGATATCAGTGGCAGCAGTATCTGTATAAGTTGTGGGTAAATTAGCAGTTGACGGCACTATACCCGGTATTTCTAACAGTCCTTTAACGCTTGCTAAATTTGCTTGCGTTAATATTGTTTGTCCGTATGGGGTGATGGAAATAGCACCGCCACCTCTCAGGTTAATAGTTTTATTGCTAGTAATAGTATCTGTACTATTGCTTGAGTAATTCATATATTAGAACCTCACAATGTTAAATTTCATGGTAATTGATGGCTGAGATTCCTGTCGGGCATAGAAGCCAACACCGGTTGCTGTTACTCCATCATCGGCATACTCTGTTTGAGCGGTAAGTTCCCACGAAGCATCGATGTTCTCATTAAATATCGAGCATGAGTCATTCCCTTTCATATGCACATCAAAGGAACCAAAACAGCCACTGAAATCACTGGTCATCGTTACGCGGAAAACAGTACCTTCATTCAGATATTTATCTGTAGTTTGGTCGCTTAAACCAAATACTCGCGTCGCAGTCCCATTGCCGATAGCTAATTGGACAATTGTCGCGCCGCCTTCAATTCCTCTATACCCCATATAGAGTTTAGAGGCGATATTAACATAATCACCATTTACGTTAAGGAATGGGATATCACTATAGGCTTTATTTACAAATGATGCCCAGCCATACTGACCATTTCCTGTGTTATAAATCGAGACATCTTGCATATTTGTCGTCATACCAGAGAAAGAGTTAGCGTAAACAAAGTTACTTGTATACGTCTTCCCTCCAATATAACCAGACATATATGCCATGTTGGCATTCATACGCCCGAACGGGGCCATCTCATAATCGTGCAAAATATCAAAATAGTTGGTTCCACCTGTTGCAGTATCGTCTGTGGCTGTATTCACCGTATCAAACGTGATTGCCACACCATCAACTGTGGTACAGCTTATCGTTGAACCAGCTGTCCAAACAAATTTACCGCCAGTATCAGTATATGCGAGACTACTATCCCAAGATGACACAACGACATAAAACCAACCCTGGCTTGTATAATGGAACATAAAATCAAGTTCCGTGGTGCCATCGGTCAATTTAAGGCCCTGCTGCCCCCAGATATTACTAAGACCAGTGGTATCTGTAAGACGAATAACAGCTAAATTCTTGCCATTATAGTCCATATTCCCTTTTACTTGGAGATATTGACCATATGTGTGACAAAAAACACCACCGTGACTATTAGCAGCATTGAATTTAATATCAATATTGCAACCTTCATTTATCTGAGCGGTTCCGGTTGCACCATTGGTAAGATAAACGCCTAATCTATTTTCCGTCCAGAACCCACCAAGAATATCTATTGTGCCATTAGGCGAGGTGTTATTGCTAAAGTTAGTGACAATGTTGCAGTACATTGCCATACCTATCCACAATCTCGATGATGACATCCCATCACGGAGACCAGTTATTGCATCAGCGCGGCAGTTAACATTACCATCAACCCTATTTATCCAAATATCTATTCCGTTAATATTTCCGCTGTCGACGCCTGTCTGAATCATTGCTGTTCCGCCAAAAAGCGAACTACTTACCGGCCAAGTGTCAGATGCAAAAAGTTCATTTATGTATAATTTAAATCCAGTGAGAGGGAATCCGACAAGCTTAATAGGATTTGAAATGGTATATTTACCGTTCGCCCTTAACTCTCCAATATTATTAACATTTGCATATGCTATCGCGGCATTAAATGCAGGTGAGTAATCTGTTTCATCGGTAACATATGAGGCAAAGTCCTCAACCATGATGATATTGTTGAGCTTATTCCCTACGGTGTCAGTGGTGTAGGGTTGAGCCAAAGCATAACCGCTCAGACCGGCACCGGCTGGAAGAGAAAGGTTATTAACGAGAGTGGCTGAGGATTCAGCCGAGGTTTTAGCATCAGCCGCCGAGGCAGCAGCTGAAGTTATTGCACTCTGAGCATCGGCTGTTAATGAATCTAGTTTTGCGCTTACTTGGCTTGTTACTTGTTCCTGCAATACAGGAATGGCTTCACCAGTCCTTTTATCTACCGTACCAGATTCATTATTTATGAAATTATCTAATACAAGAATGTTATCATTTAAATCTAAAACGGAGTTAGACGGAACCGAATTACCGGTGTTAAACATGCTCATTCGCATACCTATTATTTAATTCTGTGGAGAATGTGGGGGCTACTTCAGGAGGGACATAGAGGTGTCTAAATACTTGCAGAATTCGCTGGTCAATTCATAGACTGTCTGATCATCAAAGCCGAAGTCTATGTATGCATATTTAACGATTACATGTGACGGTGCAATGCTGTTTATTCTACACTCTAATATTTTATTACCCCATGAACGCAACGGGTCTCCAGCGTAATTAACGCCTGCCTGTGCTGTCGTAATTGTTGTGTCTGGGGCAGTGACCAGCATTACAAACGGCCAGTCGTCGCCGTTAATTGCTGCACCGCACGCAGAAAGCCCGGCACGGGCTGGACGATACTGTGTGATTGCAATGCTATAACCCAGCGCGGCGGCTTGTGCGACAAAATAATCAATCGACTGGCCGCCGACCGTTGTTAACTTTGTCGTGACGGCATTCTGGCGTAGGGCAATGCTATCGGTCTCACCAATCGCGCAGGCATCAGGCAATCCAAGGGTTGACTCCCATTCAGCCAACATTGTTGTTGCAGTACTCGGAAAGGCCCCAGCGAGCAGGCTAAGCGCGTCGCTGTCGCTTTGCTGAAACTCATTTGCCCACGCTGTGAGAACAGCGGTTTGCACAGAATCACTGTCGCGGGGCCAGACTTGCCCCGTCGGCATCAGCGATTGCAATCCCCCCGTGTATTCTTCAACGGTAAATTGGCTCATGAATAAGTAATGGTTCCCAACACAGGCAGGCAACCAGTCTCCATAATGATGTTGGTTGTCGGAGTGATCATGATGAACCCAGACGTCCCAGAAATGCCTGCAATGGCCTCCAGAATGTCAGATAAGTCAATCGTGCCACCCGGTGCGCCGTTATTGTAGAATACCGTGTTAATGGCTGTTGAAATGCTGGTTTTCAGTGTGTCGGTCGCACTGGATAAGCCAGAAATGGTGAAATCTACGCTGGTTTGAATAGGAGAACAGACATATAACATGGCGGTGCTCGGTTGCTGTGAGTACAACGCATCAGCAACACGAAGCTGATCGCCCGTGGCGAATCCTGTTGCATACTGCTTCTCATAACTTGAAAAGCCATCAGTACCTTTTGGGAATCCACTCGCGTTCGTGTCGTCTTCCGTATCGAGCATGATGTAAAGTCCGACCGTTCCAGCGCCCATTAAACGACGTGCGACCCAGGCACGCGTAACCCCTGAAACAGCAAGGGCCCATTCTTCATAATCGCTATCACTGCCGCCCTGCGGTTTATTCTGAAAGGCTGACAGCATGCGGGATCGAAATACTTCCTCGTCCTCGATGTCAGCGCCGCCCGTGATGGCCGTCGTCGTCGTTATCGTCGAATTGATGCCCGATAGAGCCACATCAAACGTTAGCTGAATGCCTGCATCAGCATTGCCATTTTCACCGCCACCGGTGGAGTCTGTTGCAGTATCTGGCAGAACGGCAGTAATCGAACCACTCCCGTTCCCGGTACTGTCCAACGTGATGGCGGTATCTACAGTATATTGATACCCGTCACCACGGTTTAACACTGCGCCTGCAGTAACAACGCTACCTGCCGTTCCGCTGAAAGGGATACTAGAACCCGTTGCGGCGGTTGCCGCTTTTCGAAATGTGCGGACCAGCGCGGCCCATGCTGCTAAAAAGTCATCGGTCGCGGTAAAGGGGTTTGATTGCTTGGCTATCCAATCAAGATAGCCATAGTGCATATAACTCATCCCGGCATTGACGTCAGCGAGGATTGCCATATTAGAGAAACGGAGCAGCGCACCAATATTCTCTAATGCCGACTTGATATAGCTTTTATTTCTTTTACGCAGTTCGCTAAGCGGTGGCCTGCTATAAGGCATAGCGGGTTACTCCCAGACCCAGTAATATTGGACCGTTTCAGTAGTTAAATTGGGTTTTTGATAGGTGATCGTCATGTAGAGGCGGCTGGGGTAAATAATTTGCGGTGTCACTGTGATACTAGCGACCACATTGTCATCGAGAAGCCACTGTAGGGCCTCTTTGGCATACGTTACGGCCTGCTGGGCCACATTTACCGATAACTTTTGACGCCGGAGAAGCCAGAGCCGGGAACCTATCTCATAATCTGAATCTGTATCACCCCACCATCCCTTGCGGTCGGTTCCATCATAGTTATCATCATCACGCGCCTTACGGTCACTAAACAGGCTGATATAAATAGCCGTTTGAAGGTCTAATCCAGAAAGTAGATCACCACTTCCAATGACCCAGTCCCCTACACCTTGGTCGGGATCCCATACGGTTGTAATGTCTGTCATTCAACTATTACCCCCGGTACTTCGCTCTCGATGGTGCTGTTTCCGCTTTGCACGTTTTTCAGAAAATGCGCGTGCTCGTTATAAACATCTCGAAACTGCTTGAGCGTAGTGCTGTTGCTGCCGCTGTTATCGATGATGTCACCACTACACTCAAATCTCGGCGTGTTAGCCACAATCTTTTCGGTTGCGTTAATCGTGACAATGGTTGCGTTAGAGACTGTCACAGGCTGGTTGTTTGCCTCGACTTCAATCCCGGCTTCGGTCAACTTCACATAACCGCCCCATTGATCATAGATAACCGTCTCCCCGGCATTAAGCCCAGTGTGTCGGTATTTCTTATTGTTGGTTGCGATAACAACCGCACTAGAACGGTCGCCACCGAGATAAGCCACAACAACATCGCTACCCACAGGCAAGCCAGAAGAAAAGCCAAAATCAGCCATTCTGGGCGTATTGCTGCGGATTTCGAGCGGGGTTTGATACTGCAAGTTTTGAGTTAACCCGCCATCGTCTATTGCAGTTACTTTCCCAATGCCGATTAGCATTTTTATTTGCCGATAGAGGCGTGAGAGATCAACCATAGTTAGCCTCTCGGATATTTGTGTAAAACTGATAGGGTTCGACGCTAAATGCAGCAGGCGGCATAAGGACCATTTCCGCCACTGTTCCCTGATCGTCCTTTATGTACGTCACCTCGCCGAGAAGCCATAGCTCATCCTCGAGACCGAAAACAGGGAGCGAAATAGGGATCAGCGTGTTAGGGGTCCATAACGTCCCGGCACTGTCGCGCCAGCTATCCACAGTGATCTGCAATGTCTTTGAGCGGCCATAACGGCGGTTCATTTCCCAATCGATACACTGCTGGGCCTGCTGATTAGCGGTCATGGTGCTTTCAACAATGATTGTTCGGTTCCGATAGCGCATTTGTGTAGCTTCTGGATCACTGGCAGTCGCCAACGCCACCGAGCTGTAAGCCTCATTCCCGCTTTCCTCATTCAATGGGCTAACGGACATCGATACGCCGGTGTAAATAGAAAACCGTTCATCCATCGTCGCGCCGTAAGCAGCTGCTTGAATATTCTGGCCTTGCTTCACTCCGCTGGCGGCCTGAGTAGTGCCAACGCGCGTCAGGAAAAGGCTACCGTCTGGCAAATCGTAATAGAGCAATGCGGCCCAGCGCGTTACACGTTCAATAACTTCTTGGGAGGACTCCCCCCAGTTGAGCGTAAATTGTGGGACCACGGTCCCAACATCAACGTCACTGGATACCGTAATGCCATAGGGGCTGGCTAAGCGTTGAGCTAGCTGCAGCGGGGTTACTTGGCTAACAACGTTATTGGGCCAAGTTGCTGAACAGTCGACAAGGTCTTGGCATTTGCTGCGACCGATGGCGCGGACGGCGTGCCGCTGGCTTGAAATCATCGGTGCCCATCGGTCGATATAGCCAGTAATAACCGTATCTGCTCCTATTTTAACAACACAGGGATTTCCTTCTTTTACAAGCTGCTTGTCATCGCTTCCTGGGAAATAGTCCATGAGTGAAAGCTCAAAATCGCTGGGTAACTTCTCAATGCTGCGAGTGACCCGGACAGAATCCCACCCGGACAAAATTTTACCGTTGCATATCAGTGTGAGGTCATCACTCATGAGGTCAACGCCTTAAAACTGGTAGGCATGAATGCCGGGTGAATGGGATCCGCCATTTTCACCAGTGCCTCGGCCCGTGAGGCGTCTTGATACAGGCGGTTAGCTAGCGTAAGGGCAGGAAGAGGTTTAGCAAACGAAACGGTCTGAACATGCGCTAGACTGGCTCCCAATGTTTCAAGCGTGGTAATCACGTTCGATTGCAGTTCTTGCAGTTGGAGATAAACATCGTCATAACCTGCATCCGCCACGGCAACGATGGCGGCATCAAGAACGTCAGTAATACGCCGGGTTAAGTTGGCAGCTTCATCATAGTTTGCAGGAGTGTAGAGGGAGACGGCATAAGCCATAGCTGCGGTGGTCAACGTATTAACAAAGATTTGGTTTGCCGAGGCAACCGCACTATCGCTGCTGTCTGGCCGGTAGGTTGAATCACTAAAATCTGACAACGTTTCTAATGCGTTAATCAAATCTGCACCGCCTGCCACGCTGCCGACCATTTCAGTTACGACGGCCTGAACATTGGCCGCATAATCTTCAATATTCGTGCTGGCCAGCAGCGTGCTAATTGCAGCACTCATCGCCGCCGAGTTCTCTATAGATTCTGCAATTTTGGTGGCGACCAGCCCGGCATAATCGTCTGTATCTGCCGTATTGTCTGCGGTGCTCGATGTGCCGGTGGCATTGCCCCCAATACTGCCGGTGTTGTACCGCCCATATCGTGTGGAACCGAATGTGCTTTTTAGTACATTGCTTAAATTTGTGGCTTCGTTGAACGTGTCGGTCACCATGCCGGTCCAAAATGTCAGGGTGCTTTTTAGCGTCTTGATTGCCTGTGTCACACTGCGCATATCCCCCTTAACTTCAGCAATGGCTCTTGCTGCAGCTGTGGTTACGGTCGATAGCCAAGAGGTTTGTACTGTCGATGCGGCATCGGTCGCGCTGGTAATTGCGAAGACTTTTAGACCAGATTCAATGGCCGTGAGCGTAAAACGAAACATGCGGGCTTCGTCTTTGCTCTCGGAAATTTTCAGACCGCCGGGCGGAATACTTACGGTAAGTTCGCCAAGAGTCGGATGAATCAGCGTACCGGCCCCAGACGACTCTGCCGCAGCAACTAAGGAATTTCGCTGGGTCATCACGTCTGAAGCGGTATAAAGCAGGCTACTTTGTAGGATGTAGCCAGTTAGCGTAATACGCCGGGTTGCGCGGCCCATGTCCTCTACCCATACAGAATCACGGTACGGGTATTCATGTACAGCCTGCCTGCGGCCAAACTCGCCATCTCCACCTTCTACGGCAAAGGGCACACCACGAAAAGAAGCTTTGTGAAGGTTATCTTGCCAGCTGAATGTATCGCCTGACCCGCCAGTAATTGCCGAAATGGCCGAGCTAACAATCGTCATGTTCAGGGTCCATAAACAGAAAAACCGGCACGAGGCCGGTTCGTAATAGAATGGGATTTAGGGAAACTGCATCGCAGCCGAGACTTTACTGCCCCCAGTGCCGGTGAACGTCTGCTTTTCTCCGGTTTTCTGGTTGATTACTGTCAGTTCTATCTTCATCCCCGTTTCTTTCAGCACAGAGGATAACGTTTGTTTAAAATCAACCATCTGACCCGGAGCCTGTCCACTGGCCGCAGCAGGTGTCAGCAGTGACGCGTCATTGCTGTTACGGGTCAAAATATTTTCAATATTAGACGAGCTATAAGGGCTGTTCCCTTCTTGATGGAAAACAGCAGCGAGGAAACGTGAACGGGTTTGCACATTGCTGAAATCGAGCGGCTGGGTAGGGTCTACGCCGAGTTCTTTACTGGCGTTCTTAATCATCAGTGCCGTGTTATTGCCATCCTTTTCAGGGGATGCAGTACTAACGATTTCAGCTACCGTTCTCAGGGGGTGATCCACGTTGGCCGACTTCCCGGAGGTGTAAAGCTGCAACTGCCTGTCGGCGGCTAAAACACCTTCTTCTGGCGTCTGGAAATGTGCAAAATTTTTCGCCGCTGGCACCGCGCCGGATTGACCGGCATAACGGATATTCCACGGGTTATTATTTCTAACGGACGAGGCATTCGGGTCTACGGGTTGTGCGCCAATTGGGGGCAATAATGTCGGATGCTCTGCCAGTTGCATATCTAACAAAAGCTGATTTGACCGGTCATTCAACCTTGTAAAATACTCCGGGTTTTTTGCCATTTCCTTATCAAGCTGCCAGCCGTCGGTTAATGATTCTCCGTAATAAGCATTGTATTTTTTGCGTAAATCGTCGTTCATCCTGCCGATGCCGACGTTTGCCCTTTCCTGCGGCGTAGCCTCAGCTAAAAACTTCTTGTCGCCTTTCATCCTTCGTAATGCAACGGCTTCGTAAGGTCCATCATTTTCACCAAGCATATGACCCCAGCCAGCAGCATCATTATGCGTTGCACCATCGGTAAATCCTGATACCGTATCCCGTAATGACCCGTCGGAAAGTAACCCCTTAGCTGCCTTTTGTACGGTGCGTTGCTTTAAACCGTCCCAAGCCGCGCTGGCTTCAGTTAACTGGCGATTAAACGATGCAAGGTCAGCTGTCGTCTTAGGGTCAACGGTTAATCCTATTGCATCAGATTCTGCAAGAAGCCCTTTTAAATGAGCGCCTTCGCGAAGCAATTGCAGCGTGTCTGCATTCAGGTTTAGCGCATCAGTAACCGTTTTTTGCGTTTGTGGGGAGAGGCGTGGGAGAACATCAGCGAGGGATTCTACTGTTTTAAGCACGTTGGCCGTGCCATCGGCGTTTTTATAAATCACCGCATGGATCTGATTCATTACCGCTAATACGGCATTATTTCGGCCCTGCAATCCATCGTTGAAGGTTCCATATAGACCCTCAATACTGTTTTTTGCTGTCTCGCTGTCGGTCCCAAGCAGGCGCATTGCTCCCGCCATCTGACTAAAATCTTTAACCGTCATCCCAGCATTTTCAGCAGCAACACTTAGCGCATAAGCATTGTCGGCTGCATCGATAAGTGTATGACCGAATGAGGAAATGCCCTTCCCTGCAACATAAGCAGCACCCCCAGTAATTCCGAGCTTACCAATTACGCCGCCGACCTTACCCCCTAACCCGATAAAGTTCCTCAAAGGCGGAACCATATCCCCAAGATATTGAACGTTCGATTTCGCCAGTCTACCAAGCTCATAAAACGATTTTTCAATGTCAGATAAATTGGACTGGTTATTCTTTCCACCAAGCTTTAACTTTTCCGCCACCTCGTCGAGTTCGGGGTTTAATTCCGCTAAACGACCCGTAATATCATCAAGCTTTTTAGAAACCCCATCATCAGCACGAAGCTCAAAATCAAACCTGTTAGCCATTGCCGCCCTCTTTCATGATTTTTTTAATCCTGAACCCTTGTTCGGTCCAGAACTGCAACTCACCCCAAGTTAAGGCAGCAGCTTCTTTCGGTCCCCAGCGGTAGAAATACGTCAGCTCGGCGATTCGGTCCCGCCATCTTTCGATTTGGGGAAATATGTCAAAAAACCCATCAGATACGCCGAACCCTCCCGATACTTGCTAATCGGCATTTTGGTGATAGCGATGCGGTTAACACCTGAAATCAGCGACATCAACAACCCCATAGCATCCTGATCGCTTGTCTTTTTCGCCTCAGCGTTAAACTGTGAAAACTCGCTGAACACAGGCTCTCGGAGAGCAACTTCGTTCCATCCTTCGACGCCGTTTAAGCTGGTGATCACGTTATCCAGCTGAATGATGTAGCTATCATCCTGCTCGACCGTCGGCCAGTAATTCAGATATTCCAGCAAAAAAGCATGCCCCTCTCGGAAGACCTTAATCGGGAGCTGTGCAATTTCTTTTCGGGACTGGCCGGAAATCTTCGCCATTAAGCTAGCCATGGCTTCATGCTGGTCAGTTTTATCTTTTTCCTTATAGAAATCGGAAACCTCAAAATATTTCGGCTCACGTAAAGGAATGGCCCCACCGGGGCCAAAATTTAGATCAAAAATTCCTGACATTTTTAACTCTCCGTTACCGATCCGCCTTCAAACGTCACGTCGAAGACAGCGTCTTCACTGTCAACCTCCTGTACATCAGTGGTCCACATACCCGAGCCAATGATGGTTTTCCCGTTCGCCAGCTCGGCAGTGACGGTAACGTTGGTCATGCTGTTGAAGTCAGCAACGGTCGTACCGCCGCTGTCACGAACTTGCGCCGAAATCATGCATGGATTCGGCTTTTCTTTAAAACCGTGTACGCCATCCATACCGGTTAGAGTTTCACGTTTTACGGTGCCGGGGCGGTATTTAAACTGCCCGACAATCATGATGGTTACACCGTCTACGGAAACGCTAGCCGTCCCCGCAATACGGTTAGAAGTATCACCCATTTTTTAGTCCTTACTACGAGGAGGCTTGCTGGCGGAATTGGTTGAGTAATGCAAAGATGCGGAGTTGATTAACAAGCGTTCCTGGGAACAGGACATCAACCCGATTCGGGTTAGAGCTGTTTTGCTCAACAATCAGTGCGGAGGCGAAGCTTGTGGCATCTTGGCAATAGCCATTCTTAACCAGTGTGGTGTATTGCGCGATGACTTCAGCGCGGATGGTGTTTGGCGTCACGATAGCAGCCCCTGCTGCAAACTTGGTCCCTGTAGCAACCAGCTTCATACGTCCAAACTTGCTGGTGACAGCACTGCGTAGATAGCGGGTGATATACATCAACAGAAACATCGTCTCGATTTCTAGGTATGAATCGTCAGCGTCCCCATAACTGTTTGTCTGATACGTCGTGATGATGTTCTCGAGCGTAACAGTGCCATCATCAGCTACGGCCACAGTGGCTATTCCGCTGTAAAGGAGGTTATTGCGTTCTGTCATGGTAAAGCGTGAGGCCAATGGCGGCGCGAGGACCCCGGATACGGTCAGGGTTTGCAGCGGGCGACCGGGGTCGCTTCGTAGGCTTACCGCTGCTGCGCCATAACAGGCCGCCGACCATACCCATGGGGCAGTCGGTGAATCATAGATTCCGATAAGCGTTTCATGCTGGTTATTTCGCAGCAACCCGGCGGCTGTTAACTCTCCATAGCTCCCGGAAAGAACGCCTAGTGAATGCCCGTAAAGCTGCTCAGAATAGGACCAGCGGCCCGTCTTATCTGACAGAAAAGTCGCCATAGACGTAAGCGAGGTCGTATCCGTGTATGGGTTAACAATAAAGTCGAATAACTTATCGCCAAGGTTTGCCAGTGCATCGTCCAGCGCTGGGGTCGCACTACCGCCGCTCATTGCGGTGATCGTACACGCAAAACTGGTCGGTGAGGATTCTTCACCGGCGGTGCCGAGGTAATTAAGTCGCATATCAATATCGTTACCGTGGGCACCTTTATTTTTTGCAGTAACGGTAATGACTGCGGCAGACGCGGCAGCGGTGACCGGTAACGAGGTGGTCGCATTAATCGCAGCGGCCAGTGCGGTCGCGATGGTGGTCAGCGTGTCTGTGGTTGCGATAGCAATCTGTACGCGGGTACCAGCGACATAGAGCGACAACGTACCGGCGGCAGTGGCGACGCTGGTAATCGTGATTTTGCCAGTTGCTGCTATAGCGGCCGAATCATCAGCAAGCGGTAAGATATAAATCTTCGCAGCAGTGTCGTTCGCCATGTATGCGGTCATCATTTGATGGACCATCGAACCATAACCACACAAACCGCCGACCGTAGAGGCTGAAGAAGCTAAGAATGGCACACCGGGGGTTTGTAATGCGGTACTCAATTGCTGACCGATGATGAGCGTTAACTGCGTCGCGGTGGCTGAGTTTGCCATCGAGTTATCCATATCCGCATAGAACAGCGGAACGCGGAGCTTACTCGGAATGTTTGGAAAGCTAATCGTCATTAAGAGGTTGCTCCGGGGATGGTCGTGGTATCAGCGGTCGCTGTGCTGGCAGTACTGGCCGTGGTGATGCTGCTGGCCGTGGTATCGGTCACTTCCACAACGTCGTAGTCGCGCAGACGGCGACGCCAGAACGCGTTAAGCTCGACTTCTGCGCCGTCTGCGGGCAAAAGCTGGCCTTTGACGGGATCACGCACGGCGCGCCCGTCAGCGGGTTTCAATTTCATGGATTGAGTTCTCGGTTATTGCGGGAGGGTAATATCTGCGCCGGTCTCGATTGTTCCTGCGGGTTCGACGTTACGTAGTGCTACGGTTTCAAGCGCGGTACCCACAATCGGGTAGAAATCTTCTGGACCTTGGTAATACTCGATATCGAGTTCATAGAGCAGCTGGCCGATATGGCTATCCCCGCTGGAATCAACGTCGATGGTTGAGCGCACTTCCTTGTATTGCTGCGTCTGGCGGGTCAGCTCGTAGCTGTTGATTACCGCCCGGCCCACCTGTTCGCGTAGTTCCTCTGCGGCGGCTTCGGCAAGCATGGCGCCTGCGTTACTGGTTTCAGTGTCGAACGCTTCCACGCGACCGGTGATCCGTACCGTGGTCACGCTGGTAAACTGCGGGGCATTGCGGCCCATTGAATGCTTATGGTCGAACGGCGTCTGGACCAGCAGCACGGGATAATCCGGGCTGGTTGTGGGCCAGTCGCGTGGGGAATACACGCGGTCGGCGGCATCCGTTGCCGCCACGGTCAGCGCATCCACCACAAGCGAGCGGATAGTGGCTGGATTCATGAGGTCTTCACGCGGTTAAGAATGAGTTTCGTGCCGCCGTGGCTGTCGGGCTGCACGTCTTTCACGACAAACAGCTGCGCCACGCGGGGGATATACAGGCGGTCGCCCTGCAGCGGAGGTTTCACGAAATCCGAGTCGCGAACGCCCAGCACCGGGTGCGTGGTGTTGATCGTCGGGTCGTCGTCGTCCAGCGGTTCGACTTCCTGCGTATACGCCCGGTCAAAAATTCCGGAAATATCGAAGGCCGCCGAACTGGCAGGCCGGTAGTTAACCGGCTCGCCGAACGTCTCCTGCAGCGGGGCCAGTAAGTGCTGGTCCCAGTCAATCATCGTCAGCCCCGCCCGATGCTTACGCCGTCCTGCACGCTAACCGAGACGCCTTCCTGCGCCAGCGCATCCGCTAACGCCTGTTCGGCCGTCACCACGATCCCGCGCTTAACGAGGCGCGGAACTTCGGCGGCCGGAACGCGCACTTTTGCGTGCGGGCGGTAGGTTTTGCCGTTATGGCGCAGGGTGTTTCGGGGCAGGACAACAACGGGAACGGGGCCGTCGTCTTCGGATTCGCTCAGATTGGGGACAGAATCGATCACAGCGGCGCTTTCTGCCGCTTCGCCTATGGTTGCCGGGGTTTTGGCTTCGGACGCCTCAGCAGCGCTTACAGCGGCCTTTTCAGCCGCTGCGGTTTTACGGGCCGTCATCCGTTACACCACGGTCGCGCAAAGCGAGGCGTTAACCCGGCTCGGGATAACGATCGGCGCTGACTGCATCAGCAGAATCTGCTGCGCCGGGTCTTGCTCCAGCCACGTTTTCGGCGCATAGGCCAGCGCACCGTAGTTGAACGCCGGGTCCATAATCATGCCGAACGCACGGGTGCCCATCAGCGCGCCGCCGGTCATAATCACGCAACCGTCCGGCAGCATTGGCTCCTCTTCGTCGGTGTCCGGGTCCACGTACCAGTCGTTGTATAACCAGAGGTCATACTGGCCCCAGCGGCCTTTGTAGATAGCGCCGTTTTCAATCTGCGGGCCGGGGTTAATCACGTTCCCGTTCGGGTTCATCGCCGGGAAGATGATCGCGCCTTCCAGCGAGGTATCGAGACGGAATGCCTTCCAGCTGGAATTGGTGAAGATAATGTCCGTCACCTTCGCACCGGATTTCTTCAGAATCAGCGTCTGCCATTCGTCAATGTCATCGGTCGGCTGGGTGTTGGTCGCACCGGCGGCAACGCTGGTAGGCCATTTATCCGAACCGGTGTTCGTGATGGTCAGTTCCGGGTCGCGCCCGAAATCAATCACGGTGGTCGGGAAGCCGTCGCCCTTAATGGTGACGGTGCCGCTGGTCAGCGCCGAGCAGCCCATCCATTCCATGCGGCGGTTCAGAATGTCGATCTGATCTGCCATTTCGAACTGAATGTTCAGCATGGCGCGCTCTGCACCGGTGAAGCTGCCACCGATGCGCTCGCCAATCTGGCGACGGATAGGCTTACGTAAGTCAGGGGCGCGTTTGTCTTTGATATAAGCCGGTTTAAAGGTGTTGGTCTGAATGCGGCGCGACTCGACCAGCTTGCCCTGTACCAGTGGCGACACGAACGGGGCCATTCGACGTTTACCAACGTCAACGTCAATCGCCACTTCTTCAGACTGGCTTTCCACGATGTTCGGGAAGAAGCGGTCCAGCATCCAGTTTTGTGAGGTTTTGAGGTTCGGTACGACGCCAGCAAGCGTGGCAGTGGTGAAAATATCAATGTTTACGTCGGACATAGGGTCTCGCTAAACCCGGCGAACCGGGCAAAATTTGGACGTGCGAATCCCTGCCCGGTTAAGGGCATAAATTCGCATCGGGGAATTACAGGAGGGTGCCGGTTAAACCGGCGTGGCGCTCAGGCTGTCGCGCAGGAAGATGCCCTTGCCGCGCAGCTCCGCTTTGAGGTCGTCAACGGTCCAGCTGTCGTCGTAGGTGATGCGGTTAACGTTTACCGCCGCTTGGAAGTAACCGCCCGCGACTACCGCACCCGCCGAGGCGTCAGCGTCATCGACCAGTACCGCGCTCGGATACTGGCTGCCGTCGGTTGCCGTGCGCACACTCAGCACGTAAGTGCCCGCAGCAGCGGTAACGGTGATCGTGAATACGTCACCGGCGACGAACGCGGTCGCGCCTGCGGTCAGGGTCAGCACCAGCTGGTTGCCGCTGTACGCGGTACCGGCGGTTACGGTGGCGACTTCGTTGCCGTTCGGGTCTTTCAGCGTGAACTCGGTCGCGCTGGTTGCGGTCAGCGAGTACGCGCCAACCTCAGCTGCAGAAGCGAGGGAAACGACGAGCGTGCCGTTGCCGGTGTTGCCGCTGGCGGCGACTGCAGCGACCGATTTCAGCGACTGGCGACCGAGGATTGCGCCGCGTTTCAGCGTCTGGCCAGACGCGATGGTGATGTCATCCGTAACCGGCAGCGGGCTGTTGCTGGCGATAAGCTGATCGGGAATGAAGGCGTCGGAACGTGCGCCCGGCCCCCACTGGTTCTGGCCTAATGAGTTAACGGTGGTGGACATTATTTAGCTCCCTGCGATTGGTCATAAAGCTTGGTCATTTTGGCGACCAGCGCATTCGGGCTGCTGGCTTCGGGTTGTTTGGCGTCCTGGCCTAAACGGTGCTTTTGTTCGCCCCGCATACGCTCATCGAGCGACATACGCCCGCCCTGCGGTGCGCCGAACGCGGCGGCCTGCTCCAGCTGCGCAATGGCAGCGCTGGCGCTCAGGTTGGTGGTAAACGCCAGAGATGCAGCCATATCCGGGCGAATGCCTGCGGCTTTACTGGTGAAAATGCGCATACAGCGTTTGCGCTCGATAGCACGGCCACGCGCTTTGGCGTCGGCTTCGTCTTCGTCATCATCAGCACGCTTGCCCTTCGCCTTGCGGCCCTGTGGCTTTTCGTCGTCTTCCTCCGCATCCGCGTCATCGTCGTCGCCGTCTTCGGCGCGTTCGCTGTCATCGTCATCTTCGGCGCGCTTGCCTTTGGCTTTTCGGCCCTGCGGCTTGTCGTCATCGTCGTCTTCCGCGTTTTCTTCGCGGTCGTCGTCTTCGGCACGGCCCTGCGGCTTTTCGTCGTCGTCTTCAGCCTTTGAGCCTTTCGGCTTAATGCCCAGCAGGTGTGCAAATTTTTGCGGGAATGACATATCAGTCTCCAGTCAGTGCAATAAGGTCGCGGAACGCGGCGTCCGGCGAGGCGATAGCGTCAGCCAGCCCCAGCTCGACGCCATCAGCAGCGAGAAACGTCGCGGCCTGCGTGTTGCGAATGGTTTTGAATGAAAGCCCGCGATTGCGGGAAACGGTGTTAACGAACAACTCGCCCATGGCATCCACGTCGTGCTGGATGGCATCGCGGGCCTGTTCGCTCAGCTTGCGGTAGGGGTTGGACTCCGCTTTGCGGTCGCCGAAATTGATGATCGTGACAGCTAATCCGTCATCCTTGACCTTCTGTGTCCAGTCGCAGTGCATAACGATCACGCCGATAGAGCCAACGCCGCCGGTGCGCGGGACCACAATGCGGTCTGCAGCGCTGGCAATGGCGTAGGCGGCTGAATAAGCGCTTTCGGTCAGCACCGACCAGATTGGCTTCGTGCCGCGTGCCCGGTAAATTTCGTCCACAAGGTCGAAGCAACCGGCAACTTCACCGCCGGGTGAATCAATATCCAGCATAATACCTTTCACCGCGTCATCCGTGAGCGCTGTCAGGAATGCCCGGCGGATACCATCGTAACCGGTCATGCCGCTGTAGGGGCGAAGGCTGCCCAGCTTTTGCACCAGCGTGCCGTGAACCGGCACAATGGCGACCCCGCCGACAACGTCGTAACCGGCGTCGCGGCTCTTGCGGCTGAAAGATTCCTTTTCATCGTCTCCGAGCCAGTCCGAGGCAGTGATCCGCGTGATGCCGAAACGCTCAGACAGTGCCGCCATCGCCACTTCAGCTTTCGCTGGGTGAAGCGCCAGCGGGGTGTTAAACATGCGCTGGGCTAAGAGCGGCAGGTTCATTTTTCCTCCGGGTCTTTAACAGTTTTGGTGGCGTCTTCGTCCTGCGCCGCCCATTCGGGAAGCGGCAGGCCAAGTCGGCGCATCTGTTTGATTTCCAGCGCGCGCTGCTCCAGCAGCACTTCGTGGTCTTCGCCCACGTTTTCGGTGGTTTCCATTTCCATTGTCGTCAGGCTGGCGTCCAGCGCCAGAATCGCGCCTTTTTTCTCTGCCACCGGGTCAACCCAGCCGCGTCCCGGACCGATCCATTTCGCATGGCTGTAGGCCGATCGCGCTTCCAGAAAATCGGGCGCACCGGCAGGCAGCGGAACGCCGCCGAGGGAATGAATTTCCTCAACAAAGCAGGTGGCGATGGGCTGGCAGGTGCCGATGGCAAATTCATGGCGGCGACGGGTGAGCGTCTTCCACGCTTCCAGCATGGCGGCGCGGGCTGATGAATAGTTGACGTTCGACCAGTCCTGCGTGATTTGCTGCGTGGAAAGGCCGGTCTGCGCGGCGATGTTGCGTAAAAACGCGTCCTGGAACACCGAGAAGTTGCTGTACGGTCGCGCGGCGTTGATGGTGTTCACCGTTTCACCGGGGAACAGAATCGACATACCCGCGCCGCCGTTCAGCGAAATGCGGCGGTCTTTGTGAAAGTCGATGCGGTCTTCCTGATACGCACCGAGGCTGTCACCTTCGCCCAGCGCTTCCTCGACCATTGCCGGGTCGTAGGGCGACTGGATAAACGCACCGAACATGGCGTTCAGGATGGCGCTTTCCAGCTCCGTCTGGTCGTACTTAATCAGCATTTTCAGACGCTGCACGACGGGCGCAAAAATGCTGATGCCGCGATGCTGGCCAGCACGGTCGTGATCGAAATCGTGGATCACAATCGGGCGGCCCCACGACGTTTCGCGCGGAATGCGCTGCCACGTCATGGTTTTTTCAGCGGTGTACCAGTCGCCGACGTGGGCTTCGCGGATGTGGTACGCGCACGGCGCGCCGTAAGCGTTAATTTCTACGCCGCCGCGCACGTTGGGCATGTCGTAAACCTGCTGGGGATTGCTCAGCCGGTCCGGGTCGATAACCTGCATGGCGGTGGCAAACGACGCCATGCCGTAACCGAGGCGCTCCATTTCGTAGTGCATCAGTATCAGGCTGTCGCCGTCGACCAGCTTGTGCCGCATGGCAAGGCGAAGCATCTGCGAGACCGTCTGCTTGCGTTCCATGTCGCACCAGCGGCCTTCGTCTTCTGCCCACGTTCGCCACTGCGCGTTCATGTAGCGGGAATACTCTTCGGCCCACTCCGCGTTGAACTGGTCGTTGCCGGTCATCTGCGCGAGCACGCGATAGTCCGGCTTGAAAATCGGCCTGAATACCGCACCGACGGCGTTGTCCAGAATGCGCGTTACCGTGCCGCTGGCCCAGCCATCGTTGCGCACCATATCGCGCACGCGCGACACAATGCGGTCGCGGTAGATGTTGATTTCGTTATCAGGCGACCAGAGATTTGGCAGCCAGTCGGCACCGTAATCGCTGAATGTGTCTGCGGCGTCATACGGAACGTGCCCGGTTCCACTCAGCGCGCCGTATTTAGGCCGGGATGGCGGCAACGGTTGCCCGTTAGCGCCAAGGATTCGGACGTCGTTCGTTTGCATCAGTAACGGAACCTCACGCGGCGACGGCGACCGCCAATGCCGAGCGCGCGCTGGATTTGCATAATCAGCGCGGAAACGTCAGCAATGCTGGTCGGCTGGTAAGATACCGAGCGGGTACCATCGCCCTGCGTATAGCTGAATGAGACGCCTTTTTTGCCCATCTGCAGTTCAATTAGCGCGGCTTGCGCCTGCGTTAACATCGCCTGCAGTTGAACACGGCTCATCCCGGCTAGGATGCCGCTGTTGGGTGTTTGCATGGGTTAGCCTTATGACGGGAGTCGTTTGTGGCGGCGCTTGCGCGGCTCTTTGGTTTCCTCCGGCAGAACGACGCCGGGTAACTGGAAGCTCGGCTTCGGCTCAACTACCGCCGGGGCCGAAATCAGTTTCGCGGTGTTGTTTTCCACGCTGGCGGCGATCACGTTTAATTTCAGGCCGGAATGCATCAGGCCGTGAAGCGCGGCGTAGTTGTACACGCGGCAGTCGAGCGCCTCGTTAGCGCGGCCCGGTCGCAGTTCCCATACGCGGTACGGGTAGCCGCCAGAACGCTTCACGATGGAACTTTCAGCCAGCAGCTGGCTGAAGTAGTTCAGGTCGCGGTCAGCCGGGTAGTGCATGTAACCGGCCTGCGCTTCTCCCGGTGCTGGCGGGTCCAGATGCAGCCTGTTGCGGATAGCATCTTTCGCGGCGTTCACGCCGATAATGATCGGGCGGTAAGCCGACTTGCTGCGTTTGGACGGCTTCTGGTTAGGCCAGACCGGCGAACGCTTGCCGTTGCGGGCTGATTCGCCCTTAATTGCCCAAATGCGGCGACCGATGCGCTCTTTTGCAAACGTATAAACCGCCTGCGTGTGATGCCCGCCTGAGTCGATACAGGCCGCCATAATCGGGAAGCCTCTGCCGTCAGCGCGACGCCACACCTGTTTGAGATACGCATCAAGGCGCGCCCACGGTTCCGGCGTATCCATATCGCCCTCGATCACGTCGTAGGCAATGGACCAACTTTCCTCGTTGCGGCCCCAGCCAACCACCTCCACTTCCAGTCGCCCGTCCTGCGTATCGATGCCAGCCGTTAATAGCGCAACCCCGTCAGGCACTTCGGCACCAAACACTTCGGTGCGCTCGACCAGCTTTTTCTCGCTCAGGGCTTTTTCGCCGGAATCCTCATAAGGCAGGCCCAGCGTGGTGTTAATGAAGGTTTGCCGCATCACCGGGTCGTCTTTAACGCTCAACCACTCCTCGACCAGCTTTTTCCAGGCTGCGTTCGGGAACAGGCTGTAAGCGGTCCAGATGTGGAAACCGGCGTGGCCTTTAAATGGCTTAGTGGCGCGCCATTCGCCGCCCTGTAACATCAGCGGCAGGCTGGTGTGCTGGATAACACAACCGTTATGTCTGCAGGCGTAGTAGACCGTTTCCGGGAGGCTGTTGCCGTCTTCGTCGCGGTCCCATTTGATGCCGTAAGGCGACGTGCGGTCGCCCCACTCCAGCACCTGCATTTCGCCGCAATGCGGGCACGGCACAAAGAAGTACCGCTGGTCGCTATCGTTGAACGACTTTTCAATACGGCTGATCCCTTTTACGGTGGGCGTCGAACCGATGCCAATCTTGCGGTTCCAGAAGGATTCAGAGCGCTTTTTACCGAGCGCAATCTGGTCACCTTCGTTACCGGCTCCGCTGGCGGGATAGCCGTCCACCTCATCAAAAAGAATGATGCGGCAGGAAATACGACGAAAACCGCCGGGGCTGTTTGCGCCAACCAGCGTCAGGTTCGCGCCGTTCGAAAACGTGCGCTTTAAGATCGTCTGGTTAGAGTCTTTGGCTTTCGCGCCGCCGGTCACTTCAGCAAGGACCGGCGTGTCGCGAAGCATGGGGGCGATTTCGGTTTTGCTATAGTCTTCAGCATCCGTTTCGCGGGGCTGGATGGCGAGGATTGGCGACGGGTCGTGGGCGATGTAATAGCCAATGACGTGATCGAGAATCTTCGTGTAACCCACACGCGCGGATTTCATGACGCTGATGGTTTCCACCAGTGGGTCGGTGAAAGCGTCCATGATGCCGTCCTGATAGCGGAACGAGCGAAACCGGCCTGTCTGTGCGGATGTCTCTTTTGAGAGCATCGCGTATTTGTTCGCCCACTCACTGAGGCGAAGCGGTTCGGGCGGCTTTAACGCCCGGCGAACGGCTAACAGCAGGCTTTTGAAATTCTGCCATGCTGTCGGCTTATCCGCTGTCTGGTGGTGTGATCCCATCAGCACTCAGCTCCTCCATAGCTTCGTGTATAATTTCCTGCAATGCCGCCGTGAATACCGTGTCGTCACTGGTGAGCGCCAGCAGCCTAAGCCGTGGGCCGTGTTCGGGGGCGATTGCAATCAGGCGGGTGCGGATGCGTCCATACTCGTCGCCGATGGTTCGGAGCATGTCTTCAAAGGGGAGAAGGCGTCCTGCCTTCTGTTCGTATTCCAGTTGTACCAGCTTCGCGTGGAAGTTGGCCTTCACCGTTCGCGCTTCGTCGAACGTGAGGTTCGCGCCGTACTCTTTAACGAGCCGGGCGGCTGCAGCGGTTATGCCGTCGTCGCTGTCGTCGTCACTGTCACCGGCTGGTCCGCTGTTACCTCGATCCGCAGCCGGAGTGTTACCTCGATTACGGACGATTTCTTTTTTTTTTCGGCGGGGGTAACAGTTTTCCGGTGCATCTCGATGTTGGCGTTTGACGCCTCGACGTTCACCTCGTCACCTTCCATAACCAGCCAGCCGCGTGCCTTCCACGTCGTCACCGTCTTTCGGCTAACGCCGTGGAGTTTTGCAAAATCGGCCTGATTCATTGGTCGCGTTACCTGTTACCTGTTACCCAAAAAACGAAAAATTTTTAGCTAGTGAAAACACGCGGCGCGCAATGCCCGCGTCTTAAAAAGGTCCGGGGAGGGACCCACAAAAGGTGATGGAGGGTGACTGTTCCATGATGCCCGGCGGGTTAATAGATGCCTCGGAGCGGGCTGGGCTGGAACTGATTGGGTGTGAAAAAGCACTTGCTTATAATGGCCGCTTGTTCATTCAATAACTGGATGATGTCATCTTCCGTTTTTTTAATTTCACTATCTAATTCACTCAACCTTACAGCTTTGACATTTGAGGTTTTATTTACAACCTGCACAACCTTCACAGAATCTTTCGTCAATGGTTTTTGATCACACAAAATCTCAACAGATAGATTGAATAATTTACTAATTTCTTTATGGGCTTCATCGCGTATCAAGCAAGCAACTGACAGGCTGGCTGGCAAACCTTCATAACGTGAGGCGATTTTCTTAACAATGCCCTGCACATCTGCCAGTGATGGGAAGCTGTATTTCAATTCATAATGCTTTTGCATCGGTCTAATCCTTGTAAGCGTTGCGCGGAGTCGTGGATTTGTTCATGTGAATGAGTGCTGAAACGGCGGGCCGCAGCCTCGGTCCTCTCGACGCTAAACCCCCTATGGGCACGCCGTCAGCAGTCATTCACATGGATAAAAAAAAGCCCCAGCAGTCAATCTGGGGCTGAGGCAAATATTGGGACCGTGGTCCCAATCACTGAGCGAATCACTACTGCCGCGACGACCGAGCGAGTGTGAAACCTTCGCTGAGCATTCACGGATTACGTTTGCCTGCGTGTGGCAACACGCCAGCAAAACTATCTTGATGCAGGTCGCCACGGCTAAAAATGATTTCTGGGTGAGCCTTAGTAAGCGTCGACGAGGCGTTCTTCAAATTGAATAGCACACGCGGCGGCGGCTTCAGCCAGCACGGGGAACGGTTCGGTTTTAATTTTGAGCATCGAGACTGTGCACTTATTTTTCATTAACTGCGTGCCATCTTTGGAAAATGCCTTAACAGAAACAATCACATAGTCAGGGCTTGGTAAAACTTGCATGGGATTCTCGCGAATAGAAGACCGCCGCGTGATAAACACAGGTGAAAGCTGGATTAACAGAGGCGACGGCCATGTCTGGAAAATTGGGACCGTGGTCCCAATCGTTTAATTGGTGTTCGATTGGGACCACGGTCCCAATTGGCTAATCTGGCGGCCAATCCTTCGGAAATATCAGCAGGCCATCGACCAGACGGACCGGCTCTGGAGGTTCGGCGTAGCTGAATGTCCCGCCGGCCTTTTCTATAGCTTTGCCTGCTTCACGGAAGGCGTTATTACGGGTGATGGCAGTACTAGCCCGGCCTTCTCTCAAGTCAGCAGGCGTGAAGGTTTCGATGGGAGGAAAAACAACGTGCATTTTTTTCTCTACTTTGCAGAAGCGATCGCGGCGCGTATGGCGCGGTTTAACTCAACCTGCATCAAGTTTGCGGCCATAGTCTCAGCGCGCGCCATATAGCCTAGAACGGGCTTAACGGGCAGCGCATTACCAAATCGGATAAGCAACTTGGGGGCGCTGGAGGGCTGTCTGGCCGCATGGGTGCCATTCTTCGACCGCTTGCGCCTTTTACCTTTCTTGCCCTTTGGCTTCTTCCTCTGCCATACACCGTTCACACCATCAATCGTGCCGATAAAGACATCCGGGCGTGCTTTGAGCTGCGACATTTTGTTACGCGTCAAGTTGCCGTATTTGTTGAGTTTGATGTTTTTAGGATTCAACAATGCCTGGCTATTTAGTTTGTGCTCTCCGCCGAACTCGAACGGCTCAAGATAGCTGGCCGCAATATCTCGCACGAACACTTTAGCCATCAATTTATCGCGACGCGCCGCTGTAGATCCTACGGCGTTAATTGTAAAGGGGGTCGGATTTTCCAGCTTCTTTGAAAAGGCAATTTTCTCGGCAGCCTGTATTTTTCGAGCGACGCTGGTAAGCGCCTGCGCGGTCGCAAAGGGAATTTGCTTCTTCAATGATTTGACCTGCGCGGATAAGTCTTTAATTCCGTTCATGTCTCATCCATTGGGACCATGGTCCCAAAATCTAAGTTTTATTAGAGATTGGGACCATGGTCCCAGTGATAAGTCGCATTAAAAAGCGCCCTGAGGGACGCTTTATGATGTTACTTAGACTTCCTCAAGCACGCTGCCTGAATGGTCGAACACAATGGCAAAATCGCCCGGATAGACGAACTGGTAATTTACGCCCGGCAACGGCGAGGCTTGTTCGTCTTCGATATCCGTCACAATCACGGCAACCGGGAAAGAATGACCATCGCGAGATTGCGCAGTCACAAGGCCGGGAACATCTACCTCTTCACATAATGAATCAGTATACGTTTCAGGGAATGTGGTGATCACATCTGGCGGCATGACGTCTAAAGAGGCAGCGTAGTAAATAGCATCTTCGAATGCAGTAGATTGCGGATAATGTACGGCGACAATCGCCGCTTCGGTTAGTAGCGTGCTGCCGTCTTTCGTCATTTTAATGGAAAACATTCAGATTCTCTTTTAAGCCGTGAAAATGAAAAAAAGCCCGTTTATCGAGCTTTTATCAAATGGCGATTAGGCCAGTTTTTTAGCGAAATCTACCGCTTCATACCAGACGTGGCCTAGTTCATGGCCTGCGAATTCCAATAGCCCCTTGAGTTTTTCCAGGAACGGGTCGATGTCATCAACCAACGCGTCTTGTGCAGCCACTTTGCCATTATCAGCGTCTTCATCGGCGTCAATACTGGACGCGGTAGAAGCAACAGCAGTCGCTGAGGATGCGGCAACAGGAGAAGCAGCAACAGCGGTAGTAGTGGATGTGGCAGCATCAGAAGCAGCGGCAGAAGAAGCATCGGATGCGGTAACATCAGTTGCTGCTGCGGAAGTGGTGGATGAATTAGCAGCATCGACAACGCCAGATGCGACTGCGGTATCGGTGGATACGGTTGAGGTTGCGGCGATGGTTGCATCAGCTGCGGCGGTAGTATCGGTATCAGACACATCGGTCTCCTTTTCAGTAAGTTCGGCTTTTAGCCAGTCAAAAATGCTCATTGTTTACTCCTGTAATGGCATTAGCGAGCCAGCCTTAAGACTGGCTCGGTGATGGCATTACCAGCTGCCTGAATCGGTGTCACAGCTGCTGTTACTGCTGTAGTCGTCACAGCTGCCCCCGTAATCGTTGCTTTCAATAACAGCCTCAATAATCACTTCCGCCAAGCCGCCATCGTTATATTCGACAGTTTGGCTGGTTGTGGTCGTTACCGATCTGCGTTGATTCAAAAATTGCGGGCGGCGTTTTCTTTGAAGGGATGTAAACATGGCATTACCTCGTTAAATTTAACGACGGCCAAAACTTCGGCTGGATGAGAACGACGAACGCGCACCGCTGCTGTATGAGCTGCGGGCATAACTGCTTGAACGACTTACCGGCGAGGAATAACTACGAGATGAACGGGAGGAAAAAAAGCTGCTACGGCTCACCGGTCGTGTGGCGTTTACTGCGGTATGGGTGGTGCTATAGTGATTAACTACAGTCGTATGTGAGCCGGAATAGCCTGCACCACCGGATAACAAATGGCCGAGAACCATGCCGGTTACAAGCCCGTTATCACCGTTATTCACGACAGCGGGCTGCTGGACGATGACTGGTGCCGGTGCGACCACGGAAGGCGAACTTGCCGGTGCGGCCCCTTGTTGGAGTTGGTTAATAATCTGACGCTGCTGCGTCAGGGCCTGCTCTTGCGCCTGAATTACGGCGGTTTGGCTTGGCGTGTCGTCGTGGCAACTAACTAACGAAATGACAAGAATAAGAGCAACAACAGCGGCACCAATGATGGCGATCTTTTTCACAGAAAAAACTCCAAAAAAAACCGGCGATAAGCCGGTAGATAGTTGTTGACGAACAGACCCAAAGGGTCTATTATTTTGGACATAGGGCAGCGCATAGGGCGCGACCCGTTAACCCCTAAGGGAGTAAAAATGAGCGACGAAACTATGAATATGGATAATGCACAGTCTGAAAAAATCCACGCCGAAATCGCTAAGCTAATGGCTGAAACTCAGAAGCTGAATGCAGAAGCTAACAAGTTCAACCGCGAAACTTTCTGGTATCCGGTGGCAATCGCGACCGGCATGATTGGCGCAGTGGCAACGGTCACAGCACTAATTATCAAACTGGTTTAAAACGAGGCCCCGCAAGGGGCCTTTTTTCAATGGGGAAACAATGCGGATCATCAATGAATATTCAGCGCCTACACCAGAAGATCTGATGCAACTCAAGGACCGGTTAGGCATGACCGGCAACCAAATGGCTGACCTTGCGGGGCTGGCTGGCGGCGAACAATGGCGAAAATACACTGGCGGGAAAACGCCAAGGTCCATGAGTGCACAAATGCTTTTCTACATCGCTGCACAGCTTGTGCTCGAGCCAAAACAGATAGATTCCATAGTGGCGAAAATGCGGGAACTGGGCGCGGAAATTATTTAGCGCGCCACAACACAGCCTGGCAGGAAGTCAGGGTGCGGGCAGCGGTGGAACTAATCCTCTGGCGGTGTAATCATTTTTTGATTGCACTGAGTTCATCAAAACGCAAACGAGAACATCAAAATGAAATTATTCCACGGCTCTTACAGCAGCATCGCGCCGGTAATCAAAATTGGCGCTAATGCAATGTCTGGCGATAACTTATTTGATGGCTTGTTTGCTTCAGCTGACCGTGAAATTGCTGATTCTCATGGCGGCTTAGAGAACTCAATTCACTGCTATGAAGTTTCGAACATCGCTGAAAGTTCTGATTTGAACGCTCGCATCGATGAAGTTATTGCATTCCTTTATACTGAAATTGAAGCAGAATCTGATGTCCTCGAAGCATTGGCATATGCAATAGCTGATGATGAAGAAACAGATGAGTTCAACGATGTACTATCACCGCGCTCTTTTGCAGACCATCAAGGTGCATTCAGTTGGGAGTTGCAGCGCTTGCGGGGCCGTGTTGCCGCTCATTTAGGTTTCGATGCAGTAGAAATGAGTGATGAGCATGGCATTTCTTATCTAATCGTAAACCCAAAAATTACAGCGAGATGAGTGATGACTTTGTCTGAATATATCAATAAGAATTTCTCGGAGAATTAGAATCTCTTGCTGTCTCAATTTTCTTGATGCCATCAATCTGGCTGTTGCAGCTCTGCAAGTCTGTGAGCAGCAGCTCGTTCCAAAGAACGCTTGCACCGTAAGTTAACGGGTCATTTGGTGGCGGCGACGGCTGGCACGGCTGAAGAAGACTTGCGGGAATCGGCGTCACGGGTGTCTTGACGTACTGCGTTGTAGTGGTTGAGCAACTGCTCAGTAGCAGCATCAGGGATAGGGGCCACAGCACAGGATTGAGCTTGCAGGACCGTTTTAATGATGACCTGACGGTCCTGACTGGCCGTCGCATTTGTTTTTTGCGCATCCAATGTGGCTCCGGCAATCTGATTAAATACGCCGACGCTCAACGCCTGTGATTGCGTGATGAATTCGGCTTCGTTCTTTTGCTTTACAGCAAGTGATATTGCATCAGCCTCAGCTACAGTCTTCCCATAATAGTGAAAGGCTACCCACATCATCAGGCAAAACATCAGCAGAATTAGCGCAGTAAGCACCACAGCGATTTTATTGATCATGAAAATAAGCACCCCACAGCCAAGCCTGCCCAGAAAATGGCCCACTTCTCATGGCCGAGTAAATGGTTGGTTAAGGCTACAAGGAGGTACAAATAGATCATCGCTCTACTCCCATCATGCAAACCTGCCGGTCTATCTCGCGCCGGTTGATCAGCCCGCGATTACGCTGCTTGTTCACGTAAACCCATTTTCTCAGGTCGTTACATGCCTCAATGGTGTTACCTTCGTTAAGGTGTCTCAGTAGCGAAGAACGCTCAAATGCGCCGGGGCCGACGTTGTAAGCAAACGAATACAGAGAAGCACGCGTGTAATCGTCAATCGGAACTTTTACAGCACGATCAACAACACGTTTTACCGGGGCCAAGTGTTTGTTAAGCAGCGCATCACATTCGCTATCGGTGTAACGCTTACCCCTGATAACGTCAGGACCGGTGATGCCATCACAGACGGTCCATACACCGCCGGGATCTTGATAGGCCGTATATCGTCGCCCTTCAACGCCAGTGGGGCCAGACAGCAGGACAATAACAATGCCAGCCGCACCCGCACCGCTGGTTGCAGTTGTGAGAATTTTACGAAGCAGCGCCGGTGGGAATTTAAACCGCATAGGCTTAATCCTCTTCCTCACGCCGAATGAAATTGTGCTTACGGTCCCAAATTTTAAATGCTACGGAAGCGATAAAGGTCGCCCCTGAAAAGCATAGGGTTCCAATGACGCCGAGTGCCGTCCACTGGTCGGGGGTGAGCTGGTTTAAGATTCCAGCGCCACACTGTAAGCCGATACAAGTCTTTGTAATGTTGTCCATGTTCATCTCTCCACTTCACGGGAGTTCGCAAAGGGGTAGGAGGGGCATGCGCCCCTATTGGGTGGGGGTGGCATCGAGACAGATCGCCTCGAAGGCAGGGAGTTCTTTTTCACATAAGCGAAAAGGGGCTATCTAACGCCCTTTCGTTTATGTGAATTGGCGGATGATGCGGGATTCGAACCCGCTACCTTTCGGTTAACAGCCGAGCGCACATCCAGATGTGCTTATCACCCGTAAAATTGGGACCACGGTCCCAATATCTAACTTTACTTAATAATTGGGACCGTGGTCCCAATTCATCACTCGGCTAATGCCGCATGAAATTCTTCCAATTTTTCTACCGTCTGGTTGTACGTATCGGCTTCTAACTCGATGCCAATGACGCGGCGGCCCAGCTTTAAAGCCGCTTTTAACGTTGATCCAGAACCCATAAAGAAATCGGCGACCAATTCGCCTGGGCGAGTGCTGGCAGAAATGATGTGCTCCATCATTTCTGCCGGTTTTTCGCAGGGATGTTTCCCGGCGTAATACTGAACCGGCTTGAATACCCATACATCCGTAAACGGCACAAACTTGCTGACGCTAAACGGGCGGCGTAACTCTTCGTATTGCTTGCGGAGATCTTCATACTCAAGGTGCAATCCTTCGTAGTTGCGCTTGAGACTGTCGTATTCCGTCTGCAAGTGGTCGTGTGGTTCGGTAAGCGGCGAAGCCTTATTCTTTTCCTGCTCTATCTTTGAAAAGAGAGCTTGCAACGTTTCGTACTGGTCACGCTTGGGAAGCTGCCACTGTGACTCACTGAACCAGTGTGAGCACATATGCGTGCCGGTGGCCGTGTTGATATCTTTCGCCGATACGCCCAGCGAGGAACGGGCGTTCATGAAATAATCAATCAGCGGTTTGAATGTCTGTTTCCGCAACTCTTCACACTTCGCAGCGTAGCCTGACTGACCGGCAGCAGTGCTTTCTGCACCGTAGTGTTCGGCAAAGATGATCCGCTCGGTGGCTGGGAAGTATTGTCGTAACCCTTCTTTTCTCTGCCTGCCCCATGCACCAGACGGTTTCGCCCAGATGATATGATTTAAGACGTTGAGACGGTTACGGATTAAAATCTCAGTATCAGCGGCCAGCTTGTGTCCACAGAACATATAGAGCGAACCTGTGGGCTTTAGAACGCGCCAGAACTCTGAGACCATTTCATCTAACCAATCCAGATAGGCTTCGTCGTTTTTCCACTGGCGGTCCCAGCTATTTTCCTTCACGCGAAAGTAAGGCGGGTCGGTTGCAATAAGGTCGATTGAGTTGTCAGGTAAGGTTTTGATGAATGCTAATGAATCGGCGTGTACGAGCTTCGCCGCGCCAATTTGGTTGGTGGTGTTCATAAATTATAAGGGGATCGTGATGGCTCGGAACGCGGTTGCGTTTTAGGCCATCACGGCGCGCCGGTGTCCGAGCTTGTTATTGGACATCGCCCGGCGGGCGTATTGCAGGCATAAAAAAACCGCCTTTCGGCGGCTTTTTGTGGTTTGGGGTGTAAATCACCCAGCTTGCAGAAATGGTACACTTTTTATTGATTTTTTGTCAATAGTCTTTTTTTATTATTGACTATATTGCAAATATCTTGCTGCTGTACATTCCACTTTCGCTCGGTTTCCATGATTATAAAAATTGCATAACACATCATTACCATTAATCCAAAAATCATACTGGCAGGGGTCTGGATGCAAAAAAGGCCATCCATGGTTAAAACAGGCATAAGGTGAATTATTCTCATGCCGCCACCGACTGTACCTTGGTAACGGCCAGTTTTTCTTCTTCCCACTGGGTTACTTTTTCATGCAAATCAGCGAGATCTATTAGTAATTGTTCACGGGTCTTTTTTGGCAACGTCTGAAAAATTTGCTGGATACCAAACTCAGAAGAACCGTTGACCTCAAAGGTTCCATAGGTTGTCCATGCTTTGATGCGCGCCGTGTGAGGTTTTCTTTTTGCCATGCTGTTGCTCTCGTTAAAATTGGGACCATGGTCCCATAATCTAAGTTTTGTTAGAAATTGGGACCATGGTCCCAAGGTTTTTATTTGTCTTTTTTCTTTCTCGCGTGGGCCTCATGCGCGGCAATGATCAACGGCAGCGGAGTTAACTTTCCGTCCAGATAATAAAAAGCGCGCAGATAACGCGTGCCATGCTGGTTGGTGACCACGTGAACGTTAGCGTGCACATTCAGTCCGCCGAAAAGGTCAGGCAGCGTAAGCGCCTTTTCATACTGGCGGCCAAGTCTCTGCATACGTTCAAGGATAGTTACATGCACATGGGCGGCCTTAGCTTGCATCTCGGCACCTTCTTTATCTGGCTTCACAACTTCCTGGATTTTCACAACCCTTCTGAGTTCGGCCAGCTTTAGCATTTCCTCAAGGTAAGGGGATGCAGCAGGGAAAATGGCAAGAATGGCATCGACGTGCTTTAGTTTGAGCAAGTAAGCGGCGCGGGGTATAGACCAATAAATTCGACTTTGAGCCTCTGTCTGCTCTTCGTGTGGTATCTCCCAAAGCAAGTCAGTGATACAGCTTCTGTAAGCCTCATAGGCTCGGTTGATGTAGGTAAGGGTGTCTTTCTGTTGCTGCTTAGTCGTAAAACCGGCGTTAAAAAGCTTCATGCCGCGTTCAAGGTTGCGTTTAGCCACAACCGAATATCTTTCGATATTTTGGGTCGTCATGCGGTGTTCTCCTGTCGATTGGATAGCGCGGGGTGCGTCCCGCGTGATCTATCGTTGGGGCCTTTAGGCCCCAATCTTTTTTAGCCCTGCAGTGAGAGTTCCATCCTTCTATTTCTTGGCTTTTTTGGCGTCATTGCCTTTTCAAGCACTGACTGCATCCCGGCTTTCCGCGCCTCAGTCCGGATGCTTTCGCGTACCGAGACGCTACAGGCGGAAATTAGTTGTTTGCGGCCGGCAAATTTCACCATCACTTCTGTGCCGGTAATTTCTACGCTGACCGATGCGCCGCGCAACATAAAACTAAAACTCTTAACCATATGTTTCTCCTGTGATTTATCTGTCATGAAACGGAGTGCGTTCCGTTTCGAGAACAAATATAACTCCGCAGATAAAATAAAAAAAGCTTTTTTTAACTTATAAGTTAATTTTCTGGATTTTTTTATTTATAATTAACTTATGAGTTAAAGATATGGATTGATGCGGGGTAGGATGGCGCGATATAGTGACCGCTTATGTAACGGAGAAAATCATGTATAAAGTGCAAACGCACACGCTGGCGGCAAATGAACTAACAGAGCTTCCCGATGGGCTGCGCGGATATATGTTTCGCCTGATTGAACGGCTGGAATGTGAAGGGCCTTTAAAGATGCCGCACTACCTGCCAGTTGGTTGGAACGTGTTCGAGTTACAGGTCGGGAAAAATAATGCGTGGTCTGTTTTTGGCTGCGTGCAGGGGGATAATATCTATCTTTTGCAGGTGTTCTCAAAAAGCAGTAAGCCAACGCCTGCGAAGGCACGCAAGATGGCAATGCTACGAGTGGAGGATTTCTGATGGTACCAGTGTCTATAGACCAACTACGGGAAATGATGCTGAATTCAGAAGAAGCAATGGAAGCGTACGAAACCGCAGATTCTGAATCAAGGCTGATTGAGGCCCTGTATGAAATGAGGGAACATGCAAAGCTGAATAAATCTGAGCTGGCGACGCTCCTGGGAATTACGCCCAGTGCATTAGTAAGGTTAGAAAACGCCCCACGTTCCGCCAGTATTAAAACGCTGGAGCGATACGCGAAGGCGTGCGGGGCATCTATCAATATCTGCATATCGTACAAATAGCGTGAAACGTTGGGACCACGGTCCCAACAGATCCCCTACTTCAAAACCTCGCAGGCTATCTGCTCGCATTCAACGCATTGCTCCATAATCATTTCAAGCTGCTTGCTAAGCTCGTTAGAGATTGATAGGTGAGCGTCAACAGCATCTATCGAAATTTGCATTAACGTCATCGACGAATGCATACGGGTCAAGAGTTCTGCAAGTCTTTCAAATTGGTGAGGAGGGGTTGTTTCAGTAGTCATTGTTGCAATCCGTTATTAGCTATGCTGTCTGATTTTTCTCCGCCTCCAAAGGCGGGATAGCACTTATTCTCGCGCAGGGGTAAAGTGCTTAAAAAATAAGGAATAGGAAATTTCTTATGCAGCGTACATTATCCCAAGATTGCAACTTCGTCTACCTAATCCGCAATATTTTTTATGCGTAAGCTATATAGCGAATAATTCCTGCGAATTTTCTTAAATAGCTCTTTGAGGTGTTCGAATATTACATATTCATCCAGAATGAATCTATTTCAAGAATCGTAGCCCTTGCGCTCGTTTACAGGAGTATTACCTAAAAACAGTAAATGACAATGTAAAGAAAATGTGAGAAATGAATAACGGGGAATATATCCCCGCTATATTATTGAACCTGCTAATTCAATGCATAAAATGTTTCCGTTTTTAAGCTCATGTTCGAAGGGGTGTTTGCAAATTAAACAAACAAACCTCTTAAACCGCTAAATACTTGGTTAAATATACGGGAAATTATAATAATTTCAGTGGCATAGTGATGTGAAGCATCACCCTCTTGGTCTGCTGCTGATCCCTCGTAGCTTAATCCCTTCAGATTCACACGGCCTGAGCTGGTGGACTGCAATTCAAAGTGCGCGATCTCTTCAACTGTGCGATCGAGGCAGTGATTTGCCAGGAACATTTCCAGAGCTGTTACTTCCATGCTGCTTAACATTTCACGCACAGCGTTTTCCCTGAGCGAAATCCCATCAAACAAAACCTTTTCTCCATCATTACCGATAGCTACGGCCTTCCCATGCTCAGGAACTTGAAGGCATTCCGGCAGCTGATAAACTGAAAGTGGCGAATGTAGGTCGCGAGACAGATACCGCGCTAATATTTTTCCAGCGTTATCGAATATCAGCGGGGCCGTTTTCAGAGTGCCTATCGCACGGCGAAGACGAGTCAGCGCTTTCTCACATTTCGCTGGCGTGTTGCCAGAGCACCAAATTTTCCCTGCTTTTTCATCAAACAGAATAAACACCTCTGAAACTGTTATTGGTGAATACTTAAGCATTTCGCGTGTTGCTTGTTCACGTATTTCCTCTGCCACCTCGCCAGTGATTTCTCGCCCTGACTCTGACGTTTTTTGTAACCGTTCCTGATAAAGTGCATTCACAGAATGGACATTAGCTTTTCGGCTTTCTGACACATACTTAAATAACCATCGGTGATCGACTCGTATGAAATGTTCATTTTCTGTTAATAACACAAAACCAGAACTGCTCTTTAACCCCTCTCTTAAATTAGAGTGAGAGTGACCTAAAAGACACTCTGAAATATTTTCAGGGATTTTGTCTGCTGTTGCATATGGGAAAACACTACGGAATATTTTCATTATTTAACTTGATTACCTATAGGTCGAGAGTTACTGATAGTCTTCATGAGTGGGGTTATATAATTTCTATGAGGCACGCGCTTTTCTATTTTCTTATAATCGTCACGTTTTCGGCACGGTATATAATCTACGCCTTTTAATTTATTCAAATATTCGTTTGTATAATTATAATCAAATAAAGGCGCAGCATGACGCCCTACGCGTGCGTAGTTTTCATTTTCCATTTATATAACCCATTATTGATTGGGACCATGGTCCCAAGAATCAAAGCTAGTTAGCTGCTTGAAGATTGCCTTGTTGCAACTCGTACTTTTCACGCCAGAGTGTCTCGATGTGCTCATCACCACGCCGGTTCATCCCGCACCATTCAGCAACCACGCTATGCTTATTGGTTGATGGATAGGTACGAATCAAACAGGCGGGGCAGTACATTACAAACTCCTGGGTCGCCCGAGTGAACCCAATGCGAGGAGCCTCTGGGATAAACCCCATGACAACCTTACATAAGCACGCGGGCACGTCGCCGGATGTCGGATTCCGTTTTGTGCTGTCTAGCCACATAGCCAATTACCTCATTGTCTAGGTCTTCACATACGCTCAAAAGCATCGCCCAGCGTGGGGCGTAGTTGTGTAACCAGTTATCTGGTGAAATTCTGATTAAGCGACATAAATCAGCAGCTTTATATTCAAGTGGCACGCCTCGAATTTTGCTCACAGCAATCTGAGCGGCAAGCCACACCATGCGGTTAACGATTTCATATGTCTTTTTTGCCATTTTCTTATGGCTACTATCTTTCGCCTTCTCTTGAAATCGTTCCCACACCTCTTTACAAATGATCATTTGGTGATCAAATTCTAGATTTTCGGCATAGCAATATTTCACCCATGAAAGGTGTGCGCCGGTCATCTTATTTACTAACTGACGCCAGACTCCTGTTCGGAAGGTCTCTTCTGAAATTAATACCTTATTTTGGGTATACTTTTTCCCTTGCCGGTAACGCACTTTTTCCGCATCAATAACTACTGCAGCATCGTCCGTCTCGACGGTCCGGGAAGGCTTCTCAAGATGCCTGTCACCGGTGGCTGATTCGGCCATAATAACAATTTGATTTTTTTGGCCTGACGGCATATCAAAAAGGGCCGCACGTAACTGCTGCCGGACGTATTCCCCCTGCATTAACCCTTCTCCTGCTTATCCTTGTCGTTTAAATGCAGACATTTTTTCAGCGTGTAGTCTGATAAAAGTTTGCCACCTGTCTTTACCTCAATCTCAAACTGACGAGTTATGGGGACAAAATCGCCCCATTGGCCTATCGCGCTGCGGGTGCAATTCAAAGCTTTCGCAGCCCCGGCTTTTGTTCCGTAGTATAAAATCACATCAGAGGTTTTCATGCGGCCAATGGTAAATACACAATACATCTTTGTAAAGTGCATTGTACATTTGGATCAATTATTCCTCACTGAATGTACATAATGTATAGCTGGCTTAACCGAACGGAGTTATCATTTGCGCTATGAAAAGAGGACAGTGGCTACAAGCTCGCCGTGAAGAGCTGAAATTAAAAAATTCGAATAACGCCAGCGCGTGGTCGCTTCGTGGTGTGGCTGAAGCACTGGGTGTTTCTCACAGTGCGCTAAGTCACCTTGAGCGTTCTGATGCTATGCCATCGCTGGACTTTGCTATTAAACTTGCTGAATTGTATGGGAAGCCGGTCGAGTGGGTTTTAACAGGGGTGGATGCTGCAATGGAGAACGGTATCCCGATTGTTGGAACAACGCTGACTGGCCCGGCGGCAGATTATTTAAATCACGGCTATGACCCGGAAAAATTCCATCAATTCGTCGATATCCCGACCTCGGGCGCTAGGTCCTTATATGGTCTGAGAATTGTGGATAATCTTCAATCAGTCGCATACCCTTACGGGGATGTTGTTATCTTCGAGAAAGATGGCCGACGGATGCCCGGCGAGCTATATTTGGTAAAACTCAGAAGTGATGATAATTTTATTCAGGTATTATCGATGGTTAATACCCGTGAGGAAGGAATTGTGTTCAATTCGGCGGCTGAACCGCTGGAGAGAATGACTTTCCACGAGGACGAGATTTTATTCATGCACCCCTTAGTTGCCGTGGTCAGTGCGTGGAACATTCAAAAAGTATGACTAATTAACTATCCAAGTTTGTATTGTTGATTGTACATCGTTATCATGTTGCCGATGGTGACGACGTACTTATCGATTACCTATAAATGGCGGATTTTTAAGCGAAACACGGATTCTGGGCGAAAAAAAACCCGGGTTGCCGTCCGGGTTTTTCTTTCAATTCCAAGTTTTGACTTGCTACTACTGAACTACAAACCATGTTCATTGTAGCCAAGTCGTGACGTTGTGTGCAAGTTTTTGCGCACCCAATATGGCTATAAAATGAATTTAATAGAATTCTATCAATCAGAGTTTGGATCTGACCCGTACGCGCTCATGCGCGCGGGTGAGCATGATTTACGGACGGCGGCGGCTTTAGCCGGTATTGACTGGTCCGCGACATCCTCGCAAGTAATCCTGCATAACACTGGCGGACCTGAAAGCCGGTTCTCGAAATATTCCCGTTCCAAACCCCAGCCCCTCAACGTGTCCGATAAAAGTAAGGTTGATTTCTTCTCGCGTCTGGAAGAAAAAGACGGGCTTATCGCACCGTTCATTAACTTTGTACGCAAAGGTCATGATGGCGGTATCTGGAGCGGCCACAGCTTCCTATGGGAGTTGTACAAAGAAGAACGTGCTCGAATTGGGACCATGGTCCCAAATTCTGTGGACGAGGAAACACGCCGTCAAAAGCAACAGGAAAAACGCGAAGCTGATAAAGCCCACCGCGAAGCCCTGCTGACGCAGGCGGAAGATAAAAAGCGCCGTGATAACGCACGTCGCCTTGCCAACTATCAAAGAACCGAAGAAGCATTCAGCACCGCGCCACTCGAAAATGGGTCTTTCCCGTATGCCGTCGATAAGCAGATCGCCGACGTGTTCCCGCACTGCAATGTGCGCCGAGTCACGCTGTGGGACCGTGGTCCCAATTCTGAAAAGACCGAGTTTATGGCTATCCCGATGTCGCACATTAACGGACCACTGGCCGGTAAAGTCGCAGGCTGGCAGAGAATTTTTGCGGATGGCAGTAAAAAATATACAGAAGCGGTAGAGGGAGTAAGTTATTCCGGGGCTGCTCATATGATTGGCTCGCTGGTTAATGCCAAGCGAGTAGGCGTTGCAGAGGGTTTCGCCTCAGCAGCGTCTGCCTATCTTGCAGATTTCGGAAAGTTTGACGCTGTATTTATGGCCGGTTCTGCCAACAATATCAAAAACATCGTTAGCCAGTTGATTGAACTGGAAAGCAGTTTTGAAATCGTCTGTCTTCTGGATAACGACCGTAAGGAAATTGGACACGGCAACACCGGCATGCGTACCGGTGTCGAGATCCTCAAGCTGTTTCGCGATGACAATGTCCGATGCGTTTATCCGACATTCGACAGCGAAAAGGGTACCGACTTCAATGATGTATTTGTATTGCAAGGTCAAAAGGCAACAGCTGACCAGTTGAAAAGCAAAAGCAACCGGCTGACTCTACCTACTAATCTGTTTGATGCTGCTTTGATGAATCTTGGCTTTGCCGATTCTCGTCAGACAGCATCATTTGAAAAGGCAGCCTTTGAATGTGTGGATACCGGCATGTTGAGCTGCCCGGCCATCATTTCCTTCGATCACTTGAAAACCTTGCTGAACGAAGAACTGCGCGATTTGAAAGCGCCAGAACAAATCATTGAGAAGGTACAAAGTCGCCTTGATTGGAAATATCGGACCAAGAAACAAAAGGCGCAGTCCCCGAGGTCGTTCACCAGCAGCATCACTGATCCGAGCAAGCGCGCAGCGCACGTGACCTATACCCGCCTGCCTGACACCAAGATCACAAAGAAAATTCTGGCAATGGTGCAAAAGCGTTCCCTAACTGGTCCCGTTATCCTGCGCGCGCCAATGGGCAGCGGCAAGACAAAGGAAATGCTGCGCCCTCTAATGCAGGCAGCGTTCCGCGCTTTCGTCATGGCGAACCGCGTGGCCCTCATGAGTTCAATGCACGACGTAATGCAGCTGGGCGACGACAACACCGCGACAGATGCCGGTATTTTCTATTACCGCGATGACCTGAACGGTATTCCGCCGGAAGCTATCAACAAGCTGACTATCTGCATTAACTCGATTATCAAAGACAAGTGGCAGCCGCTGGTACACAATCACGACTTCGTCGGTCTAGATGAGGCTACGCAATGCCTTCGCGCTATTCTGGTCGGCAAGGCGATGGAACGACAGGTGGCCGTGTTTAATCATCTGGTGGACGCGTTCGCACGCACTGACGGAACCGCCCTGATGGCCGATGCCGATGCCAACGATACGCTGGTTACTTTTCTTGAACTGGTCATGAAACGCCGTGAATCACTAGGTATTCCTGGCTGGTCGAAAATTCATGTTATCGATCTCACCACCGATGTGATGTTTACCCCGCACGGCGAAACCGAACCACGCCGCCGCCGTGCCGTGCATACCGATCGCGACCGCCTGTTTGTCGAAGCCGTGCGCGCCGTTAAGCAGGGCGAAAAAATCTTGCTGGCGACCGACTCTAAAGCCTTTGGCAGCGGTATGTATGACCAGCTTTGCACCGAGTTTCCTGACAAGAAATTTCTGTACGTCAGCCAAGACACCAAGCAGCTGCCGGACGTGGAAGCGTTCACGGACAAGCCGAACGCCGAGGCAGTCAAATATGACGCCCTGATTTATAGCCCTGCCATTTCGTCCGGCGTGTCGCTTGAGGTGCAACACTTCACGCGCCATTTCGGCATGTTCTGCGGCCAGATTGTTCCATCCGATGCGATCCAGATGTTACGCCGTGACCGCAATGCGCATACGTTCCTGCTCGGCGTCGAGCAGCAAAACGGCCGCAAGGAAACCAGCGTCGACGAAAGGCGGGGCGCATATGCCGATGCCACCCTTTACACTGATAACGTGCTCGGCAACGTGTCCGACGTGATGTTCGACAAAGAAACCGGACGCGTAACCTTTGGGCTGGATGATTCCGACTTTGCCGACATGCAGATCCATCTTGCAGCGCAGGAAGCCGAATCGCGGAATGATTTTCGCAATAACCTGCTGCTAATCCTCGAAGCTGACGGCTACGACGTTGAGCGACTGGCCGAGAACAATGCCGCTAGCGAGGCCGGAAAGGCCATGCGCCGCGATGCCCGCGAGCGCGTCTGGAACCAGACCGTACTGATTCACATGGAAGCCGAGACGCCAAGCGAAGAAGAACGCAATGCTTTGCTCGAGTGCGAATATCTGGACGTTATCCAGCAGGCCCAGCTGGCCCGTTACGAAATCGAAAACGAGCTGATGCTACCGGTGACGCCGGAATCTCTGGAATTCATGCTTGAACAGGGCCGAAAGAAATTAAGCCTGCTCGAGCTGATGCGCATGGATGAGGAAACGGCGGCGGCTATCGACCTCAACCAGAAGCTAAAAAGTTTCAGCTACAGTTTCCGCCGCGCCGGGCGCATGCAGTTTGTGAACGTGCTGGCGCATACCCGAGAAGAAGCTGACGAAAAATTCAGCCGCCTACAACCTGCGGTGAGCAGCCCGAAAGTGCGATGGGTCCGTCTGGTCGAAATCCCGAACCGTATTAACGCGCTGTATCACCGCAACGCGCTGCGCCTGTACTTTAAGACCTGCGGCATTGATATCGAAACCGGCGAGGGCTACGCGACCCGAGAGGCGCAAAAAGCAGCCCTGCAAGCTGTGGTCGATATGGTCAGCGTGCGTTCCTTTAATACCACCCTGCGTTTCGGAGGTTATCTCGGCCGCAACGGCGCTAACAAGCGCCCTGACGTCGTATTTAAGGACATTTGCGGGGCTTTGGGTTGGGAAGTGGAGAATTCCCGCCTTGGCGCGCGTGGTGCGCGTGTTATGACGGTTAAAGCCGATACCTTCGCATTCATGCAGGAGCTGCACAGTCGCCGCGTACAGGCCAAGAAATCGTTTTACAGCATGAAGCACGACGCGGAAGAAATGCCAGGAGATGATGATCCAGATCGTTTGGTAGTGTTTAGAGATAATAAAACATCTGGATCACTCCATGCCGACCAAACCACCGCCAGTGAAAATGCAGACATGGCTGCGGTGAAGCAGGCGGTCGCGAATACGCCGGTCCCGTTCGGCTGGGTATGTCGCGTGCTGAATACGTCGGAAATGAAACAACTGGCAACCATGCCTGCCAACCTGACCCGTTCTACGCTGGCAGGAATGTATCTGGCCGACCATATTGGCAGCCTGAGTACGTCCGACCATGCGGCGCTTAAACGCCTCGAGGCAAGCTGACAAGGGGCAGAATGGTGTTGAAATGATGATCCAGATCGTTTGGTAGTGTTTAGAGATAACAAAACATCTGGATCACGTTTACAGGGTTGAAATGATTAGCATCTAGGATAATGGCTAACGGAGGTAAAATTAAATAAACGCCCGCGATTGGTATGCGCTGGAAATAATTTTCCCCTAGTTTCAGATTGATAACGCCCATAACTGATAATTGCATTTTCATTATTTCCCTTCGGCTTATTTACTGTATAAATAAACAGTATTAGCGAGGTAAATCTTATGGGATTTTCATCATCAGCGACGGAGTACGTCGAAAAAACATTATCGTTAGACTCGTTGTGTAATATGCGTGGCGCGCCGGTTTATCTTTTTAAGGCTAGTACAGCCTCAATGCGTGTAGGAATAAAAAAGGACGCGATTCTAGTTATCGATCGCGCAATAACACCCGTCGATAGCAGCATTATTGCCTTCTATATTTTGGGGGAATTCAAGATACTGATGCAAAGATTGGGACCGTGGTCCCAATAGGTTTAATCATCTGCCTTAATCTGAAATTTACCATTCACCACTTGTGGATATTTATTCGACAGCCTGACAAATTCAGCGCGCATAGTGCCTGGCTTTCCGCGCTTCCACCAATACCAGTGCTTGCCAAGCGGGCCGTCTTCTATATGCATGTACAAAGTTGATTCGTCTGCACTTAGGGCTAAAGCCCTAAAATCAGCACACTCCACAGCGATTTCTGTCACGTTAACACTTTTAGCCATGACAAGCCTCCCACGCTTTCAGCATGGCATCGCGGATATTGTCCGCCGGTCCAACCCAGCTATATTCCTTGCCGCAAAACTCATAAACAACCTTCCACGTGCCATCATCGCGGCGTTGCGTAGTCCCGAAACGAGGCTTTTCCGGCTTGCTCTCTTTAGCCTGCTCAGGTGATTCTATGTTGTCCTCGTCCGTGTCGATTTCGTCGTCGTCCAGCGACTCGTCGTCCTCGTCTTCCTCGTCGTCCAGCTCGTCGGCGTGGGTCTCGACATTTAAAATCATCGGTGGGCTGGTATCCTGCAGCTGATATTGGCCGTTTTCGCCGACGACCTGCCCGAGTGCCGATGCGGCAAGTTCCAGATAGCGCGCCACCAGCTTTGGATTGAATTTCATCTTGCGAAGCATGTTGCTGTTTATCAACGCGTCCGGCGTTTCCTCAATGACCTTTTTCACTTCCTCATGCAAACGAATACCGGCATCACCTCGGGCAAAATCCGGCATGACGTCATCAAGTCGTTGCAGGGCCAGGAGCCGCCTGTTCTCGTTGCCAGCGGTCCTGTGCCACGTGCGCGAAAAGTTGTGAAGCTTGAACTGTTTATAGTGCAGCTGGGTATTTTCGTCGTCATGACCCAAAATTTCCGCGAAGAAAACATCCTCGTCGAGCGACTCCCATCTGGGGTCATGGCGGAACCATGTTTCGTATGCAATTCGGGCATAGATGGCACGGCTGTCTTTGTAGACGCGGTTTCCGTCGTTAAAAAAGCGCTTAACCCACGGGTTAAATGCTTTTGCGAGGACGGCATTCAGGCGTCCATTTTCGGAACGCGTATCGAGCGCGCCATAACCCTCGACCACATCATCAAAATCCGCCACCGCTGCGAAGCCGCGCAGCGCGTTCACACGGCTAACAAACAGTCCCGCGTCGCAAAGGGTATAAATCGTGCGCGGCCTGCCGTCATCACTACGCTTTTTGGCCTGCCCGAGAAACTCGACGGTATTCGGACCCGTCACTTCAAATTCACCCTGATACATTATCTCAATCATTCGACGGCCCGATACGGCGGCCAATGCGAATGCCAAGGGAGCCATGCCGACGCGGGTGCCGTTGTTGAATTTTTCAGGCGCGGTTTCCACCAGCTCATGAATGGCCTGCATGTAGACCGGGTAATCAATCAGAATAGTATTACGCTTTTTCTCGCTCAACATGGCATCGGCGCGCTGCTGTAGAGAATTCCGCTCTGCTGCGCTCAATTGCAGGCTATAAAGAACGTCGTGGTTGATTCGTAGCTTGCTGATGTCCTCAAGCAAAAGGCGACCCTGCTGGAACAGCTTGTGCAGGTGTGCCAGCGCCGCTTTCCCATCTTCGTCTGCCAGCTCGAGCACTGCAAATTCCCAGCTCGGATATTTCTTCGCGATGCGTGCCAGCTTACCCGCGTTTGCTTTTACGGCGGGCTTGATGCCGGTGAGGTCTTCGGCCAGCGAAAGAATGGATTTCAGGTGCTCCAGAAGGTCGCTATAACGCCGACGAATATCTGCCGCCGGTAAGGTGAGCCATTCATTCAACTCATTGGCATACAGAGGATACTTGGCCGCTAGCCTGTGAATATTGGCCTCAAAATGGTGATGTAATAAATCATCAAACCGCTTTCTAGCCCGCGCCATGTAGTTGCTGTAAGTGCCTGCTGTAATGCGTTTTTCCAGTGTTTTACCTCGATATTTTCGCTTATCTGTAAACAGCGCATTTTTAAACCGCGACGCAGCGGCCTTGTAACGCTTCGTCTTTTCTCCCTGCGGCATGTCCGACGCATCCGCGTCGCTGACTTCCTTCTGGAGCGCCTGAATCAATTCCCCTAGTTTTATCTTTGCCATGTGTATTTCCTATAAAAATTAACTGAGATTATCGTAACACAAATTCAGAACATATCAAGGATCTGGATAATATTTAATCACCGCATTATTGAAACAATAATCAAGAACATTTCAGAACAATGTCTGAGAACTCAAAATAAGTCATTACTTGACTCTGTGTCAATGATCGACACCAAATAACCCATTTAACACGTGTTAAATGGGTTATTTGGTGTCGATCATTGACACA
>NZ_MRWE01000037.1 GCF_002093665.1 Rouxiella badensis | reverse complement strand
GAAATAAACAGGTTTTGCAAAGAATAAAGAATAAAAAAAGGAAAAACTCATGTACCTTGCCTTAATAGGTTATATTCTCATAGCCTTCTTGATGTTTTTCTTGATTAAGGGAAAAGCAGCGCCAATATCTTTATTTATATTCTTATCCGTTATCGCGGGATTTGTTGCAGGATATTCCCCAACGTTAATGAATGAGTATATTATTAAAGGCGTAATGCAAACTGCGCCAAACGCCGTTCTCTTTACCTTCTCGATTATTTTCTTCAGTATTATGACCGAGGCTGGCGTATTTCAGCCCTTGGTCAATTGGCTGACGAAAATTGCCGGAAATAACGTGGTAGCCATTGTTACCGTCACCGGTATTATCGCACTGGTCGCTCACATCGATGGTTCTTCGGTGCCCTCTGTCCTCATTACCATCGGTGCGATGCTACCGGTTTACCAGAAGATGAAAATCCGCCCCGTGGTGTTGCTTTGCCTGCTGGCCTGCGGCATGGGCGTGACCAATATAACCCCGTGGGCTGGGCCTCTGGCGCGCGTTGCCGCCGTTTCAGGACTTGACGTTAACGCGCTTTACCACCAATTGATCCCGGTGCAAGTCATCGGTTTAGTCTGCGTACTGGTGCTCGGCGTGGTGCTAGGTTTTCAGGAAAAAAAGCGTATCGCCAACAACTTGCCTATTCCTGAAAATCTTGAAGAGCCAAGCAAAAATGTGGCCGACAGCGCGCACTCAACCATTGAAAGCGGCCGCCTGAAATTTAGTATTAATGTCTTATTAGTCATTGGCGTAACGCTGTTGCTGCTGGTCACTCACCTTCAGGCCTATGTCATATTTATGTGTGCCTTTGCCGCCGCTATGCTGCTGAATTACCCGTCTCTGAAGGGTCAGGAAGCCGTCATGAAAAAATATGCCTACGGTGCATATATGATTTCGGGTACGGTGATGGCCGCCGGGGTATTCGTCGGTATATTAAGTGGTGGTGGAGATAAGTCTATTCTGACCCAAATGGCGGATATTGTATTAGCTATTATGCCGAATTACCTGGGTCCACACTTGCATATTATTATGGGGATCGTCGGCGGTCTGGTCGGTTTCGTTATTGGTCCCGATGCCTTCTTCTATGGTATCTATCCGCTGGTTGCCAAGGTGGGTACACACTTCGGCGTGTCGTGGCAGGAGATGGGGCTAACCATGGTCGTCGGCAAGAACATCGCGATGATGATAAGCCCGGTATTTGCGACCACCTATCTGGCTCTGGGCCTTACCGGTGTTGAGCTGCGTGACCACATTCGCTACTCGTTCGTGCCGGTTTCGGTGGTGTCGCTGATTATGGTGTTCTCGCTGGTATTGACTGGCACTGTGCCGCTGTAAAACAGCATGCCCAAGGAGAGGGGGAAATCTAACCGGTTTTAACAGAAACCGTCAGCGTCGAAAGACCTGACGGTTTTATGCATCTGAAGGCAAGAAATTACAGCGCTTTGAGGATCTTAATCGTCGCGTCGATGTCTATCTCGTCTTCAGAGAAGGTGTAGGTACTGTTCTGGAAGGTGGTAATCAGCAGCTTCTTGATGGTACGGGTTGTCGCCTTGGTCTCTTCGTCTTTTGGCTTGATGCGGTTCATCAACAGGCCAACAGACAGAACGGCGTTCTCTTTATCGATTGTAGAATCCGCAGGCACTTCTTCACTGAAGGCCAGGAACGACTTGATGCTGGTTATCTTGATGCGCTCACCGGCAATGTGAATAAATTTGCTCTCTGGCATCACTTTTACCGCAAAGGCCGACAACCCTTTGGTGTTGGTGGTTGGCTCAAAGGTCACCACGGCATCTTTCTTGATCAAATCAGGATTGGCGACTTTAATCACATGGAAATAACGATTATCTCCGTTTTCATCTTTGATAAAGCCAAAACCTTTATCTTCAAACCAGGTTGTGATTACACCGTTCATCGCTCTTACCGCCTAATAAATTCGTTCAAAAATGCCTGTTAATCCCGTCCGTCTTTCACAAAGTGAGGGGGAAAACAGTGAAGTCGCCTAGTTTAATGCACATTGCCCGCGAAGTCCTGCGCTTTGCGCGTTCACTCATGTTTATAGAACGCTAAACGGCTTTGCGAAAGGTCAGATTAAAGCGGTACTGTCCGGTCAACGGATGTTCACCCGCCTTCAGCGGCAAAATTCCATGATAGCGCAGTCGCGCTGGACCGCCCCACACCACGATGTCACCGTGGGTCAAGTTGACGCGCTGAGTTTTATCGCTGCGCTCCATACCGCCAAATTGGAACACCGCAGGCAGGCCGAGCGAGATAGAGACTATCGGCTGGCCAAAGTCCTCCTCGTCTTTGTCCTGATGCAGCGACATCTTGGCCCCAGGCTGGTAGCGGTTGATAAGGCAGGCATCGGGCTGAAAGTCTTTGAAACCGGCCTCCTCCGCTGCGTGCACGGCGAGGGTACGGAAGATGTCGGGCATTGCGGGCCAGAGGCGGTGGGTTTCGGGCGAAGTAGACTGATAGCGATAACCACGACTGTCAGTGACCCAACCGAGATCGCCACAGTTAGTCATCGCGACCGACATCGCATAGCCACCGGGGGTAGCACGATACTGAAACGGCACCTGAATGGCGATATTCTCAATCGCCTTGAGCAGCTCGCGGTCATCGGCCAGCGCCGCACCACGCAGCACGACTGCGCCTGGGCACAGGTCTTCACGCCAGCTTGGGTGGAAATCCGGGTGATCGAAGAGATCCAGATTCATGCGTCCTCCTTCCAGCTTAATCAGTCTCAAGTATAACAGCCCCGCGCGCGGGCAATAAAAAAGCCCGGGACATTATCCTGTCCCGGGCCTCGATACTCAGCGTAGCGTGCGCGAGTTAACCTGTTGCCGCACCGTTTTTCTCTTCACCGACTAATCCAACCTTCAGGTATCCGGCGGTTCGCAGGTTATCCATCACGCTCATGATGGTCGCGTAATCGACAGACTTGTCGGCGCGGAAGAAGATGGTCGTCTGCTTGTCACCCTGTGTGCGCTGGTCGAGCAACGCCTTGAGGCTGCCAGGCTGAACAGGACTGTCACCGAGGAACATCTGGTTGTCGGCTTTGACCGTCAGGAAGACAGGCTTCGGCGGTCTCGGCTGCGACTGCGCGGTAGATGCGGGCAGATTGACCCGCACATCTACCGTTGCCAAGGGTGCTGCAACCATAAAGATGATCAGCAGAACCAGCATAACGTCGATAAACGGCGTGACGTTAATGTCATGCATTTCGCCGCTTTCATCGAGGTCGTCGTTCAAACGAATGGCCATGATTGACTTACCCTACGCGTAACTGATGACCCGCCTGAGCGCGCGGTGCCTCTTCTGCACTTGCCGCGAGGTCCAAATCACGGCCCTGCAGCAGCAGAATCTGGGCCGCCACGTCGCCAACCTGATGACGATATGACGCGATGGTACGGGCGAAAATGTTGTAGATAACCACCGCCGGAATGGCGGCAATCAGGCCCACGGCTGTGGCCAGCAGTGCTTCTGCAATACCCGGTGCGACTACGGCCAGGTTAGTGGTCTGTGTCTGAGCAATCCCGATGAAGCTGTTCATAATGCCCCACACGGTGCCGAACAGGCCGACGAACGGAGAGATTGCCCCGATAGTCGCCAGAATACCGTTACCACGCCCCATGTGACGGCCCGCGGCGCTCACGCGACGCTCAAGGCGGAAACCGGTGCGTTCTTTAATGCCGCCGTTGTCAGTAGAACCGGCAGACAGCTGTAGTTCGTTTTCAGCGTCGCGCAGCATCTGGCTGCTTACGCTATTGGCCGAGAAGCCTTCTGACTGTTCCAGCGCTTCCTTCAGCGAGCGTACCGGCAGCAGTGCCGCCAGTTCACGACGCAGGCGACGTTTACCTGAGAACACTTCAGCGCCCTTGCTGAAAAGCAGGGTCCAGGTTACGACCGAGGCCAGCAGCAGGCCAATCATCACGATTTTCACCACGATATCAGCATGCTGATACATGCCTAATACGGAGAGGTCTTTTGGGATCGCGGGGACTTGCGGGTCTTGAGCAGGCGTTGCGCTAATATCGATACCGTTAGTGCTTTGCAGCAAAGGTGCCGCGCTACCATCGGTTGAGGTGGCCGCAGGGGCTGCCGATGCCGAGGTCGTCGTGGAAGGGGTAACCGCATTGGCCGCGTTCGAAGAAGGCGTCGCCCAGGCGCTACCGGTTAATCCTGCCATCAGCACCAGTGAGGTCAATACAGTACCGATTTTTGCTGTACCGCTTTTACGCGTACTCATCATCTGTTTTACATCCGTCAAAAATGACACCGCTTTGTTCATCTTAATGCGACACGTTTGCACGCAGCGCCTCCAGCCGTGATCAAAGGATTGAATAATTTACTCGCGGCAAATGATAACAAATTAAAAGCCATAATTGATAGTGGTTATCATTATTATTTACATTCCGCAGTAGCCTGAAAAGTAAACACTCTTACTCATATGAAAAATCTTCACACATCGCGCCAAACCCATGACCCTGCGCGGAGGCCATGCTAACGTAATAAAAATGCCAGATGGCAGGGTTAACAAGGTGAAATTTTTCTTATGACGTCCAGGAAGATTGAAACTGCGCTGGTGAGTGCAGGAAGAGACAAAAAATTTACCCAGGGTTCGGTTAATGCAGTTATCCAGCGCGCGTCTTCGCTGATGTTTGAGTCCGTTGCGCAGAAAAAGTTCGCGACCGCGAATCGGGCCAACGGCGAGCTGTTTTATGGACGTCGTGGAACGCTGACCCACTTCTCCTTCCAGGAGGCGATGGTCGAACTTGAAGGCGGTGCGGGCTGCGTGCTTTATCCGTGTGGCGCAGCGGCGGTCAGCAACGCGATTCTGTCGTTCGTGAACACCGGCGATCACCTCCTGATGGCCAGCTCGTCCTATGAACCGACGCAGGACTTCTGCTCGAAAGTGCTGACCCGGCTGGGCGTTAGCACGACCTATTATCCGGCCTCGATTGGCGCAGACATTGCCAGCATGGTCCAGCCCAACACTCGCGTGCTATTCCTCGAATCACCGGGCTCTATCACCATGGAAGTGCCTGATATCCCAACGATCGTCAAGGCCGTACGCGACGTATCTCCTGAGGTTATCGTGATGATCGACAACACCTGGGCGGCGGGCATTCTGTTCAAGGCGCTTGAATTTGATATCGATATCTCGATTCAGGCGGGCACAAAGTACATCGTCGGCCATTCGGACGCGATGATTGGGACCGCCGTTGCCAACGAACGTTGCTGGGAACAGCTGCGCGAGCAGTCCTATCTGATGGGGCAAATGGTCGATGCCGACAGCGCCTACGTCGCCAGCCGTGGCCTGCGTACCATGGGCGTTCGTCTCAAGCAGCACGCGGAAAGCAGCCTGCGCATCGCCGAATGGCTCCAGACCCGACCTGAGGTAGCACGCGTCAATCACCCTGCTCTGCCAGGCAGTAAAGGGCATGAATTCTGGAAACGTGATTTCACCGGCAGCTGCGGGTTGTTCTCCTTTATTCTGTCCAAACGCCTGACCGACGACCAGCTTGCCCACTATCTCGACCACTTCGAGCACTTCGGTATGGCCTATTCGTGGGGCGGATTTGAATCGCTGGTGCTGGCTAATCAACCGGAAGAGATCCAGGCCATTCGCCCAGGTGAAGAGGTTGATTTCACGGGGACACTGGTTCGCGTGCATATCGGGCTGGAGCACTGCGACGACCTGATTGCCGATTTAGAAGCGGCCTTCGCGCGCATTGCCTGATCTTAATCAAATGATTGCGACAAACCGCGCAAAACCTTACTTATCTGATAGGATGGTGCGCGGTTTTTGAACATAATACGTTAAATACTTATAAAGATTGTTGATACTCTTTTTTTAATCGTGACGTTGGGGAGCGATTCGCGATCCTGAATTCTCACGTTTTTGCAGCAACCAGACAGGAAAGCCTATGGCGGTATTAACACAAATTCTTCATGCTTTATGGCAACACGACTTTAGCGTCTTGGCGAACCCCAACGTTTTATGGGTGGTCTACGCGGTGCTGTTTGCCACATTGCTTCTCGAAAATGGTCTGATTCCTGCTTCATTCCTGCCCGGCGACAGCCTGCTGCTGCTCACTGGTGCGCTGGTTTCCAAAGGTGTCATGAGCCTGATCCCCACGCTGATTATCCTGATTGTCGCTTCAGCCCTGGGCTGCTGGCTAAGCTATCTGCAAGGTCGCTGGCTGGGGCACACGCGCGTAGTAAAAGGTTGGCTGCTTCAACTGCCCGCCCAGTATCATGACCGTGCCCATGCCCTCTTCAATAACCACGGATTAGCCGCCCTGCTCGCGGCGCGGTTTATCGGCTTTGTCCGCACTCTGCTGCCCACTATTGCCGGTATTTCTGGCCTCGAAAACCGTCGTTTTCAGGTATTCAACTGGCTGAGTGCGGTGCTATGGGTGGGGGTTATCATGGGCATGGGTTATGCACTGTGCCATATTCCTTTCGTGCAACGTCACGAAGACAAGGTTATGGCAGGCTTGATGATTTTACCTGCCCTGCTCCTGGTCACCGGACTGGCCGGCGCGCTGCTGGTCGTATGGCGTAATCGCCATAAAATCGCCTCTTAAGAGCCGAATACCGTTTCGGTAATGGTCTGCGAGTTTACCTCACGCATGCGGGCGATTTCGTCGCTCGGCGTAACGCCAAAGTAACGTTTAAACTCGCGGCTAAACTGTGAGGCACTTTCATATCCCACGCTGATGGCCGCACTGCTGGCTTTCAAGCCGTCGTAGATCATCATTGCCCGCGCCTTGTGCAGGCGATAATTCTTCAGATACTGCAAGGGCGAGGTGCTGGTGACAGCCTTGAAATTGTGGTGGAACGCCGAGACGCTCATATTAACGTCACTGGCCAGCTGCTCAACGCTGAGCGTCTCGGCATAGTGATTCTCAATCTTGCGCAGTGCCTTGGTTATCTGGCTGAAATGCGTATGACGATTCACCAATGCCTGCAACGCACCGCCATTTTCACTGGTCAGAATAAAAAACAAAATCTCACGAATGATCTGTGGGCCGAGCACCTTGGCGCGCAGCGGCTTGTCCATCACGTCTAGCAGACGCTCGCTGGCGCAGAGAATGTCCTCATCGAGCAAACCCGAAGTGATCCCCGAAGACTGGTCCGGCTGATGCGGGAACCCTTCATCGCCCATTTCCATCAGAAGGTCCTGCAACATACCGGGATCGATGCGGATAGACACGCCGGTTACCGGCCTCTCTGGTGTACCAAAGGTCTCGCATTCGAACGGCAGCGGAACGGTCAGCATCAGGTAATTCTTGGGATCGTAGGAAAAGGTTTTGTTGCCCAGATAGCCAATCTTGCTGCCCTGAAACACAATCGTGACGCTGGGGTTATACATCACCGGCTGCCGAGCGTGATAGCTCGAGTAACACATCAGCGTTGCCTGCGGCACGCTAGACTGAAATTTGGGAGACGTCTCGGTCAGCCGCTCGACTTTTTTTGCCAGTTCGGCGCACAGGCTTTCAACATCTTGCATGACTCTTCTCCGAATAAAACAAACTGGCAATGATTCTGCCATAACTCTTATGATTGCTATAGCGGCTTGCAGGATTAGGCAAGTTTTAAACAGGAATATGCATTATAAAAATTCGCCGGGTCCGCCAGAGTCTTTCTCTGAGCAGGTTAAGCACATTTTTTGGATAAATACCTGAAAATGAATCATTAGCAAACTCAGCGAAATGGCTATTCATTTACTAAACTTACTCAATCAGGCAATTAATGCGTGGATTACGCATTCCCCTACAGGAGAAATTTATGTCAACGCAGTCCATCATAAAGCTCAATGACGGCAATCGAATTCCCCAACTCGGCCTCGGCGTCTGGAAAGCCAGCAACGACGAAGCGACCCATGCGGTAGCTACCGCACTTGACGCAGGCTATCGCCACATCGACACCGCCGCCGCGTATAAAAACGAAGTGGGCGTTGGCCGAGCGCTGGCGGAAACCAGTATCCCGCGTGAAGAGATTTTTGTGACCACTAAGCTGTGGAACGATCAGCAGCTGTATGCACAGAAAGCCCTCGAGGAGAGCCTCGATAAACTCAAACTCGACTATATCGATCTGTATCTCATCCACTGGCCGCTGCCGGATCAGGACAACTACGTCGAGTCGTGGAAACAGCTGCTGAAATTAAAGGAACAGGGACTGGCGAAGAGTGTCGGCGTGTGTAACTTCCATATTCCTCACCTACAGCGCCTGATTGATGAAACCGGCACCGCGCCAACCGTGAACCAGATAGAGCTGCACCCTTCACTGCCGCAGCGCCAACTGCACGCATGGAACGCGACGCATCGCATCGCGACCGAGTCCTGGAGCCCACTGGCTCAGGGCGGAGACGGCCTGTTCGAAGAAGCTTTGATTCAGAAATTGGCCAAGAAATATGGCAAGACACCGGCGCAAATCGTAATTCGCTGGCACCTTGATAACGGATTGATTGTTATCCCTAAATCCGTCACGCCAAAGCGTATTCACGAAAACTTCAACGTTTTCGACTTCAAGCTGGAAAAAGAAGAGCTGTCAGAGTTCACTAAGCTGGATACCGGCAAACGTTTAGGGCCAAACCCTGAACATAAACTGAATTTCTGATCTGAATGCGGAAGGGAGCGGTGCCTGCCGCTCCCTTTTTTATTGAATAGCCTGGCGAGTTTATTAATAGCTCGGCGAGGGTTGTATGACCATCTGCCCCATCGAACCGCGATCGGCGAGCTCTAACGTCTGGCTGTAGAAGAAGAACGGGAAATGGTCATAGGACGGCTGATTGAGGTAAACCAGCAGTTCAACCTCGCCATCAACCCACACCGTATCCTTGAATCCAGCGTCTTCTACCAGCGGTGCAGCACCGTTAACCGTCTTGACCATAAAGGTCACGCCCTGAACGTGGAATGGCTGCGGCAGGTCCGCGTGCACCGTCCAGCGCTCCCACGTCCCTTGCAACGCCTGAACGTCGGTCCTTGAGGGATCAAACACCGCGCCATTGATGCCCGGCTGGTTATCCCCCAGGCGGAACTCGCGGCTGCGCACAACGTTACCGACGATCAGCTGATCGGCGAGCAGGCGCATAGGGAGATTGTCAGTCACCAGCGGCAGCAGGCCGGTAGGTTTCAAGGTAAGCACGATGGTCGAAACCAGAATGCTTGAAGGCTGGAACAGACCGCGCAGCCTGTCCATAATACCCGCGGCTTCGCCAGCAGACACCGACACCTCGTCGCCCTGCGACATATCAATCAGCACTTCACGGCGTTCACCGGGCGCCAGAGAAAGGCGCTGCACGGAGACCGGCGCAGGCAGGAACCCTTGGTCGGAGGCTATCACGTGGAATGGGCGATTGTCGGTCAGCGTCAGCTCATAGCGACGCGCATTTGAGGCGTTGAGTAAACGCAAACGCACCCAGCCGCGCGAGACCTGCACAAACGGACTCTGCACGCCGTTAACCAGCATGGTATCACCGAAGAAACCGCCGCTGGCGGGGGTGTCGTACTGTGGCACGCCGAAATTATCCAGACGCTTGTCCTGAATAACCACCGGGAAATCGTCCACACCGTAGTGATTAGGCAGCGGCAGACTCTTGCTGACGTCATCTTCCACCAGCCACATCCCTGCCAGCCCGTTATAGACGTGCGCAGCCATGTGCCCTGGCGTATTGGCGTGATACCAGCAGGTTGCGGCAGGCTGACGAATAGGCAGCACCGGTGACCAGTCGCTGCCCGCCGACATCAAACGCGCCGCGCCGCCGGTCAGCGTGCCGGGAACCTGTAGACCACTGATGGTCATAGCCGCCGGCACAGGCAGGCGATTGCTGTAGATAAGCTTAACGTCATCGCCGTTGTAAACCCGCACCGTCGGGCCGAGATACATCCCGTTAAAGCCCCAGACCGGTGCTTTACTGCCGCCCAAAAATGCCCAATGCGACTGCTGAAGCGTCAGGAAAAGAGGTTGTCCGCGGCGGGACTCAATCAGCGGAGGAACAGGTAATACGGGCTGGGCCTCGCTTGCGTTTGCCCTCAGCGGCAAAGACCCGGCGGCAAGCGCCATTCCAGTTGCCTGTATAAAACTGCGACGACTGAGGGACATATCTTCTCCATGAACACAAAATCTAAGCTGCGATATCAGCCCACTGACCTTCAATGGCGGCGGACCCTATAATAATTGCCCGCCGTGAGGCTCTGTAAAAAGCCCTTATCCGGCGGGGAATTAAAAATAACTATTTATTTTTTTATCTTCATCTCGGCTTCGCGCTGCGCAACTTCCGCATCAAGCTCGGCTATTTTATCGGCCATCAATTGACGGCAGTGTTCCGATAATTCGCGCAGGCGTTCTTTACCATACTGCGTAGTGTCAATCGGCGGCAGCATTTCAACAATCACCAAACCGTTATTCCAGCGGTTAAGTTTGATTTTGTTGCTGGTGTTAGACACACAGATTGGGACGATAGGCACACCGGCGGAGATGGCCGCGTGGAAAGCACCGGTTTTGAACGGCATCAGACCGCGCCCACGGCTGCGGGTGCCTTCCGGGAACATCCAGATAGAAACGTTTTTCTTTTTAATTTGCTCGACAACCTGAGAGATAGTGCCGTGCGCTTTGGTGCGGTTATCACGGTCAATCAGTAGGTTACCGGTCAGCCAGTACAGCGGCCCGAAGAACGGGATCCATACCAGGCTTTTTTTACCCACGGTCACGGTGCGAGGCTGAACGGCTTTGGCCGCTGTCACCATGTCGTAGTTATTCTGGTGGTTAGCAATGTAAATACAGTTGCCGTAATGGGCGGCCTCAGGAGGCGTTCGTTTTTCAACCCTCAGGCCAAGGATAGGTGCCAGTTCGCCAAAAAGATGGCCGAAAGTCGCAACATGTTTTGGATTTCTTGGACTGAAAAGGCAATAAATAGAACCGAAAATGCACAACAGAATTGAGAAAACCACGACATAAATAAAGCGAAAAATAAATAACATAACACCCTCTTAAGCATACAACCGGAGTCAAACTCTGTTTGCCCCTGCCGTTCCCTTGCCGCTGGACTATTCTCGGGCCTCAGCTGGCTCTATACAATAGTTATTCTTCACCCGGAGAGGGTTTTTATTAATCCAAATAATAGCGATTGCAACAAACGTAAATTATTTGTACTCAGGAATAAAGATTATCAAGCTCGTGCACAAGTTGATAATTATCGTTTCATTCTTTGTGAAGCTGGGCAATTAAGGGCACCGAAGTGCCCTGATTAAAGCAATATAAGATGCGTTATTCTTCGCTGTCACCGACTGAAGGACGCGCCGGTCCATCGACTTCGACCCTGTCAATACGCTGCAAACCGCGTGGCAGCAGCGTGCCTTTGCGGCCGCGTTCAGCGCGGAACTTCTGCAAATCTTCAGGACGCAGCGTCAGCTTGCGCTTGCCAACATGCAGCGTGATAGACGTTTGCGGTGCCAGCACCAGTAACCAGGCAAGTTTATCGGCTCCCGATGCGGCATCAGCCGCAGAAATTGAGACAATCTTGTTGCCTTTACCCTTCGACAGCTGGGGTAAATCGGCGACCGGGAACAACAGCATGCGGCCCGCGCTGGTAATCGACAACAGCATGTCGTCGTCACCCACCAGCTCGATAGGCGGCAGCGCACTGGCGTTCTCAGGCAGCGTGATCATCGCCTTGCCCGCACGGTTGCGTGCAACCAAATCGTTAAAGGTACACACGAAACCGTAGCCTGCGTCGGAGGCCATCAGCAGCTTCTGATCGTCAGCGGCCATCAGCACCTGCTGGATAGTCGCGCCCGGCGGCGGCGTCAGCTTACCGGTTAATGGCTCGCCCTGACCACGCGCCGACGGCAGCGTGTTGGTGTCCAACGCATAGCTGCGACCGGTGGAGTCGATGAACACCACCGGTTGATTGCTCTTACCACGTGCGGCGCTGCGGAAGCTGTCGCCCGCCTTGTAACTCAGGCCGGTCGGGTCGATATCATGCCCTTTGGCACTGCGAACCCAGCCCATCTCGGACAGAACAACGGTCACCGGCTCGGACGGAATGAAGTCACTTTCACTCATCGCCTTCGCTTCTTCACGCTCGATAATCGGCGAACGGCGGTCGTCGCCGTAGGCCTCGGCGTCGGCCTGAATTTCTTTGCGGATCAGGGTGCTCAGCTTACGTTCTGAAGCCAGCAGCGCCTGCAGCTGGTCGCGCTCCTTCGCCAGTTCGTCCTGCTCGCCGCGGATCTTCATTTCTTCCAGCTTGGCGAGGTGGCGCAATTTCAGCTCGAGAATCGCCTCGGCCTGCGTTTCGCTCAGCGCAAAACGTTCCATCAACACCGGTTTCGGCTCATCTTCGGAGCGAATGATGTGGATCACTTCGTCGATGTTCAGGAAGGCTATCAACAAACCTTCAAGAATATGCAAACGCTTCAACACCTTATCCAGGCGGAAGTTTAAACGGCGGCGCACGGTGTCACGGCGATACGACAACCACTCGGTCAGGATCTCAACCAGTCCTTTCACCTGCGGACGGTTATCCAGACCGATCATGTTCATGTTGATCCGGTAGCTGCGCTCAAGATCGGTGGTCGCAAACAGGTGGTTCATCACTTGATCGAGATCGATACGGTTAGATCGCGGAACAATAACCAAACGGGTCGGGTTCTCGTGATCCGACTCGTCGCGCAAATCCTCAACCATCGGCAGCTTCTTGGCGCGCATCTGGCTGGCAATCTGCTCCAGCACCTTGGCACCGGAAACCTGATGCGGCAGCGCGGTTATCACTGCTTCGCCGTCCTCTTTTTTCCACAGCGCACGCATACGAACCGAGCCTTTGCCGGATTCGTAAATTTTGCGGATCTCGTTACGCGGCGTAATGATTTCGGCTTCAGTCGGGAAGTCCGGCCCCTGCACGTATTCCAGCAGATCTTCGAGCGTGCTGCCGGGCTTTTCAAGCAAGGCGACAGCAGCGTTGGCAACTTCACGCAGGTTATGCGGCGGAATGTCCGTCGCCATGCCTACTGCAATGCCGGTGGTGCCGTTGAGAAGAATGTTCGGCAGACGCGCAGGCAGCATTTTCGGCTCCTGCATCGTGCCGTCGAAGTTTGGCACCCAGTCAACGGTACCCTGCGCCAGCTCACGCAGCAGAACTTCGGCGTATTTCGACAGACGCGATTCGGTGTAACGCATCGCGGCAAACGACTTAGGGTCATCCGGTGCGCCCCAGTTCCCCTGCCCGTCCACCAGCGGATAGCGATAGGAGAAAGGCTGCGCCATCAATACCATCGCTTCGTAACAGGCGCTGTCGCCGTGCGGATGATACTTACCCAATACATCACCGACGGTACGGGCAGATTTTTTAAATTTTGCGTTATTGCTGAGACCCAGCTCAGACATAGCATAAATAATGCGGCGCTGAACCGGCTTGAGGCCGTCGCCGATGTAAGGGAGTGCCCTGTCCATGATTACGTACATGGAGTAGTTCAGGTAGGCATTCTCGGTAAACGTATGCAGCGCTAAACGCTCTGTACCGTCATGAGTCACTTCACTCATTACTTTTTTATCCTCAGATCCATCGCACTGTCGTGCTGGAAAATGAACGTTCTGGAAAATAAGGAGGCCCGGTTGCAGACACGCACGGGCGCTGTCGCACAGGGCGATGATGTCCGCGATAGTACATCATATGGCGTCTTGCTGTCACAGTTGCTGTGTTTTCAGCGAACAGTCACTGCGCGAAAGCGCAGCTAAAAGTCGATAAACCCCTGCCAATTATTGCATTAAGAGCAATAGTATTGTGCTCTGGCGCACATTTTTAAGCGCAACAATCTCAGTTACAATTCCCTCAACAGTTTACTAATGAGGCCTATGCCATGAGCAACATACTGATTATCAATGCCGGAAAAACCTTTGCCCACTCTAAAGGCGCACTGAACATCAGCCTTACCGAGGTTGCCGATTCTTTCCTGCGTGACGCTGGCCACCGCGTTCGCGTAACTCATATCGAACAAGGCTACGACGTCGAAGCCGAAATCGAGAGCTATCTGTGGGCCGACGCTATCATCTATCAGATGCCAGGTTGGTGGATGGGCGCGCCGTGGACGTTGAAAAAATATATCGATGAAGTCTTCACCGAAGGCCATGGTCGTCTGTACGAAAGCGACGGCCGTTCCCGCTCCGACGCTTCGAAAAAATACGGTTCCGGCGGCCTTATCCAAGGCACCGCATACATGCTTTCCGTGACCTGGAATGCGCCACTGGAAGCCTTTGAAGATAAAGACCAGTTCTTCCACGGCGTGGGCGTTGACGGTGTTTATCTGCCGTTCCACAAAGCCAACCAGTTCCTCGGTATGGACACCCTGCCGACCTTTATGTGTAACGACGTTATCAAACAGCCGGACATCGAAGGTTACTTCGCTAACTACCGCGCACACCTTGAACACGTATTTGGTCAAGCGGAAGACGCTGAGTAAATCCTGAGTTTGGCAAATTCTGCGTTTATTGCCACACTCAGAATGCGCCATTCTCGTGAGCCGGGAGTTTGTAAGGCTCACACATTTAAAGGGAAAACGAGGTTTTTATGATAACCGTTATCGCTGAAATCATCATCAAGCCAGGCCGTCGTGATTCAGTGCTGGAAAAAATTACCCAGCTGCTGCCACAGGTTCTGCAAGAAAAAGGCTGCCATCGTTATGAGCCTTTTCTTGACGTTAAAGGGCATATCCCATGGCGTCAGAGTGCGCCCAACTCCATCTTTATGCTGGAAGATTGGGAAAGCCTGGCACATCTGGAAGATCATCAGCAGGCGGCACACATGCACGCACATCGTGAAAATATCAAACACGACGTCGTGGACGTGAAGATCAATATCATCGAGAAAAGCTGATCTATATCTGAGTTTTTCCTGATGAGAACCTAAAAAAAAACCGGAGCTGTAAGGGCTCCGGTTTTTTTATGTCTCTAACTTGTTCCACCCAGTCATGCAGAATTCAGGTGCACCAAGAGACCCATTCCCCGAACAAAGCATGGAAAGATTAGACTGATAGCTCAGCAGTATCGCCCTTGTCTTGCAGCCAGTTGCGGCGGTCTTCAGAACGTTTCTTGGCCAACAGCATGTCCATCATCCGCAGCGTCTGATCGACATCGTCTTCGTCGATGGTTAACTGCACCAGACGGCGGGTATTGGGATCCAACGTTGTTTCACGCAGCTGAAGGGGGTTCATTTCACCCAACCCTTTGAATCGCTGAACGTTTGGCTTGCCTTTCTTGCGTTTCAGTTGCTCAAGCACGCCGGTTTTCTCTTCTTCATCCAGCGCGTAGAACACCTCTTTACCCAAGTCGATGCGGTAGAGAGGCGGCATGGCAACGTAAACGTGACCACCGCGTACCAGTGAGCGGAAGTGGCGCACGAACAGCGCACACAGCAGCGTGGCGATGTGCAGACCGTCGGAGTCCGCATCCGCGAGGATACAAACCTTGCCGTAACGCAGCTGGGTCAAGTCTTCACTGTCAGGATCGATGCCGATCGCCACAGAAATATCGTGAACCTCCTGCGAGGCCAACACCTCATCGGAAGAGACTTCCCAGGTGTTGAGGATCTTGCCCTTAAGCGGCATGATCGCCTGATATTCGCGGTCACGTGCCTGCTTGGCGGATCCGCCCGCCGAGTCCCCTTCGACCAGGAACAACTCGGTCATTTTCAGGTCCTGCGAGGTACAGTCGGCCAGTTTGCCCGGCAGCGCAGGACCGCTGGTCAGCTTCTTACGCACAACCTTCTTCGCTGCACGCATACGACGCTGCGCGCTGGAAATCGCCAGTTCGGCAAGCTGCTCGGCGGCCTGCACGTTCTGGTTCAGCCACAGGCTAAAAGCATCTTTTACTACGCCGGAAACGAACGCCGCACACTGACGAGAAGAAAGACGCTCTTTAGTCTGACCGGCAAACTGTGGATCCTGCATCTTGACCGACAGCACATAGGCGCAGCGCTCCCAGATGTCCTCTGCGGAGAGCTTAACGCCGCGAGGCAGAATATTGCGGAATTCGCAGAACTCGCGCATCGCATCAAGCAGACCCTGACGCAGACCATTGACGTGCGTTCCGCCCTGCATGGTCGGGATCAGGTTAACGTAGCTCTCGGTCAGCATCTCGCCGCCCTCAGGCAACCACAGCAGCGCCCAGTCTACCGCTTCGGTATCTCCGGCAAACGCGCCGACGAAAGCCTTTTCAGGCAGCGTGATGAGGCCGTTGACCGACTCCATCAGGTAATCAGTCAGACCGTCTTCATAGCACCAGCGCTGCTCGGTGTTGTTGACCTGATCTTTGAAAATGATTTCAACGCCCGGACACAGCACCGCCTTGGCCTTCAGCAAATGGCTGAGTCGGCTGACGGAAAAACGCGGACTGTCGAAGAAGCTGGCGTCTGGCCAGAAATGGACGCTGGTCCCCGTGTTACGCTTACCGACGGTGCCGGTAACGCTGAGGTCCTGCACCTTGTCGCCGTTTTCAAACGCCATGGCATAGACTTGCCCGTCGCGGCGCACGGTCACTTCCACACGCGTGGACAGGGCGTTAACTACGGAGATCCCTACGCCATGCAGGCCGCCGGAGAACTGGTAGTTTTTGTTCGAGAATTTACCGCCCGCGTGTAGGCGGCAGAAGATCAGCTCAACCGCAGGAATGCCCTCTTCCTGGTGAATATCCACCGGCATGCCGCGTCCGTCGTCGGTCACTTCAAGCGACTGATCGGCGTGCAGAATAACCTCGATACGACGGGCATGACCGGCCAGCGCCTCATCGACGCTGTTATCGATAACTTCCTGCCCCAGATGGTTGGGCCGAGTCGTATCGGTATACATGCCAGGACGGCGACGCACAGGTTCAAGGCCGCTGAGAACCTCAATAGAATCCGCGTTATAAGTTGATTGGCTCATCGTTTATTAATTCGTGGCTCTGGTTGTGAGTGAACGATACTGTTGCTGGCGAACGAGACTGCGGCAAGCAAAACGCCCGCCGTGAGTAATACTCAATCCGATGCCAACCCCAAGAAATCCACAATCGGTGAGAAATAACGTTCAAACCCGACAAAAGTGTGATTACCCTCGGGTTCTACGGTCTGGCGGCACGCGGTGTAATACGCCACGGCCTGACGGTAGTCGAGGGTTTCATCGCCGGTTTGCTGGAGTAACCAGAGTAAATCGGGTGACTCCAAAGGCTCGATCTGCATCACTTTGAGATCGTAAACATGGCGAGACTCTAACACATATTGCTGGCCGGTGTAGGGGTTCTGATTGACCCCGAGATAGTCGATTAAGAGTTCATAAGGCCGCACTGCGGGATTAACCACCACCGCCGGCAGAGTAAAGCACTGCGACAGCCAGGTAGCGTAATAGCCGCCGAGAGACGAGCCAACGATGCCAATCTTCTCGCCCGATTTTTCCATCACCAGCGTTTCGAGCTGCTCGGCGGCGTCGGCGGGATAAGGCAAAAGCTGCGGGATAATCATTTCGATGCGCGGGTGGTTCTCGGCGAGCCAGGCTTTCATCGCGGTCGCCTTGGCAGACTGAGGAGAACTATTGAACCCGTGCAGATAAAGCAAGGTACTCATTAATAACCTTCCGCGTCGGCGTCGGGGCTAAACTCGCTGGTTTGCAAACGGCAAACCTCAGTCTCGACGCGGCCATCAGGGTGTAGCGTCAGATATCGCCAACCTGGGGCGAGCGTATCCAGCGTAAAATTGGTGCAGTGAGGTTTGAACTGCACGCAGGTCGACGGCGTGGCATACAGGCGCTTGCCGTACCAGTCGAGGTCCAGCTCCTGATGAATATGCCCACAAAGCAGCGTCGACACTTGCGGATACGCTTGCAGCACCGTCGCCAGCGTGTGCGCATTGCGCAGACTGTGCTGATCAAGCCAGGTACAGCCCGACGGCAGCGGATGATGGTGCAGCATAATCAGGGTAAATCTGTCGGGATACTGGTCCAGGCAACGGGTCATCCAGTCGAGCTGATATTCGCTCAGCTCACCGTGCGGCACGCCGAAAACCTGAGTGTCGAGCAGAAGAATTTGCCAATCGTTGCCCAGCAATACCTGTTTGGAAGGGTGGATCCCTGCTTCGGCCAATGCATCCACCATGGCAGGTTGGAAATCATGATTTCCGGGCAACCAGACACAGGGGGCATGAAATCGATTAATGCCCTCTGCAAAGTGGTGATAGGCCTCGACCGATTGATCCTGGGCTAAATCCCCGGTCGCCGCGATAATATCAACCTCACGCTGCTCGGCAGAAATGGCGTCCAGCACGGCGCGATAGCTGCGAAACGTGTTAACGCCCAGCAAAGTCTGGTCTTCACCCGCAAAAAGATGAGTATCTGTAATCTGTAATATCCTGACTTTGGCCCCATCTACCAAAGGCAGCTTAAACAGGCTTTCCAAATTCGATCCTTTGTTATTCAAGTCTGTCTAACAAACCGGAACTGGCATGGCTCCATGCGCCAGACAATAGCGCAACCAATCAGCAAGAAACTGGTTAATTTGATGCTTTTCGTCACGCTGATGCAACTTTTTATTAGGATAATCATAGCGTGCTTTGAAACGAAAGATCTGTTGGCTCGCACACACTTCAGCAACCATGGCATCGTGATAAAGGCGGACGCTCATTGAAGGCAGGCTCCAATAGCTGACGGCGGGGGCGGTCTGCTTGATTTCAACCAGCGAAGTATAGCGTGTCGATTCCAGAATTTTTAACTGGTAGGTCGCGTTAGTTACCTGATAAGTCACCGTCTGTCCCACTTCATCATTTCGAGGCAGCAAACGGCGCAGCTGTGCAAAATTTGTCTCGCACAGTCGCATCATTTCAGGAAAATCGGGAACATAGCGCTTGATCATTATTCAACCCATTCTTTTTTTAAGGATTCATGGTGCAGAGCCAGCCATTGCAGGGCAATCACTGACGCAGCATTGTCTATCGCTCCTTCTTCCACCCAGCGGCAAGCCTGCTCCCGGCTGACCACGTGTACCCGGATGTCTTCATTTTCAGTTTCCAGACCATGAATTCCCTCTGCCGTCGTCGCATCAACTTCGCCGACCATAATAGAAAGGCGCTCACTGGTACCGCCTGGACTTGCCAGATAGCTGAGTACCGGTTTACAGCGTTTAACCACTACGCCAGCTTCTTCCAATGCTTCGCGGCGGGCGACGTCTTCTACCGTTTCGCCCTCTTCTATAATACCTGCGACCATCTCGAGTAACCATGGGGTCTCGCTGGATCCCAGTGCAGGTATACGAATTTGTTCAATCACCACCACTTCATCGCGTATGGGATCATAAGGTAGCAGAACGGCAGCATGGCCACGTTCAAAAACTTCTCGCACCACCTCTCCGCTCATTTCACCATTAAACAGGCGATGGCGAAACCGATAGGCGTTAATGGAGAAAAAACCTTGGTAACGGTTTTCTATCGCAATAATTTCTAAATCATTTCTGCCGAAAACTACTGGCGAATCTTTGAATTTGTCCATTACGATGCTACCCCGTCCACGGTTAAAATTAAATTATCTCCATTTCAGGCATTTTTGATGAAGATGCGGTAATAATAATCAAGATTTTTTGTGTTAGATTTGGATACAAGCGGCTGAGATGGCACATTACGTCATGCAAATTGCCTAAAAATCTCTGCTAGAATCCGCGTCTGTTAGTTTTAATGACAGCATTAAATAATAACATTGCTGCACTACAAGGAATGCAAATGAAGAAACTGCTACCTCTTCTCGTCGCTCTGGGTCTCGGCGGCTTTAGCACGATGGGCCAGGCTGAAAATCTCATGCAGGTATACAGGCAAGCTAAGGAAAGTAACCCGGATTTGCGTGCGGCTGCTGCAACCCGTGATGCCGCATTTGAGAAAATTAATGAAGCACGCAGCCCGTTGCTGCCGCAGTTGGGATTAGGCCTCGATTACGACTATGCCAACGGTTATCGTGATGCAAACGGCGTAAACAGTAAGATCGCCAGTGGCGCATTGCAGTTGACGCAAACTATTTTTGATATGTCTAAATGGCGCTCTCTGACTCTGCAGGAAAAAACGGCCGGTATTGCCGATGTCACCTATCAGACTGCGCAGCAGACTCTTATTCTGAACACCGCTACTGCGTATTTCAACGTTTTGAGTGCGATTGATGCCCTCATTTATACCGAAGCGCAGAAACAGGCGGTTTACCGAGAGCTGGACCAAACCACACAGCGATTCAATGTAGGCCTGGTGGCCATCACCGACGTGCAGAACGCTCGTTCAAGTTATGACACCGTGCTGGCGAACGAAGTCACCGCGCGCAATAACCTGGATAACTACCTTGAGGTCCTGCGCCAATATACCGGTGTTTACTACCCGCAGCTGGCATCGCTAAATATCGCAACCTTTAACACCCAGCGTCCTGAGCCGGTCAACAATCTGCTCAAAGAAGCTGATAACCGCAACCTGAGCCTGCTGTCAGCCCGACTGTCGCAGGATTTGGCGCGTGAAGAAATTCGCTATTACGAAGCAGGCCACTTGCCGACGCTGGATCTTACCGCCTCAACGGGACTGACCAATACTAAATACAACGGCTCAAGAACCGGCCCGGCGTATGGTTATGATGACTCTAACGCCGGTGAAAACAAGGTTGGCCTGAGCCTGACTATTCCTATTTACAGCGGCGGCTCAGTGACTTCGCAGGTTAAACAGGCACAGCTCAGCTTCGTTAACTACAGCGAGCAACTTGAGAGCGCGCACCGCAGCGTCGTGCAGACCGTCCGTTCATCGTTTAACAATATTTCAGCCTCCATCAGCAGTATCAACGCCTATAAGCAGGCGGTGGTATCCGCCCAAAGTTCTCTGGACGCGATGGAAGCAGGCTACAAGGTAGGCACGCGCACTATCGTTGACGTGCTCGACGCGACGACCACGCTGTATAACGCTAAACAGGAGCTCTCGAGCGCCCGTTATACCTATCTTATTAACCAGTTAAACGTGAAGTCAGCTTTGGGTACGCTCAATGAAAACGACCTGTTGGCGCTCAACGGCGTGCTGGGACAGCCGGTGCCAACCAGTCCTGAGCAGGTTGCGCCTGAAACACCGCAGCAAAATGCGGCGGCAGATGGTTTAAACACTAGCACAATGCCAGCCCCTGCACCGATTAAACGCGCCAGCGTGTCAGCGACGCCAAGGGCAGTGAAGGCCAGCGGTAATCCTTTCCAAAACTAGGTAGATGTTTCTGAAAACACGCTAAAGCTTTTCTACAACCGCCTCCAGAGGCGGTTTTCTTTCTCATCCAGCCCATAATCCGCACCAACCCCCCCTTTTCTGGTCAGATTTCACGTCTGAACGTAAAGTCTCGTAACGTTGGCCGTTCCTGCTTTAATAGTAAGCATCTTTACCTTATTCTTATTCTGTTACAAATGTAACTCACTCTGGGTAAGGGCAAATAAAAGCCCGACAATGGGATCTATACAATGAAACGGACACAAAATATTAATCTTGCTACCTTCCGGAAATCCTGGCGTAGCTCGCGAATTACCCCGGCCGCTATAGCTATCAGCGCCGTATTTATGCTCAGCGCCTGTGAAAAAAGTGATGAAAACGTGTCGCTTTATCAGAACGCCGACGACTGTTCAAAGGCAAACCCTTCCAGCAGTGCGCAATGTGCCAAAGCCTTTACCGAAGCCAAAGCCGAAGCGGCTAAAACCGCGCCAAAATACGCCAATCGTGCCGACTGTGTGGCCGAATTTGGTGAGTCTCAATGTACGCAGGCTCCAGCGCAGGCCGGCATGTCTGCCGAGTCTCAGCAAGGTGGCAGCATGTGGATGCCGCTGATGGCAGGCTTTATGATGGGCAGAATGATGGGCGGCGGCGGATATGCACAGCAGCCGTTGTTTACCTCCAAGAACGCAGGCAGCCCGGCTAACGGCAAGTTTGTCGATGCAAGCGGTAAGAGCTATGGTCCGGCAACGACCGGCCGCAGCATGAACGTGCCGCCATCGGCGATGGCACCAAAACCGGCGACCACCAGCACAGTGACCCGCGGGGGCTTCGGCGAGAGCGTGGCGAAACAAACCTCGATGCAGCGCAGTGCGGCCTCGAGTACGCGTACTCCAATGCGCAGTATGGGTGGCTAATAATGAAACGCGTAGCCCTGCAAGAGCGTCCTAACTGGCGCGAAAAAGCCACCGAGTTCGGCTTTAACTTCCACACAATGTACGGCGAGCCGTACTGGTGTGAAGACGCCTACTATCAATTCACGCTGGCGCAGATTGAACAGCTGGAAGATGCTACGGCGGAACTGCACCAAATGTGCCTGAAGGTCGTGGATCGCGTGGTGAACAGCGACGCGCTGATGGCCAGATTCCAGATCCCCAAACACGTCTGGGAGTTTGTCAGGGCCTCGTGGCGCACGCAGCAACCTTCGCTCTATTCACGCATGGACCTGGTGTATGACGGCGTAAATCCACCCAAGCTGCTGGAGAACAACGCCGATACGCCGACCTCGCTCTATGAGGCCGCATTTTTCCAGTGGCTGTGGCTTGAAGATCAAATTGCTGCAGGCGGTTTGCCTCAGCAGGCGGATCAGTACAACAGTCTGCAAGAAAAACTGATCGAGCGATTTTCTGAACTGAAGAATCAGCACGGCTTTTCACTGCTGCATTTTGCCTGCTGTCAGGACACGGAAGAGGATCGCGGCACCGTACAGTATCTGCAGGACTGCGCGCAGGAAGCCGGACTCGCGAACGATTTCCTCTATATAGAAGAGATCGGTTTAGGTGAGCGCGGTCAGTTTACCGATCCGCAGGATCAAATCATCAGCAACCTGTTCAAGCTATACCCGTGGGAATTTATGTTCCGCGAGACTTTTTCCACCAAGCTGGAAGACGCCGGCGTTCGCTGGCTTGAACCGGCCTGGAAGGCGATTATCTCCAACAAAGCGCTGCTGCCACTGCTGTGGGAGATGTTCCCTAACCACCCGAATCTGCTTGAGTCCTACTTTGCCGAAGACGCACACCCGCCGATGGACAGCTATGTCATTAAGCCGCTGTTTTCACGTGAAGGTGCCAACATTCGCATCATTGAGAACGGCAAAGAGATCGCCAGTGCGGAAGGCCCGTACGGCAAGGAAGGCATGATCGTGCAGGAATATTGCCCGATGCCGCGCTTTAACGACAGCTACACGCTAATCGGCAGCTGGCTGGTCAACGGCGAACCTTGCGGCATCGGCCTACGCGAAGATCGGGCATTAATCACCCAGGATCTCTCGCGCTTTTATCCGCATGCGATTATCGGCTAACGGCGCTTAGCCCAGCTGCACCGACAGCATGCTCAGGGAACTCATCACCGTTCCCTGGGTTGGCAGTGTGATTGGCTCCACGCCGTCCCAGGTGCCCAGCAGGTAAAGCAGCGGCAGGTAATGTTCGGGCGTTGGGTTAGACAACGCGGCACCTTCGTGCTGCATAAAGTTAACCAGCGGATGGTCCTTCGCCTCCCCTTTCCAGCCAAGATTATTCACCACGTATTCATCAAAAGCCCTTGCCCACGGGTAGGGTTCGGCGTTTCCTTCCCATTTCACCATACGCAGGTTATGCACCACGTTGCCGCTGGCAACGATCATCACGCCCTCGTCACGCAGTGCAGCAAGCTTTTTACCCAGCTGATAATGATATTCAGCCGGTTTAGTGCCGTCGATGCTGAGCTGGATCATGGGGATATCGGCCTCAGGATACATCTTGATCAGCACGCCCCAGGATCCGTGATCGTAACCCCATTCTTGATCGGCAATCACGTCTAGCGGTGCCAGCAGCGCCTGAACACGTTTTGCCAGCGCGGGAGAGCCCGGTGCTGGATAACGTTTATCAAACAGCGCCTGCGGAAAGCCTCCGAAATCGTGAATGGTGCGCGGATTCTCCATCGCCGTCACTGCGGTACCACGGGTGTACCAGTGGGCAGAAACAGCAAGGATCGCCTTCGGACGCGGCAGGTTTTCCCCCAGCGCTTCCCAGGCACGGGTATAGACGTTGTCTTCGAGCACGTTCATCGGACTACCGTGTCCCAAAAACAGTGCTGGCATGCGTGAGGTAGTCATAAAATGTTCCTTACCGCTCGGATTAAGAGGTAATGGTCACCGCGACGGCGACCATTCGATAGAAAGAGGTTACTCTTTTCCTCTACTCGGATCAGCCGGATAACCGTGATGATGATGTTCAATAAATTTGAATGGTTAAGTTAATGGGCCGGGGTATCTTCTCCAAGTGATGAGAATAGTACTTGCTCCTGAGTGAATTGAATCACCCGATCCTGATTGTCACAGGGGACATCAGCCAGCATATTGCAGCCCGTGCCGATCAGCTTATCCTTAATACCCGTCCACTGCGCAAACAGGCTCAGGAAATTAATCGCACTTCTAGGGTAAGAATTAACTTCCCTTCTTTTACTGTCTGATGAAGTCATAAACATCGGCACGGTATAATTTTGTTTTAATTTATCACCGTGCTGTAATCGCGCGTTATCGGTGTCCGGCCCCTTAAATGCTAGGCCATGGTCAGCGAAATACATCATTGACCAACTCTGACCGCTCTCTTTCGCTAATTCCACTACCCTGGAAAGAAGTTCATCCGTTTCTCTAATACTTTGGATATAGCAGGATATTTCCTTTGATTGGCTGAATTCCTGATATTTCCCTTTCGTCCTGTCACAGGCAAGAGGATGCGAACCCATCAGGTGTAATACAATCAGTTTCGCCGGCTTATTTTTTTTCATCACTGAGGCGACACCGCCTAAAAGATCGAAATCCCCCGATCCAACCCCATCAGAGGATTTACCTTTTTGCATAAAATTAAATAAATTAGCTCTTTTGGCGAATGAGGAAACAGAGGTGTCGTGCGGACCGAGACTGCCCTGATTAGAATACCAAAAGGTCGTAAAACCCGCCTTGTTAGCCAGGGTAATAATATTATTATTCAGCTCAACGTAGAGACCTCGCCGCAGTGATAATGAATTCTTCAGCGAAGTCTGCGTTGATGATGCTGCCGAAATATAATGGGTAAATAACACCCCCGGAGCCGAGCTCATAAAAGGCGTATTACCGATCGGAAAACCATAGGCATTCAGGTAGTCGCTGCGTACGCTCTCACCGATGATTATTATGTAATTCTGATAGTTAGTGAGCGTTCTTTCTGGAGCCCAGACGTCTGGGGTGGTCAGGCTCTGCTGCATTAAGGCCGTTTCCTCATCCACTTGGCGGTAATTCTCGAGAACATCAGTGACAAATCTTACAACAGGAATACCTGTGCTAAAAACTTTCACCCTACCCTCATTGATATAAAGCCTGACCGGCGTCGAAACTAAGGAGATAAAAAGGTAAGTGATAATTATCGGCCTGAAATTTAATTTGTCGACCTTTATGTCGAAAATAAAAATCGTCATAGCGAGAGTCACGAGTGGCAAGCTAAAATAGAACCCAGGAATGGTTTTTATAAGCATAATACCTTCACTTACATTACTATATTTCACCGAAAGGAGGGTATTAAAATCAACCGGACCAAAAGATAATGCAACTGGGAGATAGAATGAAGAAATAATAAAGATTATGGCGATAAGTAATTTATATAAAAACGATGAAAAACTTGAGACGGTAAGCATGATTAAAAATAGTGTAATAACATGCATAATTTTAAATGGGTAACCAAAGGACAGGCATGAGATCAGGCAAAACAGAAATAAGACACCAAACTTAACTTTTATATTCAATGAGGAATTATTTATCAAAATCAAACCAATTAAGTTAATAAATGAATGATAAAATTCTACTCACTGGTTAACCGGCATCCTACCGTCCTCCCCTTATAAAACCTTAATACCCTGTGATCTTGTTGCTGAAAAATTAAAAAGCCGACATAAACTCTGTCGGCTCTTGTTAATACATGACCTGGTAAATAAAAAGCTTAGCCAGCCTGCTGAGTCAGAGCTTCGCGATAAGCCACCAGATCGTCGATGGTCACCACCGGCATATTATGATTGTTGGCAAACACAATGGCTTCTGGCGCGTGAGCCATGCTGCCGTCGTCATTGGTCAGTTCGCACAGAACGCCGTAAGGGCCGAATCCAGCCAGACTCACGAGATCGATGGTCGCTTCGGTATGGCCACGGCGGGTCAATACACCGCCGTCGCGCGCGCGCAGCGGGAACACGTGCCCTGGACGGTTAAGATCGGAAGGTTTTGCACCCTCGGCAATTGCTGCACGAATAGTGGTCAAGCGGTCTGACGCGGAAACACCGGTCGTCACCCCTTTAGCCGCTTCGATAGTCACGGTAAAACCGGTCTGATAGTGGCTGGAGTTTTGCTCAACCATCATCGGAAGCTCGAGCTGCTTGCGGCGTTGGTCGGTTAAACACAGGCACACGATGCCGCTGCCGTGGCGAATAGTTAGCGCCATTTGCTCAACGGTCATGGTTTCTGCGGCGAAGATCATATCGCCTTCGTTTTCGCGGTTTTCGTCATCCAGCACCATCACACCCTGGCCATTGCGTAGCGCAGCGAGTGCGCGTTCAACGCGTTCTGACGGCGTGCCGAATTCGGAAAGTAAAGTCTGATTCATGGTAAAATAACCTCATTAACTCTATGAAAATAAATGGATTACCAGAATCAGGGCGTCTTGCGGAGTCAGCATGGCCATGCGTATAGCAGGCTATCGCTATAAAATAACGTAGCGGGCATTTAAGCCCGATCAATTCGTTACTCTCTCCCATCCGGACTATAACCGTCGGCCCCGGAATTACACCGGATCTGCTGACCTTATGCCCTCCATCAAAGATGAAGAAACCTAAGCGCTCGCGGGCTTCCACGATGATGAAAGAGTGTTTCATCAATTTGTTCTGTGGTTTACCGCCGGTGGGGACTTGCACCCCGCCCTGAGAATAAGCATGCCAACTATAACGCCAAAAAAAGCTGCGGGCAATGCACCCATCGTGCTATTGGGCCGTGGAGATGAACGATTAAAGGTGTCGTGAAAGGTTTATAGAATGGCAATCTGGCATTACACTAAGAGAACGCCACTTTTCTGAAACAGGGTAACGACAATGATCGACACTAAAAAAATTGAACAAATAGCTCGCCAGGTTCATGAAGCCATGCCTAAAGGGATCCGCGAGTTTGGGGAAGATACAGAAAAGAAAGTGCGTCAGGTTCTTCAGGCTCAGTTCAGCCGCATGGACTTGGTTAACCGCGAAGAGTTTGACGTACAGACGCAGGTTCTGCTGCGCACCCGTGAAAAACTGACGCTGCTGGAACAGCGCCTGACCCAGCTTGAAACCCAACTGGCAGCGACTGCCGCCCCAAGCGCAGAGAAGCCGCAGGAATAACCGTCTTCTTGCAATAAAAAGGCCCGCATAAGCAGGCCTTTTTTAATGGTCAGAGCGCGAGAAGCGAGGCTCTCTACTCCTGAGATTTAATCTGATTGATTATCTTGGTAGTTGATAAACCATCTTCAAAATTCAGGACTTTGACTTCACCGCCATTGGCCCACACTTCGTCGCATCCGGCAATCTGATGAGGCTCGTAGTCTCCGCCCTTGACCAACAGGTCGGGTAACACTCCGGCAATCAGGCGACGCGGCGTATCTTCTTCAAAGCCGACCACCCAGTCAACCGCACCTAATCCGGCCAACACGGCCATACGCTGTGCTTGAGCATTGATTGGGCGCGTTTCGCCTTTTAAACGCTTGGTCGAGGCATCGCTGTTTACCGCCACAATCAGGCGATCGCCCAGCTTGCGCGCATTGGCAAGGTAAGAAACGTGGCCCGCGTGCAAAATATCAAAGATGCCGTTGGTCATCACAACCTTCTCGCCGCGCTGACGCGCATGGGCGACGGCAACTTTCAGCTCTTCTTCGGTCATCACGCCAAAACCGGTTTCGGTACGACCATGTACCGCATTTTCAAGCTCAACGGTAGAAACGGTGGAGGTTCCCAACTTACCGACTACCACACCGGCAGCGGCGTTGGCGAGGAAACAGGCTTCCTCAAGGCTGCTGCCCGCGGCCAGCACGGTCGCCAGCACACCAATCACTGTGTCGCCTGCACCGGTTACGTCATACACTTCCTGCGCCTGGGTTGGCAAATGCAGCGGCGCCTTGCCCGGTTGCAGCAGCGTCATGCCCTGTTCGGAACGGGTCACCAACAGTGCAGAAAGCTCAAAGTTGGCGATCAACGCCATGCCTTTCTCCACCAGCTGAGCCTCGTCTTTACAGGCGCCGACCACCGCTTCAAATTCGGAGAGGTTTGGCGTCAACAGCGTCGCACCGCGATAACGCTCGAAGTCGGATCCTTTAGGATCGACCAGCACCGGTACACCCGCCTTTTTAGCCAGCGCTATCATAGACTGCACGTCTTGCAAGGCGCCTTTAGCATAGTCAGACAACACCAACGCACCTGTTTCTGGCAAGGCGTTCTGAATTTTGTCCAGAATAGGCTGTAGGTCGATACCCTCGAAACCTTCTTCGAAGTCGAGACGAATCAACTGCTGGTTACGCGAAAGTACGCGCAGCTTGGTAATTGTCGGATGTGTGGGTACGGCCAGGAAATCGCAGCTGACGTTCACTTCGCTCAAACGCTCACTCAACGCCCGGGCGGCATCGTCGGCACCAGTCAAGCCAATCAGGCGAGAACAGGCGCCGAGCGAGGCAATGTTCATCGCCACGTTTGCCGCACCGCCAGGACGCTCTTCAATCGTATTGACTTTAACAACCGGCACCGGCGCTTCCGGCGATATACGGCTGGTTGGGCCATACCAGTAGCGGTCTAGCATTACGTCACCTACGACCAGAACGCCGGCACGGTGAAACTCAGGCAAAGTTACTTTCATCCCACACTCCAAAACAGAGATACCCGCGATTTCCGGGTATAAAACTTAGCAAACAGGCTATCTGAACAAATCGTAGCCAAAATGGTGTTGTTCGTAGCGAAAATCGTTTTGTCACACCAAAAACAATGCGCGCGATAATATCACAAGCGAAAAAGGTTGTTGGTAAAACCGACTCAGCTCAGCCAGCGCTGCCAGCTCTCGATCACCTGCTCGCGCTCGGTGACAAACATATCGACCGCAACTTTCCCATTATGTTCCTGTAAAGCCAGATGATGTATTTCATCACGCAGGGTCACATAGGCATGAGTCAGCTGTACCGCCTCCTCATGCGACATAATCTTGTATTTCGCCATCAGCTCGAAAATACGCACGTTATCAGACCAACGGGTCAGGTCAGGCTCCGTGCTGGCGTAGCGCAGAACCAGATACTGAGCGATAAATTCAATGTCGGTAATCCCGCCCGGATCTGCCTTGAGATCGAAAACGTCACCCTTTTTGGTTGCTAAATGAGCGACCATCTTTTCACGCATCTCGCGGACTTCTTTTTTCAACTGCTCGCCATCGCGCGGCTTACAAAGGATCTCGCGACGGATGCCGTTAATCTGCTGGGTCATTTCAGGACTGCCGTACACCACGCGGGCACGGACCAGCGCCTGATGCTCCCAGGTCCAGGCGTTTTCCTGCTGATATTCCCGGAAAGCGGTGAGGGTGCTGACCAGCATGCCCGAGGCGCCAGAAGGACGCAGACGATCGTCGACCTCATACAGAATGCCCGACGCCGTGCGGGTGCTGAAAAGGTGCATGATGCGCTGCGCCAGACGCAGGTAAAACTGCCGTCCGTCGATGCTGCGTGGCCCGTCGGTCACCACATCCATTGGACAATCGTGCAGGAATACCAGGTCCATATCTGAACTGTAGCCCAACTCCCAGCCGCCCAGCTTGCCGTAGCCAATAACCGCAAAACCGCGCCCTTCCTGCTGCTGCAGATAGGTCGGCTGGCCATAGCGTGACAGCATATGGTCCCATGCCTGCTGGATAACCGCCGTCAGAATCGCCTCGGCCAGATAGGTCAGATGATCGCTGACCTTCATCACCGGCAGTACACCGGCAATATCTCCGGCGGCAATGCGCAGCTGCTGGGCCTGTTTGAACTGACGCAGCGCTTCGATTTGCTGCTCTTCGTCATCCGCTGGCACGCGCAATAGATACTGGCGCAGTTCATCGGGGTAGGACTCCGGAGCGATAGGCTGATATAGCGTGTTCGGGTCGAGGAGTTCGTCGAGGAGGATCGGGTGTCGTGCAAGCTGATTGGCCACCATCGGGGAGGCGGCACAGAGGCGAATAAGCTGTTTAAGCGCACCGGGATACTCCACCAGCAGCTCGATATAGGTGGTCCGCGTGACGATATTGAGCAGCAGCAGGGTCAGGCGCTGCAGCAGGACGTCGGCGTTTTTGTAAGTACACACTTGCGCCAGCATTCTTGGCATCAGCTGGTCGAGCTGGTCACGTCCACGTGGCCCGATGGTACGTTTGTCCACGTCCTGACGGAAATCGCCGATGGTGCGCAGCAGCCTGGTGCGCGCCTGTTCACTAAGAGGTTCGGCCAGCGGCAGCAGGTCGCCGTCATCGAGTTCATCGGTCCACAGGCTGTTGAACTGCTCCTGCTGTGGGTCATCACCGGCGTCTGGCGTGTCGTCGCCAATCAGGTCATCAAAGACCCCGCGCACCGCCAACATATGCTGGGTCGTGTGCTGATGCAGCTCGTCCCAGGTATTGAAATTCATGCCCCATGCGAGGCGCGCCCGGTTGAGATCATCACCCGGCAGGGTCTGCGTTTGTTCATCGGCAATAGCCTGTAGCAAGTTCTCAAGACGACGTAAAAACAGATAACTTTCATTGAGTTGACGGACCTGCGACTCGGGCAGCAGGTGCAGCGCCGCGACCGCCTGCAGGGTCGGCAGCAGCGCCCTCTGCTGAAGCGAGGGCTCACGGCCACCGCGTATCAGCTGGAACACCTGCACGATAAACTCAATCTCGCGGATACCGCCCGCGCCGAGCTTGATATTGTCTTTCAGCCCGCGACGGCGAACCTCACGGGCGATCATGCCTTTCATATTACGCAGTGACTGGATCACGCTGAAATCGATGTAGCGCCGAAACACGAACGGCTTCAGCATCTTGCGAATTTCCTGACTGCTGGCGTCTTCAGCGTCGCCCATCAGCTTGGCCTTGACCATCGCATAACGTTCCCAGTCTCGGCCCTGCTCCTGATAGTAATCTTCGAGCGCCGAGAAGCTCATTACCAGCGGACCGCTGTCACCAAAAGGGCGAAGGCGCATGTCAACGCGATAGACGAAGCCGTCAATAGTCGGCTGATCCAACGCTTTAATCAGACGTTGACCCAAACGGATAAAAAATTGGGCGTTTTCGAGCTGACGACGTCCGCCCTGTGTCTGCCCGTTTTCCGGATAAGAGAAAATCAGGTCGATATCAGAGGAAAAATTAAGTTCACCCCCACCGAGTTTGCCCATACCTAAAATCAGCAGTTTCTGCGGCTCACCCGCCGCGTTTACCGGCGTGCCCCACTCGCGGCAACAGGTCTCGTAGAGCCAGTCGCGGGCGGCGACGATCAGCGTCTCGGCCAATACGCTCAGCTGCTGTAGCGTTTGCTCGCAGCTGCTAGTTTGCATCGCCTGCGACCAGCTGATACGCAGCATTTTAGCCTTGCGAAACTGGCGCAGCGCCTTCATCAGCCCCGCTTCGTCCTGTACCTTAGCCAGCTCGTCGGCAAGCTCCTGTGCATAATATTGCCACTCATCCACGCGCGGCGGGCTGGCGGAAATCTCCCGCCACCACTGCGGATGCACAATAAAGTTCTCACTCATAAAGTCACTGCTGGCAAGCACGCGTAGCGCACCTTCGGTGAGCGGAGGCAGGTCGTTTAATTGCTGTTGTTCTTGGCTTTGTTTAAAACGCAGGTGCAGCTTTTCGGCCTGAGCCGCGAGCAGCGGGGTGAGAGGCAACATTATTGGGTTCCTTTCATAATCGGCCTGACGTAGCGTCAGGCCGGGCTTAGGATTAGCGGGGTTGTCCGTTTAACCAAAACGCAGTCTGCATCACCGCGTGCTGACGAGCCGAGTCTTCCCAGGCGTGCTGTTGCTGCACGATAGCCTGCTGAAGTTCAGTCCAGACATTAATATAAGCCATTGATTCCTCTAGAGGATAGGCTCCGCTCAGAAGGTGGAAGGCGATTACCTGGCGCTTCAGGCGCGCGAGCTGGTCGCGGAATCCCTCTTCGGTCAGCGACTGGGCGAAAGCCTCTTTCAAGTCTGCCGCAGTGCGGCCAAGCATGATATCGGCGAATCGCTTGAAGGAGCCGTCGAGCTTCTTCTGCGACTTATCGTCGACGAATGGCTTCCAGGCCTGGTTTGCCAACCATGAAGTGAGTGCTAACTTACATTGCAGATAGTCTGCACTGAGGCAGGTTTCCTGCGCGTCCAGCCCTTTCTTCTCGAGCTTTTCCGCCAATGCAGTCAGCGCAGCGCGCAGCTCGGTAGAGGCTTTGCGTGGAATGAGTCCGCCGTAAATCACCAGCGTCTGGCGCACGGCCTCAACGCCTTGCAAAACGCTGATACGCGCGGTTTTGTCGCCACGCACCCACAGCTCTTCGTGATACTGCCAGTGGCTTAACGCCAGCTCAAGCATGCCGCTAAGAGCTTGTTCTACGGTCGCTTTAGGGGCCGCGTGGAAAACAGGCAGCGCACGCGCTTCTCGCACCACGTTGCCCTGTGCCAGATGATAACCGCGTGCCGCCTTACTCAGGCCGCCGAGACGCAGTCCACCGTTTTTACCCAACAGTGCCGCCAGCGCCAGTAAATCACCGGTATTGCCCTTTTTGATCTCGAGTTCGATTTCAGAAAGCGACTCTGACTGCTCACCCGCCGTCACGTGACCTTGGTCGAGGCCAAGCTCAATCTCGCTTTGCTGGTAAGTGATCACCCACTTCTCACGCACAAAATCAGTACGGAACAGTGGCTTCAGCTCGGCCTGTAGCGCGGTGACGTCGAAACCCTCTGGCCAGATATCAGCCGGGAACAGGCTCAGGTCCAGCTCAGGCTTCTTGATACTGACATTGTATTCAGGACGCTGATGTAGCCCCGCCACCACTTTTCCGGCGGTCTTGATAGTCATCTCGTAGCTGTCGTCAAAACCGCGAATACGCAGCCCTATATCCAGCTTACGCAGGCGGTTATCCGCCGTTTCATAATAAATATTGGTGAGCTTCTGTGGCGCAGAGTGCTCACAGGTAAACGCAGCCAACTGCTCAGGAAGCTCGGCAATTGCCGCAGGAGTGGCAATAAATTTTAATTCTATTTCTAAGGTCATAAGTCTTTGCACCGCTTCTTCGCTGATAAAGCATTTTAGTTTAAAAAAGTTTAGGCAATTCTATCATACACGCCCGCCGGGAGCCGCATCTCGTGGGATTGTAAGATAGTTCTCATTTAGGTTTATGCATTGCGTCGTCACACTGTTGCCCTTACTATCGTTCATCACAAATTTTATCGACAGATGGGGCACTGATTCACAGGCCCGCCAACTACGAAGAATGACGAATAATGAATAAATTACGCCTTTTTGGTTTCGCTTTGCTCACTTTAGGCATCACTTGGGGCGCTCACGCCGATGAGAAGCGCTACATTTCCGACGATTTGATTACCTATATTCACAGCGGCCCAGGCAATCAGTTTCGCATTGTCGGTGCGCTGAATTCTGGTGATGAAGTCACCTTAAAGAGCGTCAACTCTGCCACCAACTATGGCCAAATCGTTGACGCTAAAGGCCGCGATGCTTGGATCCCACTCGACCAGTTGAGCACATCGCCAAGTCTGCGCACCCAGGTACCCGACCTTCAGCAGCAGGTGAAAACCCTGACTGACAAGCTGAGCAATATTGATAATAGCTGGAACCAGCGCACCGCCGAGATGCAGCAAAAAGTTGCCTCGAGCGATAGCATTATCAACGGTCTGAAGAAAGAAAATCAGGATCTGAAAAACCAGCTGATCGTGGCGCAGAAGAAAGTCAGCGCGGTGAACGTCCAGCTGGATGACAAGCAGAGAACCATTATTCTTCAATGGTTTATGTACGGCGGTGGCGTGGCAGGCATTGGCCTGATCCTCGGTCTGCTGTTGCCTCACCTGGTTCCACGTCGCAAGAAGAAAGATCGCTGGATGAGCTGAGTTTCTTAACTCCGCACTATAAAGCTGATTTCAGAAAAGGCACTTCACGTGCCTTTTCGTGTTGCTGCCAGTCAGCCATTTCACGCCAAATCCAGCATTGTTGACAGACTGATAGGCAGAAATCGCGTTAACAAATTTGCTACAATAAGGGCTTAATCCCTTTTTGGTTTGTTTATCTTCATCAGGAGTTATCTCGTGGAAATCTATCTGGTCGGCGGTGCCGTCCGCGACAGTCTGTTAAATCTCGCCGTTAGTGAGCACGATTGGGTCGTGGTCGGTTCCACGCCCGAGGCAATGCTCGAACTTGGCTATCAACAGGTTGGCAAAGATTTTCCGGTATTCCTCCATCCTGTCAGCCGCGACGAATATGCCCTTGCCCGCACCGAACGCAAGTCTGGCGCTGGGTATAATGGCTTTACCTGCTATGCCTCGCCGGACGTCACGCTCGAGCAGGACCTGATGCGCCGTGATTTAACCATCAATGCCATCGCACGCAGCGCCGAAGGTGAGCTGGTCGACCCCTATCATGGGCAGGCCGACATTGAAGCGCGCGTGCTGCGTCACGTTTCCGATGCCTTCGGTGAAGACCCCTTACGCGTTCTGCGTTTGGCGCGCTTTGCCGCTCGCTTTGCTCATCTGGGCTTTACTATTGCGCCAGAAACTCAGCGTTTGATTACAGAAATGGCCGCCAGCGGTGAACTTGAGGCTCTGACCCCGGAAAGAGTTTGGAAAGAAACCGAGAAGGCGCTGCAAACGCAAGATCCTCAGGTTTATTTCCAGGTGTTACGTGATTGCAACGCCCTCAAAGTTCTGTTCCCGGAAATCGATGCGCTATTTGGTGTGCCAGCGCCCGCCAAATGGCATCCAGAAATAGACACCGGCATACACACCCTGATGACGTTAAAGCTGGCCGCAGAACTCAGCCCAGCTGTCGATATCCGCTTCTCGGCGCTATGCCACGATCTGGGTAAAGGCTTAACGCCAAAAGAACATTGGCCAAGCCATCACGGCCATGGTCCAGCGGGCGTGAAACTGGTCGAAGGACTGTGCCAGCGGCTGCGCGTGCCGACCGCTATTCGCGATTTGGCGGTGCTGGTCGCGGAATTCCACGATCTCATCCATACCGTTGAAAGACTGCGTCCCGAGACGTTGCTCAAGTTGTTCGATACCATAGACGTCTGGCGTAAACCTCAGCGCCTCGAACAGATGATACTGACCAGTGAGGCCGATGCCCGTGGCAGAACTGGCTTTGAGCGTAATCCCTATCCGCAGGGCGATTATGTGCGCGCCGCGTTTGCCGCTGCTAACAGCGTATCGATCAAAGAGGTTGTGGAGTCAGGTTTGCAGGGTATGGCCATTCGTGAAGAACTCAGCAAACGTCGCGTTGCCGCGATTGCTGAATGGCGGGAGCATCAGGAAATCCTGGCCCGCTAAATATCGACTTATCGTCATCAGAAAACAAAAAACCCGCCGAGGCGGGTTTTTTAATGCTTTCTCACTCTATCAGGTCAGGAATACCCAATAGACCAGCGCCGCGACCACGAAACGATAAATGGCGAACGGCACAAACGAAATACGTTTGATCAATGCCAGGAAGGTTTTAATCGCAATCAGCGCCACGATAAACGCGGTAACGAAGCCGACGGCAAACATCGGTAAGTCAGACCAGCTCAGAATCGAGTGATTCTTATAGAGATCGAGCGCGCTGGCGCCCAACATCATCGGAACCGCAAGCAGGAAGGAATATTCAGAGGCGGCATAGCGGCTCACGCCCATCAGCAGCCCACCGCCGATAGTTGCGCCTGAACGTGAGAATCCCGGCCACAGCGCAAGACACTGGAAACAACCAATCAGGAATGCCTGAAGGTAAGTAATATCATCAACGCCGACCGCTTTCGGGAATTTCGGCTTTACCCATTCAGCGATGAGAATATAGATACCCCCGACCACCAGCGCATACATGACATATTTAGGCTCGAAAAGCGCCTTAATATCATGGCTAAACACCAGGCCAATTACGACTGCCGGAAGCATACCCAGAATAATATGCAGCAGGGTAAGATGACCCTTACCTATTCCTTCATGCTCGACCTTCTTACCAAAATGAATGCCAATCAGCCCAAACAGACGACGCCAGAACATCACGACAACGGCAAGAATAGACCCTAGCTGGATGATAACTTCAAAAACTTTAGATTTATCATCGGTGTAACCCATCAGGTTACCGGCGATAATCAAATGTCCGGTTGACGATACAGGTAAGAATTCAGTCAAGCCCTCGACGATACCTAAAATCAGCGCAATTAATAGCTGATGGCCTTCAGTTACCATAATATTCCCTGCCCCAGAGAGAGATTCATTTAAAACGCAAAATGCGTAGCGCTTAAGACAAAATTAAGAATTTGCCTAGTTTTACCCTAAATACAACATCTGAACGTGGTCATTAGTAATGCTTTATTATGACAGCAGTTTTTCAACTTATACTTTTAAAAGGATAATTTAAACGAAAATTTATTTACTGCGCGTTCCACGCTCAATAATCACGCCGACATTCGCCGCATGAGCAATGGCGCCAGGCTTACTTAATTTAATTTTGACCCACGGGGTATTGAAGCGCGCCATCAGCAGGCTTGCGACCTCTTCGGCCACTCTCTCGACCAGTGCAAAGCTGTGGGAAGTGACATGTTGGATAACCACGTCGCTGACGTCTGCATAGCTTAGACAGTCATTCACGTCATCGCTCTTGGCGGACTTTCGGTTGTCCCAGGCAAGTTCGATATCGAACACCAGCTTCTGCTGAATGGTTTGTTCCCAGTCAAAAGCGCCGATTGTGGTGATTACATTAAGTTGTTCTATAAATACGATATCCATCACGCGTTTCTCCGTTTTAGGCCTTGCCGGAGTTGCCCGATCAATTCCAAAATGCAGTGAGAGAGCTTACTTACCTGCGGCTTGAAGGATGATGGGTATACCACTTCCAGCGGAAAATGCGTATTATCCATGGATGTTGTGATTAAAACGACCCCTAATAGACGGAATTGCTTTTATGAGTGCAACCGCGCTTGGAATGATTATTTTCGCCTACCTTTGCGGCTCGATTTCCAGTGCTATTCTGGTCTGCCGCCTGGCTAGATTACCCGATCCCCGAACCCAAGGCTCCGGCAATCCGGGCGCTACTAACGTCCTGAGAGTGGGGGGTAAAGCAGCGGCAGCCACCGTGCTGGTCTTCGACATTTTGAAGGGCATGATGCCGGTGTGGGTGGCCTATAAGCTCAACGTGACCCCGATGTATCTTGGCCTAACGGCAATCGCGGCCTGCGTTGGTCATATTTATCCCGTCTTTTTCCGCTTCAAGGGCGGTAAAGGTGTGGCGACCGCGTTAGGCGCCATTGCCCCCATCGGCTGGGACCTGACCGGACTGATGACCGGCACCTGGCTGTTAACGGTGCTGCTGAGCGGCTACTCCTCGCTCGGCGCGATTATCAGTGCGCTGATTGCGCCTTTTTATGTCTGGTGGTTCAAACCACAGTTTACCTTCCCCGTCGCCATGCTTTCGTGCCTGATACTGCTTCGCCATCATGACAATATTCAACGTCTGTGGCGCGGTCAGGAAACCAAAATCTGGACGCGGCTGAAAGAGAAGAAAGCGGCCAGAAAAGCCGCCGAAGAAGCGAAAAGTAACAAATAGCCGACATAAAAAAACGACCTCAAGGGTCGTTTTTTAGTTTCCGGCGCGTCATACAAAGCTTGCGTTAGACATTGAGAGACAAGTCGCCTGACGCCGGTCCCTGTTTCGAAGCAAGTCAGCAATACCCTGGTCACTCGCCTTACACAGGCGCGAGTTCATCCAGAGGCCATCGAGGGCGTACAGAAATACTCAAATCTGTATTCGCGCTGGTTTTCAAACGCACCATGCCCGCATAGGCAATCATCGCGCCGTTATCGGTACAGAATTCAGGGCGCGCATAAAACACTTCTCCACCGCGTTTTTCCATGACCTCAGCCAGTTTACTGCGCAGCGTGCGGTTTGCACTTACGCCCCCCGCCATCACCAGACGCTTGAAGCCGGTCTGCTCTAACGCTCTTTTACACTTGATAGCCAGGGTATCGACCACCGCATCTTCGAAGGCGCGGGCGATATCGGCGTGAGTCTGGGCATCGTTTTCATTACCGCGAATCGTGTTGGCAGCAAAGGTTTTCAGCCCCGAGAAGCTGAAATCGAGCCCTGGGCGATCGGTCATCGGACGCGGGAACGTGAAGCGTCCGGCCACGCCCTGCTGGGCCATTTTCGACAGCAATGGACCACCGGGGTAATCCAGACCCAGCAGTTTTGCTGTTTTATCAAAGGCCTCACCCGCTGCGTCGTCAATTGACTCACCGAGCAGAGTGTATTCGCCAATGCCGGTAACGCTAATGAGCTGGGTGTGACCACCAGAAACCAGCAGCGCCACAAAGGGGAATTCAGGCGGGTTATCTTCGAGCATAGGGGCTAAAAGATGCCCTTCCATATGGTGAACGGGGATAGCGGGAACGTTCCAGGCAAACGCCAGAGAGCGCCCGATAGTGGCACCGACCAGCAGCGCGCCAACCAGTCCCGGACCGGCCGTATAGGCCACACCGTCGATATCGGCAGCGCTAAGGTTAGCCTCTTTCAGCGCTTCCTTGATCAGGGGCAACGTCTTGCGCACGTGGTCGCGTGAGGCCAATTCTGGCACCACACCACCGTAGTCAGCGTGCAGTTTTACCTGACTATACAGTTGATTAGCCAATAACCCGTTTTCGGTGTCGTAAATTGCAATGCCGGTTTCATCGCAGGACGTTTCAATACCCAGTACTCGCATCACTCTTTCCATCATGTTTTCGCGCTATCTCGCGGCGCGTAGTCTAGCACATAACCCGCCGACGGTATTACATCGTCGACGTCAGAACGCGCGTTTTATGCGCACAATCGCCAGCTTTTTGCACAAATCAATGATTAATGTCGAGCAATTCAAATTGATTGGTATATAATCGGCGGCCGACGCAAAAGCGAGCGCACAGTCCATCGATAAATGGATTGTAATGCGCCTGTTTCAATTTGCCATTGGGCTTTACAAGGCTAGGCAAGTTGGAGTAAAATTCCGCACCATTTTGAAATGAGCTGGCACAACGCTAGCGAACAAACCGATTTTATCGAGGTGAGAGGCACATGCCTGTAATTAAAGTACGTGAAAACGAGCCGTTCGACGTAGCTCTGCGTCGCTTCAAGCGTTCCTGCGAAAAAGCAGGTGTTTTGGCTGAAGTTCGTCGTCGTGAATTCTATGAAAAACCGACTACCGAACGTAAACGCGCTAAAGCATCTGCAGTAAAACGCCACGCCAAGAAACTGGCTCGCGAAAACGCACGTCGCACTCGTCTGTATTAATTCTTCGGGGGCAACCCCACCCGCGTGATACTGTTTTTTAAAACGCGCAGACCGAGTAGTTGCATACGAAGGCCGTGCTTTCCGAAAGGAATGCGCGGCTTGTTCTCGTTTATAGGCTACACCCAATAAATTTCGTGATGCGGCAAGCGCAGCAGCGCGACTGATTAAAGGGTAAGTGAGTAAGGGGCTTATGGCTGGGAGAATTCCGCGCGTTTTTATCAATGACTTGCTGGCTCGTACCGATATTGTCGATCTCATCGATGCTCGGGTAAAGCTCAAGAAACAAGGCAAGAATTATCACGCGTGCTGCCCATTTCACCATGAGAAAACACCCTCATTCACCGTAAACGGCGATAAGCAGTTTTATCATTGTTTCGGCTGTGGAGCACACGGCAACGCCGTCGACTTCCTGATGAACTACGACAGACTCGAGTTTGTTGAGTGCATCGAGGAACTGGCGACCATGCAAGGTCTGGAAGTGCCGTATGAAGTTGGCACCGGCCCGACTCCGATGGAACGTCATCAGCGTCAAAGTCTTTACCAGTTGATGGAGCCGCTCAGCGCCTTCTATCAGCAGTCACTTAAGCAGCCTGCCGGGGCACCTGCCCGCGACTATCTGGCTCAACGCGGTTTAAGCGATGAGGTTATCAATCATTTTGCCATCGGTTTCGCCCCTGCGGGTTGGGACAACGCGCTAAAGCGCTTTGGTAAAACGGCCGACGACAGAAGCTCTCTGACCGACGCTGGCATGTTGATTACCAACGAACAAGGACGCAGTTATGACCGGTTTCGCGAACGTGTCATGTTTCCTATCCGCGATAAGCGCGGCCGGGTCATTGCGTTTGGTGGACGAGTGCTGGGTGACGCATTACCCAAATACCTCAACTCACCGGAAACCGAGATTTTCCATAAAGGCCGCCAGTTGTATGGCCTTTATGAAGCACAGTTGAATCACCCTACTCCTGCCCGACTTCTGGTGGTTGAGGGGTATATGGACGTCGTCGCGCTGGCGCAGTTTGGCATCGATTATGCCGTTGCGTCGCTGGGCACCTCCACCACGGCTGAACACATTCAACTGTTGTTCCGCGCAACCGACACGGTGATTTGCTGTTACGACGGCGACCGTGCGGGGCGTGAAGCAGCATGGCGTGCGCTGGAAACGGCCCTGCCCTATTTGCAGGATGGCCGTCAGCTGCGCTTTATGTTTTTACCCGACGGCGAAGACCCGGATACGCTGGTGCGTAAAGAGGGCAAGCAGGCGTTCGAACAACGTATGGAAGAGGCGCATTCGATTTCGACCTTCCTGTTCGACACGTTAATGCCGCAGGTCGACCTGAGCAGTCCTGAAGGGCGCACCAAGCTGAGCATGCTCGCGCTGCCGCTGATAAGTCAGGTGCCAGGCGAGACGCTGCGGCTGTACTTGCGTCAGCAGTTGGGGAACAAACTCGGGATTTTAGATGATAGCCAGCTGGAAAAACTGATGCCGAAACCGGCGGAGAGTGCAAATAGCTACCAGGCGCCCCAGCTAAAACGCACAACCATGCGTATACTGATAGGGTTACTGGTACAAAATCCACAACTGGCTACACTTATACCCTCGTTGCAAGGTTTAGAGCAATCAAAACTTCCAGGTCTTGATTTGCTGAAAGAACTGGCCGACATCTGCAACGCACAGCCAGGCCTGAAAACAGGCCAGTTGCTGGAGATGTACCGCGATAATAAATTCGGCCCACAGCTTGAAATCCTGGCAATGTGGGACGATATAGCAGATAGGGACATTGCAGAAAAAACATTCCTGGACGCGTTGGACCATTTGTTCGATTCAGCACTGGTACAAAGGCTAGAAACATTGATTGCCCGCTCACGAACTGAAGGCTTGAGTGCCGAAGAGCGGGAAGAAGTCAGAGCCATTACCGAAGCGCGCAGAAAGCGTTAAAACGCTTAATAACAGAATTTACGCAAAGTAGTGAAGCCAAAACTTCAGATACTCAGCGTCACGCAAAGCCATTGAAGTTACAGCAAGGCGGCAAGCTGAATTAATCGCCAGTTACGTACACTAAGTAATTGACTGGTGTGAATGAACGTAGCCAACAGCGCTGTAGCTTCATGGACAAAGCGTTAAAGAACTCACGGCTTAAGTGCCGATATATAGCGGGATGCTACCCCGCAAAATGCCGCCATAGTGGGCCGCGGCGAAATCAAATACGCCCCAAATGTTATAGTTGGCGGTTTCGCCGACCGACACCAACCCAATACTCTGAAGTGTGGATACCGTCTTATGGAGCAAAACCCGCAGTCACAGCTTAAGCTACTTGTCACCCGTGGTAAGGAGCAAGGCTATTTGACCTTTGCTGAGGTCAATGACCATCTGCCGGAAGATATCGTCGACTCCGACCAGATCGAAGACATCATCCAGATGATCAACGACATGGGTATACAGGTACTTGAAGAAGCGCCTGATGCCGATGACTTGATGCTGGCCGAAAATAGACCTGATACCGACGAAGATGCAGCAGAAGCAGCAGCGCAGGTGCTCTCAAGCGTAGAATCTGAAATCGGCCGTACCACCGACCCTGTGCGTATGTACATGCGCGAGATGGGTACCGTAGAACTTCTGACCCGTGAAGGCGAAATCGATATCGCTAAACGTATCGAAGACGGTATCAACCAGGTTCAGTGTTCGGTTGCTGAATACCCTGAAGCTATCACCTATTTGTTAGAGCAATATGACCGTGTTGAAGCGGGCGAAGCACGCCTGTCCGATCTGATCACCGGTTTCGTTGACCCTAACGCAGAAGAAGAAGTTGCACCGACCGCGACGCACGTTGGTTCTGAACTTTCTAATGAAGAATTAGACGACTCGGACGACGATGAAGACGAAGACGACGATGCTGAAGACGACAACAGCATCGACCCTGAACTGGCGCGCCAGAAGTTCACCGAACTGCGTGAACAACATGAAGCGACCCGCCAGGTTATCAAGAAAAACGGCCGCAGCCACAAGAGCTCTGCTGAAGAGATCCTGAAGCTGTCCGAAGTCTTCAAACAGTTCCGTCTGGTGCCAAAACAGTTCGACTTCCTGGTAAACAGCATGCGTTCCATGATGGATCGCGTCCGTGCTCAGGAACGTTTGATCATGAAGCTGTGCGTTGAACAGTGCAAAATGCCGAAGAAAAACTTCGTCAACCTGTTTGCCGGCAACGAAACCAACCAAACCTGGTTCGATGCTGCACTGGCAATGGCTAAGCCATGGTCTGAAAAACTGAAAGAAGTGACCGAAGACGTTCAGCGTGGGCTGCAAAAGCTGCGTCAGATCGAAGAAGAAACCGGTCTGACCATCGAGCAGGTCAAAGACATTAACCGTCGCATGTCGATCGGTGAAGCTAAAGCGCGTCGCGCCAAGAAAGAGATGGTTGAAGCGAACTTGCGTCTGGTTATTTCTATCGCCAAGAAATACACCAACCGCGGTCTGCAGTTCCTCGACCTGATTCAGGAAGGTAACATCGGCCTGATGAAAGCCGTTGATAAGTTTGAATATCGCCGTGGTTATAAGTTCTCGACTTATGCGACCTGGTGGATTCGTCAGGCTATCACCCGCTCCATCGCCGACCAGGCACGTACCATCCGTATCCCGGTGCATATGATTGAGACGATTAACAAGCTCAACCGTATTTCCCGTCAGATGCTGCAAGAGATGGGCCGTGAGCCAACGCCTGAAGAGCTGGCCGAACGTATGCTGATGCCGGAAGACAAGATCCGCAAAGTGCTGAAAATCGCCAAAGAGCCTATTTCCATGGAAACGCCAATCGGCGACGATGAAGATTCGCATCTGGGTGACTTCATTGAGGATACCACCCTCGAGCTGCCGCTGGATTCTGCAACCTCCGAGAGCCTGCGTTCTGCAACGCACGACGTGCTTGCAGGCCTGACCGCGCGTGAAGCGAAAGTTCTGCGTATGCGTTTCGGTATCGATATGAACACTGACCACACGCTGGAAGAAGTGGGCAAACAGTTCGACGTTACCCGTGAGCGTATTCGTCAGATCGAAGCCAAAGCGTTGCGTAAGCTGCGTCACCCGAGCCGCTCTGAAGTACTTCGTAGCTTCCTCGACGATTAATCAATAATCGTTAGTTGAAAGCAAAAGCCCCGTCTGGATAATCCGACGGGGCTTTTTTATTGCCTACAAATGCTTGCAGGAGACGCAGAGCGCTATTTTATGGTATCGGACAACTGTTGATAGCTTTGAACGAGTTCGTCCAGCGTCGCGCGATTGAGGCCGCTTGGGTTAGGTAACACCCAGACTTCAGTATCGCCCAACGTTATTTCCTGACGCCCCCACGCGACCTTGCGGATGCCAAATGCGCTGCTGAATGCCTGCTTGCCGAGCACTGCCAGCGCCCTCGGCTGGTACTCCATCATCTTGGCTTTTAACGCCTCACCGCCGTCGCGCAGTTCATTGCGCGCCAACTCGGTAGCCTCTACGGTCGGCCTTTCAACCAGCATCGTGATACCGCAACCGGTATCCAGCAGATGCTGCTCCTCTTCCGGTTTCAACAAACGTTCTGTAAATCCCGCCTGGTGAATCACTTTCCAGAAACGGTTATTTGAATTGGCAAAGTGATAGCCGTGATGGGCGGTAGACAGACCCGGGTTGATACCACAGAAAACGACGCGCAGATTATGGTCGATAATGTCGGTGATCATGCTTGCTCCTTCAGCCTATTTTAATCTTGCTATCCTAAAAACTCGCAGCAATAACAACAAGCTAAAAGTTGCACATAAAACAAGCATACAGTCGGATGAAGTGTAGACCTGGAGTAGTTAACTACCGTATAATCCTGCACCGCGGCCCCTTAGCTCAGTTGGTTAGAGCACGCGACTCATAATCGCTTGGTCACTGGTTCAAGTCCAGTAGGGGCCACCAAATTTTCCCTGTTAAATCAGCACATTAAGCCACTTCGCGAGGAGTGGCTTTTTTGTTTTTGGGGAAACTGGGCGACAAAATGGCAACAGAGAAAATTTAGTCGGCATAAAGTCAGCAAATGCAATTTTTGACTAAAATAAAACCACCTTCTAAAGGAGCCATATCACTGATTACAATTCCTTCAAGCACAGTGAGGAATATAAAATGTCCGATAAAAATACCCGCCCCAAAGTAACGAAACAGCAAATCTACCGCTCCGTAGCTAGCTCAACGGCTATCGAAACTGGCGCAGCAGTGCAGACAATTGAGCAGAATCTTAAACAGTATCAGGCTCAAGCCAAGGCGGTTGGTTTAGCTCATTAATTGGGCGAGATGTCATCAACAGGCTGCAACATTGGCGTATAGTTACCTGAGACTCCTGCCTGAATAGCCTTGAAGCAGTCATTACCCCTAAGATAACTTAATAGATTCATTGGATTTTCATACCCCCTGTAACCTCCGGAAAGACGCCCTTCCCCACAACCTTCACCCGCGTATTCTCAATCTCCCAGCGCGCGCTCTTATCAAAGCGTACGCCATTGAGGGTGATGCCAATCGGATGGGCAGCGTCATAACCGCGCATGACGAGATTGCCCGTGCCGCCACTGACATGGGTCAGGGTAATGTTTTGATACTCTGGAATTAAATCTCCTTTGGCTTCAGGGTCGTAGCGGGTATCGAAATTGATCGGCCAGCGGTTGTTGCGCAGGATAACGTCCTGGAAAGCGACGTTTTTCACCAATCCTCCCCGGCTGGCATCGCTTTTGATTCGCAGGCCTGAAGTGGTGCCATCCAGCGTTAGTCCTCTGACTAAAACGTCGCTTACGCCGCTCGAGGTTTCACTGCCGATAGACATACCGTGTCCGGCGTAGAAATGGTTATCAATGAGAGAAATAAAATGGCTTCCCCCGCTGCTGCCCCCCTTGATGGCCACGTTATCGTCGCCGGTGCTGATGGTGGTGTGAGCAATGGTGACATCGGTTGCGGCACCGGGGTCGATGCCGTCGGTATTACGCGCCGTGGCGGGGGTATCGATTGTGACGCCCCATACGGTGATCCCTTCGACATGGTTCATCGCTAAATGGAAGTTGGGGGAATTTACCAATCGGATACGATAGAAAATAAGATTTTTAGCCTGCTCGAGCTGAATAAGTCGTGGAACGTTTTGCTGACTATGCTCTTTCTGCGCCCGTCGCGCGAGCTGCCACCACGACTCACGGCTGCCGGTCATTGGCTGCCCGCCTTGCCCGTCAATCACACCGTCGCCGACAATGCCGCCGCCGTCGTTTCCGTTAAATGTAATAAATGGTCGACAGCCGTTTCCAGGCGTTCCTAATGTTCCACAGGTTCCTTGCCCGCGATCGTAATCATGAGGATCGGTTGAGGCAGCAAGCACGGCGCGCTTATCTATCCAAAGGTATACGCCAGAGCGCATCAGCAAAGGCCCACTGAGGAAACGCCCTGCGGTCAATCGTACTGCCTCACCGGAAGGACAATGCGCGATTGCAGCCTGGATCCTCTGCCGATCGCTGCCCTCATCTTTAAGCGGTAGCAGTGTCGCACAGATTTTTTTCGGAAACTCAGGCTCTAAAACGAATCGCCTGTCGGCCGCACACACGTTGGCTATCAATAAAATGCCCAAAAGGATAAAGAAAATCGGGGGCAAAATTGTAGGATTAAAAGCCAGTTTCATAGCCTGTCGCGCCTTAAAAGAGTGATATCTCAGCATGCTGGAAAAAATCACAACCGGATTTAAACAAATTATAAGTAACGAGGTACAATCTCGCGGGATAAGATAAAAAGGCTGATAATCAATCTCAGACGAAAGAGGTACGGACATGCTTGGAAAGTGGCTTTTCATCATCGCAGCATCCGCAGCACTCCTGATCTTCATTAACTGGGCGAAGATCTGGCCGTCCATCGAGCCACTACTTAGATAAAACTCCACGGGAGACGACAACATGAAAGAAGGACCACTGAACGAGAAAGAGCTGGAATGGCTTGAAGAGGTATTAGTCAAGTACGGCAATGACGATTCAGTTCTGGATGTTGCCGAGCTGGACGGCTTTCTGACTGCGATTCTTTCAGGCCCGCGAATGATTGAGCCGAGCGAATGGCTGGTCGCGCTGTGGGGCGGTGCTGAAAACATTCCTAAATGGGCGTCAGAGCGCGAGCTTAATCGCTTTATGGACCTGACCTTCCAGCACATGAATGATATTTCCGACAGATTGATTGATTATCCCGATCAGTTTGAGCCGCTTTTCGGCGTGCATACTATTGATGACGAAGACTATACCGTCGCCGAAGAGTGGTGCCACGGCTATATGCGCGGTGTCGATCTGGATGACTGGTCTGCGCTACCTGAATCGCTTACGGCTTCTCTCGACACCATCGCTCTACATGGTCGCGATGAAAACGAAGCGCGACTGGAAGCAATGTCGGATGAAGACGTTGAAGAAAATATCGAGAACATCATTCCTGCCGCGCTTGCTCTGCACGATTATTGGCTGAGCCAGCAGTCGGACGATCCTGCTCCGGCAGCAACGCCGAGCGTTGCTGCGCCAAAAATTGGCCGTAACGACCCTTGCACCTGCGGAAGCGGTAAAAAGTACAAAAACTGCTGCCTGCACTAACAGTAGAAGCCACCGTGCCAAACGGTGGCTTTACTTTCTTGCCCTTTCCGAAGCGCATTACGTCCGCCATTTGCTTGTAAGTATCCCTGCTTTAGTTCCACACACTTTTTGAGATTTCCGGTTTCTCAGCCATCAGCCGGGGTACTTACAAACTCACGATACAATTAAGAAACAGATGAAGAAACCAAAATTTAGGCAATAAAAAACCCGCTTTCGCGGGTTTAACGAGGGTGCAATGGTTGATTAATCGCTGCCGAACAGGTCACGGGTGTAGACCTTGTCCGCCACGTCGTTCAGTTCTTCAACCAGACGGTTAGCGATAATCACATCACATTCCTGCTTCAGCTCTGCCAGATCATGGGTCACTGGGGAGTTAAAGAAATAGCTTTCTTCGAGAACAGGTTCGTAAACCATGACCTCAATGCCCTTCGCCTTGATACGCTTCATGATGCCCTGAATCGCAGACGCACGGAAGTTATCCGAACCTGCTTTCATAACCAAACGATAGATACCAACACGTTTAGGGTTACGTTTCACGATGCTATCAGCGATGAAGTCCTTACGCGTGCGGTTAGCATCAACAATCGCATTAATGATGTTATTTGGCACGTTTTCATAGTTCGCCAACAGTTGCTTAGTGTCTTTAGGCAGACAGTAGCCACCATAGCCGAACGAAGGATTATTGTAGTGCGAACCAATGCGCGGATCGAGGCCGATACCTTCGATGATTTCACGGCTGTTAAGGCCGTGGTGCTCGGCGTAGCTGTCCAGCTCGTTAAAGTAGGCAATACGCAACGCAAGATAGGTGTTAGCGAAAAGCTTGATGGCCTCAGCTTCGGTATCATCGGTAAACAGAACCGCGATATTTTCCTTGATAGCTCCTTCAACCAGCAGATCGGCAAACTGGCGAGCCTTTTCACTTTTGCTGCCCACTACAATGCGTGAAGGATGCAGGTTGTCGTAAAGCGCACGCCCTTCACGCAGGAACTCTGGCGAGAAGATAATGTTGTCGACGCCCAGCTTTTCTTTCAGGCTGCGGGTGAATCCGACCGGGATGGTCGATTTGATAACGATCGTAGCCCGAGGATTGATTGCCAGGACATCGCTAATCACCAGCTCAACGCTTCTGGTGTTGAAGTAGTTAGATACCGGATCGTAGTCAGTAGGCGTTGCCACAATAACAAAATCAGCGTTTTCATAAGCCTGATGCTTGTCGGTGGTTGCAGTAAAGTTGAGATCCTTCGTCGCGAGAAACTCTTCAGTTTCCTTATCAACGATTGGAGAAATCTTGTTGTTCAACTTGTCCACTTTGCTCTGATCGATATCCAGAGCAACGACTTCATGATTCTGCGCCAGCAGAATACCGTTTGAGAGCCCGACATAGCCGGTGCCGGCGATGGTTATTTTCATTGGCAACCTACAATAAAGTTATACACAAAACACCAAAATAAAACTTACTTAACACTGATAAAATGCCATGAACAAGTTAGATAGATTCTAAATGAAAGAGTTCATAAAATTTTTATCAGCATCAGCGCCTACCTTTCTGGCGAACAAAGCTCCGCTTTTTATGATCTTATCACGATCGCTATCGTTAAGTATCCTCGGATACTCTGGACCAGTGACCCAATCGATGTATCGAAGTGCATTGTTGATAGCTAAAGGA
>NZ_MRWE01000036.1 GCF_002093665.1 Rouxiella badensis | reverse complement strand
GTTTTAATCCGATCACATATTAATAAAAAAAATAGAGAGCGTACCCCATGAGTCAGAACAGTATTGTCGATGTAAAAGCCTGGATAGATTCTCGATCTATTTCGGGTTATCAATGGCTGATTTTATCACTGTGTTTCATCATTATTATGTTTGACGGCTATGACGCCGCAGTGATGGGCTTTATTGCACCGGCACTCATGGATGATTGGGGTATGGGTCGAGGTGCAATGGGGCCAATTCTCGGCGCGGCCATGTTTGGCGTCGCCATCGGCGCACTGGTTGCCGGTCCTTATGCCGACCGCTTCGGAAGAAAACGCATTCTGCTGATTTCCATCCTGTGCTTTGCGGTGTTTAGCATGATGAGCACCTTCGCTCGCACGCCGATGGAAATGGGTATTCTCCGCTTCCTGACCGGCTTAGGTCTGGGTGCCGTCATGCCTAATACCGTCACGCTGGTTTCCGAATACATGCCGGAACGCCGCCGCAGCCTGATGATAACCGTGATGTATAGCGGCTTTAACATCGGCTCCGGACTCGGTGGGTTTATTGCCGCAGGTCTGCTGCCGCACTTTGGCTGGAAATCGGTGCTGTTCCTCGGCGGTATCGTGCCGCTCGTTATGCTGCCTGTGCTGCTGTGGATCCTGCCTGAATCTGCGATGTACATGGTGGTGCGCAACGTTGCCAAAGAGAAGATTGAAAAAGTACTGCGTCGTGCAGGCGGGGTATTCTCAAGCGAAACCAAATTTGTTCTTAAAGCGCCCGTTATCCAGCAGAAAGCCAAGGTGTTCCAGCTGTTCACTCAAGGCTACGCGAAAGGCACGCTGGTGCTGTGGTTAACCTATTTTATGGGCCTGTTCGTTATCTATCTGCTGAACGGCTGGCTACCAACGATTATGCGTAACAGTGGGTTCACGATGGAGCGTGCCGCTATCGTCGCCGGTCTTTTCCAGCTCGGCGGCACCTTTGGTGGCCTGATGGTCGGCGGACTGATGGACCGTTTCAAAGCGCGTCGCGTCATTGCACTGTTCTATCTCATCGGCATGACCTGCCTGCTGTCGCAGGGCATCGGTAACTTTGGTGCCAACACGCTGGCGGTCTTGGTGTTCTTTAGCGGCGTATGTATTAACGGCGCACAGACTGGATTGCAGGCTTTCTCTCCGGCATTTTATCCGACCGAGATGCGTGCAACCGGCGTTTGCTGGATGCACGGCGTAGGCCGCACCGGGGCGATTATCAGCTCGTCCACCGGCGGTATTTTGCTTGGCCTGTTCTCGGGTCAAAACGTGATTTTCCTGGTTCTGGCCGTCCCGGCGCTGTTGGCTGGCCTGAGTATTTTGATGCACCGTGCGGCGCATCCGGTCGAAATGATCAAAGGTATCGACCTTAATGATATTCCGGAGCTGTCACGCACCATGAATGTTCGTTAATCTTTGATAAAAGATTCATTGATTGAAATTTTTGAAGGAAAATTCCTTCTACCCTTTTAACTGATGCAGTAGAGGCAAACAGTATGGCTAGAATTATCGGCGGATTGGCGGTATCTCATACCCCAACCATTGGTTTTGCGGTTGACCACAACAAGCAAAATGAAAGCGCTTGGTCGCCTATCTTTGAAAGCTTTGCTCCCATGCAAAAATGGCTGGACGAGAAAAAACCAGACGTACTGATCTATGTGTTTAACGACCATGTCACCTCTTTCTTCTTCGATCACTATTCTGCCTTCACGCTGGGCATTGATGATAGCTATGAAGTGGCGGACGAAGGCGGTGGCCCGCGCGATATTCCTGCCGTAAAAGGCCACGCCGCACTGTCGCAGCACATCGGTGCAAGCCTGATGGCCGATGAGTTCGATATGTCATTCTTTATGGACAAACCGCTGGATCACGGCCTGTTCTCTCCGCTGTCGGCGCTAATGCCGCACACGGAAAACGGATGGCCGACGCAGATTGTTCCCCTACAGATTGGCGTGTTGCAGTTCCCTATTCCGACCGCGCGCCGCTGCTATAAGCTGGGCCAGGCACTGCGCCGCGCGGTAGAAAGCTTCCCGGAAGACCTGAAAGTGGCAATCGTTGCCACCGGCGGCGTATCTCACCAGGTTCACGGCGAGCGTTGCGGATTTAACAATCCAGAGTGGGACGAGCAGTTTGTTGACATGCTGATTAACGATCCGGAACGTCTGACCGAAATGACCATCGCCGAATACGCGACGCTGAGCGGCATGGAAGGTTCGGAAGAGATCATGTGGTTGGTCATGCGTGGCGCACTGTCTGCCAACGTCGAGAAACTGCACCATGCGTACTATCTGCCGTCGATGACGGGGATTGCAACCCTGGTGCTCGAGAACAAATCTCGCGAAGCCCCGGTCGACGTGCACCAGCGTCAGCGCGACAAAATTGCCCTGCAAATGGCCGGCGTTGAGAAGCTTGAAGGCACCTATCCGTTTACCCAGGCGCGTAGCCTGAAAGCGTTACGTATCAACCGTTTCCTGCATCGTCTGATTCAGCCTGCGTGGCGTGAGCGCTTCCTGAGCGAACAGCAGGCGATGTTTGATGAAAACAAACTGACAACCGATGAACAATCGATGATCCGCAGCCTCGACTGGCGTTCAATGATTCAGTACGGTGTCAGCTTCTTCCTGCTGGAGAAACTGGGTGCAGTGGTCGGCGTATCTAACCTGCACATTTACTCTGCTATGCGCGGCCAGACGCTGGAAGAGTTCCAGAAAACACGTAACCAGCAGGTTCTTTATTCTGTTGCGGGGAAAGCCAAGGCATGAGTATTTTCGACCAGCCTAAAATAGACACGCACCACCACGTTTTTGATCCGATCAATTTTCCCTATATTGCGGATACGGCTTATCGCCCAGAGGGGCATGAGATTGGTACGGTGGAATATTATCAGTCGGTGATGCAGGCCTATAACATCCGTCATTCGCTGATAGTGGGGCCAACTTCCGGCTATAACACCGACAGTCGCTGTCTGCTGGACGCCCTTGAAAAAGGCAATGGCCGTTTTCGCGGTATTGCGGTGGTGCCTTTTGACAGCAGCCTTGAAAGGCTAGCCGAATTGAAACAGGCCGGCGTCGTCGGTATCGCACTTAATGTCGCGATGCTCGGAGTCGATCCTTTTATCGCCTTCGACGATATGATGGGCAAACTTGCCGAGCTCAACATGTTTGCCGCCATTCAGGTTCAGGATGACCAGCTTTTGGCGTTGATGCCCATGCTGGCGCGCAGCAGAACCAAACTGCTGTTTGACCACTCTGGTCGCCCTGATGTGAGCGCAGGTTTGCAGCAACCGGCTTTCCAGTCGCTGCTCTCGCTCGGCGACAGCGGCCGCTGCTGGGTCAAACTGTCTGGATTGTCCAAGTTCAGCCGTCAGCCCTTCCCTTACGGCGACGGTCATGCCTATCAGCACGCGCTGCTTGAGGCATTTGGTGCTGACCAGTGCATGTGGGGTTCTGACTGGCCGTTCCTGCGCGCAGAGCACCGTATGGACCTGGGCACGTTATTGATGCTGGTAGAGCGTCTTTTCCCTGATGAAAATACGCAGAGAAAAATCATGTGGGAAACGCCGAAAAGGCTGTTTGGATTTAAGGATTAAGGAAAAAGAATGCAGCGTAAAATTGTGGTACTGAACGGATGTAATCTCAACCTGCTCGGCACTCGCGAGCCTGAAACTTACGGTCGCGATACTCTGGCCGACATCGAAGCACTCTGCCGCAAGACGGGTGAAGAATGTGAGGTGGAGATTGAGTTCTTCCAGACCAACTTTGAAGGTGAAATGATTGAGAAGATTCAGTCATGCCGTGGCAACACCAGCGCACTGGTGCTCAACGCCGCCGCCTGGACCCATACCTCGGTGGCGATTCGTGATGCCGTGACCGCTATTGATGTGCCGCTGTTTGAGGTGCATATCACCAACGTTCACAAGCGTGATGCGTTCCGCCATCACTCCTTCCTGTCCGATGTGTCAGTGGGTGTTATTTGTGGTTTTGGTATTCAGGGTTACGAATACGCGATCAGAAAAGCCGCTTTACTCACTAAAAGTTAATCAAGATCAATAAAAAGCCAATCTTCGTTAACAACAATTGAACATCCGTCCCGAGAGGCGTACACCTGACCTGAGCTCCCGCAACGGCAAAGAGCATGAGAACTCTTTGCACTGCGCGTAGCACCTGAACAAGAGACTCATTCTTAACAGAGGACAGGCTGTATGTCTAACCATGGAAAAGTAGCTTTGGTAACGGGTGGCGGCCAGGGTATCGGCCGTGCAATTGCACTGCGTTTGGCGAAAGACGGTTTTGCGGTCGCCGTTGTCGACTTCAACGGCGAAACCGCTAAAAAGGTAGCAGAAGAAATCAATCAATCCGGTGGCAGAGCGATTGCTCAACTGGCGGATGTCTCGGATCGCGATCAGGTATTCTCTGCGGTGGAAGCCGCAAAACAGCAGTTGGGCGGCTTTGACGTCATCGTCAATAATGCGGGCATCGCCCCCACCACCCTAATTGAAGATATTACGCCTGAAATCGTCGACAAAGTTTATAACATCAACGTCAAAGGCGTTATCTGGGGCATTCAGGCGGCGGTTAGCGCGTTTAAATCCCTCGGACACGGTGGAAAAATCATCAACGCCTGCTCTCAGGCGGGCCACGTCGGGAATCCCGAACTCGCCATCTACAGCTCAAGCAAATTTGCGGTGCGCGGCCTGACCCAAACGGCAGCACGCGACTTGGCTCCGCTCGGCATTACCGTCAACGGCTACTGCCCCGGCATTGTGAAAACGCCGATGTGGGAAGAGATCGACCGTCAGGTGTCTAAAGCGGCAGGAAAACCTGTTGGCTACGGAACGCAGGAGTTTGCGAAAAACATCACCCTCAAACGCCTTTCCGAACCGGAAGACGTGGCTGGCTGCGTGTCCTATCTCGCCGGTCCTGACTCCGACTACATGACCGGCCAGTCGCTGCTTATCGACGGTGGCATGGTCTTTAACTGATTAATGCTCACCTGTGAGCCTGTCTGCCGTTGCGGCAGGCAGGCTTTTTTAGGGTGTTTAAAGGCTTTCCCGCAATAAAAATGGCGTTATCAGCGCACAAAAATCCTCGGGACACTCCTCGGTAATAAAATGCCCGCAGTCGCTTACCATCGCGCTTTCAAGCATTGGTGCGACCTTCTGCATCGTCTCAAACGGCGCATTGCGCGTCGCATGGGAGGCTCCGATGGCCAGAACCGGCATGGCTAACGGCGTCAATGCGCGTTTCTGATTCTGGCGAATCGTTTTCGGAATGGCACGATAATAGTTAAATCCGGCGTGTAGCCTGCCCGGCGCGCTGTAGGCCTTAACGTACTCCTCCGCCGCCACCCTGTTACGTTGCCACGACCATTTATCAAAGATATAGCCCAGATACTGCGCCTCGCGCCCCTGAGTCAGCGCCTCGGGTAAATCGGCTAGCTGGTTGAACATGAAATGCCACAGGAACAAATTCTCTTCACCACTGACGAAGATTTCAGGTGCGGGCGCTAATCCGGGGATAACCGCCTCAGTCAGCACCATTCGTTGCACCGCATCAGGAAAGTCAGCCCCCATTGCGTACCCTACCCACATGCCGATATCGTGACCGATGAGTGAGTAACGCGCGTGACCGAGATGCTGCATCAGCTGATTGAGCAGCGCGGCAATATTGCCGGTATCGTACCCGCCACACGGCGGACTCGACTCACCGGTGCCGGGAGAGTCGACGGCGACGGCAGTGAATCCCGCCTGCGCGAGGTGTTTCATTACGTCGCGCCACGTATACCAGGTCTGCGGCCAGCCGGGAATCAACAGCACCGCAGGGCCTCGCCCTTGCGTCACGTAGTGCAGACGGCGATGACCCACCGTCAAATAGTGATGCTGTTTGGCTGCCTGTTGTGCACAAAAATAGTCTTGATTTTCCATGCTTTACGCCTTCTGTCCGTTTATGCCCAACAGCTGTTGCAGCTGCTTAACGCTCACCGGTGCGGCGGCAAAGTCATCGAACACTTTTTCCGTTACATGAAGGATATGTTGGCGAATAAATTCAGCGCCTTCGCGTGCACCATCGTATTGATTTTTCAAACAGCATTCCCACTCAAGCGTCGCCCACCCGGCATAGTCGTTTTGCGCTAATTTGCTGAAAATACCTTTGAAATCAACCTGACCGTCGCCCGTTGAACGGAAGCGACCCGCGCGATTGATCCATGACTGGTAGCCGCCGTACATCCCTTGACGGCCGCTTGGCGTGAATTCAGCATCCTTAACGTGAAACATGCGGATAACGTCTTTGTAGATATCCAGGTAATCCAGATAGTTAAGCTGTTGAAGCACAAAATGACTGGGGTCAAAAAGGATGTTGCAACGCGGGTGGTTACCGGTCCGCTCAAGGAACATTTCAAATGACACGCCGTCATGCAGGTCTTCACCGGGATGAATTTCATAACACAGATTAACGCCCTGCTGGTCACAGGCGTCGAGCACCGGTAACCAGCGGCGAGTCAATTCGTCAAATGCCGCTTCAACCAACCCTTCCGGGCGCTGCGGGAAAGGAAAGATATACGGCCACGCCAGCGAGCCTGAGAAGGTGCCCATCTCGGTCAATCCGAGGCGTGACGAAGCTTTGGCGGCGGCCAAAAGCTGCCCTTTCGCCCATTCGGTTCTCGCAGCCGGATTTCCGCGCAGCGACGCGGGCGCCAGGTTGTCACACAGCGATTCATAGGCAGGATGAACGGCCATCAGCTGGCCAAAAATATGCGTCGTCAATTCGCTAATGACCAGTCCCTCTTCCGCCAGCATGCCACGGATATCGTCACAATAGCTCTGGCTTTCGGCAGCGACGTTGACGTCAAAGAGGCGTGTATCCCACGCCGGAATTTGCAGCGCTTTAAAGCCATTCTCGGCCGCCCATTTTGCAAGAGTCGGCAGGCTGTTGAAAGGCGCGAGGTCATCACTAAATTGTGCCAGATGCAGGCTGGGTCCTTTTATGGTTCTCATCGTGTTACCCTATTGTTTGTCGATTGACAAACAATAGGAGCAATCGGCACCCTTTGCCAAGCCTTTTACGCGAACTGAGCACAAATGGCTTAGTGTAGAAAGCCAGACACTCCTGATTTTGAATGTTATTTTTTGGCGTCTGGCGGATAATAATCCATAAAATTTGCATCAATGAGAGAGCATGATGGCCGGAAGACCGAGAGAATTTGACCGCGATACCGCGCTGAACGACGCCCGAGACTTATTCTGGCGCTGCGGCTATGAGGGCACGTCGATGTCAAGTCTGGTTGCGACACTGGGCATCGCATCGGCACGCATTTATAAGGCTTTCGGCTCAAAGGAGCAGCTGTTTCGGGAAGCCGTTGCGCATTATGAGGAAAACGAAGGCGGATTCGCCGAACGCGCACTCAGGGAGCCGGACATTACCCACGCTATCTCCCGCTTGCTGGAGGACGCCGTACTGCTGTACACCGCCCAGCCGCTTCACCTTGGCTGTATGGTGGTCTCTTCCACCAGCGGACTTAGCGATGAGAATCAGTCTCTCGCCGAGTGGCTTTCACAGCAGCGCAATCAAAGAACGCAGGGCATTATCGACAGATTCCGTCGGGCGGCACAGGAAGGGCAACTCTCCGCCGACGCCTCGGCAGACCTGCTGGGAAACTATTTTGCTACCGTCCTGCACGGCCTGTCTGTTCAGGCGCGTGACGGCGTGAGTCGAAACGACTTATCGCAGGTGATTGCCCTGTCGCTGAGGCTTTTAGAGACCGCGAGGTCAGTGCCAGACCGCTGAAAGTAGTTAGAATAAACATAGATTTTTTCGTTCGTTGTCATTTATGCCGCCATCATAAAAACTCCGCTCATTAAATAATAATCAAGGTGCGGCAATGACAACACAATCCCTCCCACAGCCTGAATATAGCCGCAATATGCGGCTGATTGGGCACAGGGTGTCACAGGGGTTTTTCCATCATCGACGCACGTGCTTTTCAGTGCACTGGCGTCGTTTTTCCTCCCTCCACTGCGCACGTTTGCTGTTCAATCGCCGAGGGCATTTTCTCGCCCTTCCAGAAGGCATCACCTATCCTAGGTATCTGATTAAAAAAGTTGAACCTTGAAAAAACTGAGGTAATAGGGCTACACTGCCAAGGTCAATTTTGTGACGGGGATCGGCTATTGCCCACGTTAATTGAAGGTAAGTGTCAGGAACGCATGATAACTATTTTGGGAGTGCCTTTTCAGTGAACAAAACCATGGTCAAAAATATATTATCGCTCTTCATGATACAGGGAGCCGGATATATTTTACCCCTTATCACACTCCCCTATCTGGTAAGAGTGCTAGGACCTAGTGAATACGGTGTACTCGGATTCTCGTTAGCCTTCGTCCAATATTTCACCCTTCTCGTCCAATACGGTTTTGATCTCTCCGCCACCAATAAAATAGCCATTCATAAAGACGATAAAACGCTGGTCAGTCAGGTGTTTTGGGGAGTGCTGTTTTGTAAAACCATTTTAGTCATCCTTGGCGCACTGCTGATGGTGGCGATCCTGCTTCTTGTGCCCGGCCTCAAAGATTACAGCACGGTCATTATTGTTTCTTACACCTCGGTTGTCGGCGCGGCCTACGTTCCCTCCTGGCTGTTTCAGGGCAAGGAAAAGATGGGCTGGATGGCAATCTCGAATATATTGGCCAAAATTGTCACCATCCCGCTGATCTTTATTTTCGTGAGTTCTCCGGCTGATACCTGGATTGTGGCCCTGATTACCGGTGCAGGATTCATTCTGGGCTCTCTGTTTAGCTTCTACATGATTTATCGCGAGAAGTGGATTGAATGGACCCGTCCGACCCTTGGGCAGCTCAAAGAACTTATTCAGGACGGGCGCTATATCTTCCTGTCGAATATTGCGGGCAGCCTTTACGTCAACAGTATCCCGGTATTTCTGGGATTTGCCGCAGGGCCAGTTACCGTAGGCTACTATGTGGCAGCAGATAGGATCCGCCAGGCGATACAGGGTTTGATGAGCCCGGTGACCAGCGTGTTCTACCCTAGAATAAGCTCGCTGATGTCGATTGATAAGGCCAAAGGCCTGAGAATGATTCGGCTATTGCTGGTCGGACAAAACGCGGTCGCGCTGCTGATGACGCTGTTGCTGATGATTTTCTCCCATCAAATCATTGATCTCTTTTACGGTAAGACCTATCACGAATCGATTTCTATCCTGGTGCTGCTCGCCCCGCTTATTTTCTTTATCAGCGTGAGCACGGTATTAGGGGTACAGGGGATGTTAATTATTGGGATGAGAAAAGAGTTTAGCCAGATACTCTGGTTGGGTGCGATACTCAATACTGTGATTATTTTCCCATTAATATGGTTGGCAAGCGCAGACGGTGCGGCTATTTCGGTGCTGGTCACCGAGGCGCTGGTTGCGATTTTGATTGTATCCAAAACCAAGTCCATATGGAGACGTTCTTAAATGTCTGATGAACAGAATATAGTTAATTCAACCCCATTGGCCGGGGTCGTGGTTTGGTACAATCCTACAGAAAAAGAAGTCGACAATATTCGCAGCTATGTCGGCTTCCTGAAAAACCTCTACGTGATCGACAATTCGGCGAATGATAATTCAGCCCTGCTCAGCTCGCTTAATCAGAATGACGGGCATATTCAGTACATCCCGAATCTTGATAACCTGGGCATCGCCACCGCGTTAAATAAGGGCTGTAAACGCGCTATCGAACAAGGTTATGACTGGATATTGACCATGGATCAAGACTCCAGTTTTGATCCCGTCGAGATGAGCAAGTTTATTGCCTCATTCGAAAGCAAAAAGATTGAAGACCCGAGTATTGCGCTCTTCACGCCGTGGACTAATGAATTTCATCCCATCGGCTACGCGACGCGGGTCATCACCTCAGGCAACCTCCTCAATCTCACCGCCTATCAACAGATTGGCGGCTTCGATGACAAATTATTCATCGACGAAGTGGACCACGACCTGTGCTACAAGCTGACCCAGTTTAACTACAAGATTTATACCTTCGATAACGCACGGATGCAGCACAAAATCGGTGACGCGAAGTCGCACGCTTTCCTGTTCCCCCGCCGACTCCTGGTGATGCACCACGGTGCCGTCAGAAAGTATTACATCATCCGTAACCGCTTCCTGCTGCGCGAACGTTTCCCTGATTTCACTCGCGATTATGCCAAGTTCAATATCATGTTACTGCTCGGCGTTATCTTCTTTGAGAAACAAAAGTGGCTGAAACTACGTTACATGTTCAAAGGCTACTGCGACTACAAAAGAAACCGACTGGGCCGTATGCGATAGATTTGCCGACAGAAAACAACGCGCCGGAATACCTATCCCGGCGTAAACTTCAGTTAGGAGTCCAATGAACACCCTCATCGTTGTCGATATGCAAAACGGCGTTTTTGCGACCCCGCGCTTTCAGGCTCAAGAGAAAATTCAGAAGATAAACGCCTTGATTGCTGCCGCAGACAGAGTGATTTTCATCCAGCACGAGTGTGACGGCATGATGGAGGGGAGCCAAAACTATGCGCTACTGCCTGATGTTTTGACCCCCAAAGAGGTCTTTTACGTCAAAAAAACCGCCTGTGACGCGTTTTCACACACCTCTTTGGCCAGCCTGCTGAAAGAACTTTCGGAGCAGGCGTTTACTATTTGCGGTTGCGCGTCAGACTACTGCCTGGACAGCACCATCAAATCGGGCTGCGCCGCAGGGTATCGCATCACCGCCGTAGCAGATGCGCACACCACGTCGGAAAGAAAATGGGTTTCCGCCGAGGCGCTGATCAATCAGCATAATGAAGTTTGGGAAAACTTTGACCAACCAGGCAATCCAATTCTGGTAAAACCCACCGCCCAGGTGCTGACAGAATGGCAATCCTGACTCAAAAATGATCGCTTACCGAGCTCGTCATGCCCTCAACTCCCCGCGCTGAGGTAATCAAATTCAGCAAATGCTGAGCCGATTTGCACTGCGAGGTCCGCCGCCATGCCAGCGCGACCTGCGTGGTGATCCGTTGGTTCGAGACAGGCAGGCAGCGGACGTTATCGGCATCGATTTTACTTAACGAGGCCGGTACCAGCGCATAGCCAAAACCGGTCGCCACCATGCTCAGCGACGAAGCAATCTGCGGGCACTGCTGGCCCAGATTCGGCGTGAAGCCTGCGTCTTCACAGGCCGCAATCACCGCATCGTACAGTCCTGGCGACAGATCGCGGGGAAAAGTTATCAGGGTTTCATTACGTAGCTCACCCAGTGAAACGCTCGCCCCCCGGCTCAACGGATGCATCTTGGGCAGCGCGACCATCATCTCCTCGTTATCAATCACCCGCAGGTTAAATTCCTTGCTGCGCTCGCACGGCAAACGAATAAACGCCAAATCGATGGTGCCCTCACTCAGCGCAGTCATGAGTGCTGACATGTCCTTTTCCTGAGGCTCCAGCTTCACGCCGGGATATTTGTCGCGATAGTGATGCAACAGCGAGAAGACCTGCGGATTAAACGCCGACGAGCTGGCAAAGCCGATGCGTAAGAAGCCGTTCATACCTCGCGCCACGCTGCGGGTGCGCTCCAGGGCGGCATCGGAGAGTTTAAGGATAATCCGCGCGTCCTCATACAGCACTTGACCGGCCTCGGTTAGCTCAACGCCGCGCGTTAAACGCCTCAGTAATGACGTACCCACTTCATGCTCAAGCCGTTGAATTTGCTGACTCAAAGGGGGCTGCGAGATGCCGAGGCGTTCCGCTGCCCGGGTAAAATTAGTTGTCTCTGCTACGGCAACAAAGTAACGCAGATGACGAAGTTCCATATTAAAAACGTCTCAAAGTGAACACCTCTTCATATTGGAACTCAGGGCGGAATGGAGTCAACCTTTAGTTAATCTTGTTAATGGATTTTCCGGAGCCCCCGTATGAGCAACCTTTCTGTTTCACGTTCCAATGTCCTCTATCAGGCTTCTTTGATGAGCGCCCTACTCAGCGGCGTCTATGAAGGCGATACCACCATGGCGCAGCTGCGCGAGCACGGTGACTTCGGCCTTGGCACTTTCAACAAACTCGACGGCGAGCTGATCGCCTTCGACGGCAACATCTTCCAACTGCGCGGAGACGGCACCGCGAGACGCGCCACGTCCGACCAAAAAACGCCGTTTGCGACGATGACATTCTTTAACCCCACTAATGAATACAAAATAGACTGTCCGCATACCCGTGAAGAGATTCATCAGGTCATCGATAAGGTCATCGCCAGTCAGAACAGCTTCTGCGCCCTGCGCATTGACGGCGAATTTAGCCGTGTCGATACCCGCACCGTACCGGAACAGCATCGTCCCTACAAACCGATGCTTGAGGCGGTGAAACAACAGCCCACCTTTCACATCGAGAACAATCGCGGCGTGCTGATCGGTTTTCTAACCCCGGAATACATGCAGGGCATCAACGTTGCGGGCTATCACGAACACTTTATCAACGAGGCGCGCAGCAGCGGCGGTCACGTGCTGGACTATCAGGTCGAGCGCGGCACGCTGAAGTTTGGCACCGTTGAAAAGCTGATGATCGACTTCCCATGGGACACCGATTTCCTCAATGCCAACCTCTCGCCAGAGAACCTGCAGGAAGCCATTCGGGCCGTTGAGAGTTAACAGGAGCGATAAAAATGAAAGAATCAAACAGCAGTATCGATAAAAACGATGAATGGAAATGCGGTGCGGACCTGGTCGTCGCCCAGCTCGAAGCACAGGGCGTCAAGCACGTCTTCGGCATTCCCGGGGCCAAAATAGACCGCGTCTTTGATTCGCTGGTCGACTCGAAAATCGACACCGTCGTGGTCCGCCACGAAGCCAACGCCGCGTTTATGGCCGCTGCGGTCGGACGCCTCACCGGCAAGGCGGGCGTGGCGTTAGTCACCTCCGGTCCGGGTTGCTCTAATCTAATCACCGGCGTGGCCACCGCCAACTCTGAAGGTGACCCGATGGTGGCGTTGGGCGGTGCGGTGAAACGCGCCGACCACCTGAAACAGGTGCATCAGACGATGGACACCGTGTCGATGTTCAAACCGGTCACCAAATATTCGGCTGAGGCTATCTCCTCCTCCGCGCTGGCAGAGGTAGTTTCCAACGGTTTTCGCGCCGCCGAATTCGGCCGTCCTGGGGCCGCATTTATCAGCCTGCCGATGGACCTTATCAATAAGCCGACGCGGGGCAAGCTGCTGGCCTCCTATTCGCCCACCCTTGGCAGCGCGCCGCACAGCGCCATTCTTGAAGTCTCTAAATTACTGGAGAAAGCCAAGAATACAGTCTTGCTATTAGGTCTGATGGCCAGTCAGCCCCCTAACGCCGAGGCAATTCGCCGTCTGCTGCATAAAGGCGACCTGCCAGTCACCAGCACTTATCAGGCGGCAGGGGTTATTGACCAGGCTTCATTCCACCGTTTCGCGGGCCGCGTTGGACTATTTAACAATCAGGCCGGTGACCGCCTGCTGCGAAACGCCGATCTGGTGATCACTATTGGCTACAGCCCGGTCGAGTACGAACCTGCCCAGTGGAGCAACGGCACGGCCAAACTGGTACACATCGACGTGACGCCCGCCGAGACCGACAGTCTGTATCAACCTGAAATCGAGCTGGTCGGCGACATCGCCGCCACCGTGGACCTGCTAACGGAGCAGGTAAAACAGCAGATTGCGCTGAGCCCGGCAGCCATCGATATCCTTGAGGAACGCCGTTTACAGCGGCAGTTGCTGGATCAGAAAGGCCGCAGCCTGAATCAGTTTGCCATTCACCCGCTGCGTCTGGTGCGCGCGATGCAGGACATCGTCAACAGCGACGTGACCCTGTGCGTGGACATGGGCAGCTTTCATATCTGGATTGCACGCTATCTTTACAGCTTCCGTGCGCGTCAGGTACTTATCTCCAACGGCCAGCAAACGATGGGTGTCGCACTGCCTTGGGCGATTGGTGCGGCGCTGGTCGAGCCTGGCCGCAAGGTGGTGTCGGTATCCGGTGACGGCGGTTTCATGCAGTCAAGCATGGAGTTGGAAACCGCGGTACGACTGGGCGTGAATCTGCTGCATATCATCTGGGTCGATCAGGCCTATAACATGGTGGCGATTCAGGAGGAGAAAAAATATCATCGCACTTCTGGCATCGAATTTGGGCCGATTGACTTCAAGGCCTACGCCGACGCCTTTGGGGCCAAGGGTTTTGCGGTAACCTCCGCCGATTCGCTGGAGCGCACCCTGCGCGCCGCGATGGACGTCCAAGGTCCGGCGGTGGTGGCTATTCCGGTCGACTACAGTGATAACGCGCTGCTGATGAGCCAGTTGAACATGAACGAGATTTTCTAAAACGCTCCGCCAGACGCCACATCATTGCGGCGTCTGGCCTTATTGCTCACTCGTTGGGTGAAACAACTCCGCCATAAAACTCTCCAGCAGCAGATTCTTGTTACTCCCTTTTCGAGTGGTCACCACAATATCGGTATTCAACGACAGCCGATGCGGATTTATCGTCAGCATCTCGCCGCGTTCGACCCAGATATTGGCGTAATGATCGGGTAAAAAACCGACGAACTTTCCGGTGAGGATCAGAAAGGCAATGCCCTCACGATCGCTGGCCCGCGCCGCCGCCTGCATTCGACCATAAAGCGCGAGCGTCTCCGGAGTAATACGTCCATTGGGCACCACCGCGTCCAAACCGGCTATTGCCGCCTCGGGCAGTTCGCCGCTATGCGCAAACAACGGATGCTGCCGACCGCAATAGAGAGAGGATTTCTCACTGTAGATAGCCCGATAGTCGAGACCTGAAAGCGGTGACGTCATCGGAACCACGCCGACGTGCAGCCGACCATCCAGCACCTTTCTCTCAATCTCTTCCTGCGTCGTCATGCTGATATTGATGACTACGTCCTTCCCCTTGCCGCGCAGGTGCGACAGCGCATTGGTGACCTTCATCTGCGGTTGGGTTATCAGGTTATTGATGATGCCGATGTTAAACTCGCCGCGCAGATGGTCGTGGATCTGATTGACCTGCTGACGAAAGTTTTCAACCGCCGCCAGCAGCGTTTCGCTGTCTCGCAGCACCACCCGCCCCTCTTCGGTCAGCGCGAAACCGGCCCTGCCGCGTTGGCAAAGCCGGATCCCCAAACGTTTCTCGAGGTCCCCCATGTGCAGGCTTATCGACGAACGGGTGATGCCCAGCAGCGTTTCGGCGGCGGTAAAGCTGCCGCATTCCGCTACCGTTTTGAATATCTTCAGTAATTTGATATCGACATCGGCAATCTGACCAATTTTGGATTTTGGCATTTAGGTGAGTAATCCAACATCTGAGCGTGAGTTGTTTTAGATTTAACTCACCCGGCGAATCATTGCAAACTCTCTGTCATCACCTCATTTAACAAGACCGGGACAGACGCCATGACCAACGCCTTTGACGTAGATAAACTCAATCTGAATGCGCATTGGATGCCGTTCAGCGCCAACCGCAATTTCCACCGCGATCCGCGCTTTATTGTCGGTGCCGAAGGGCAATGGCTGTTCGATAACGACGGGCGCAAGATATACGACAGCCTGTCGGCGCTGTGGACCTGCGGGGCCGGTCATGTGCGTGGCGAAATTCAGCAGGCAGTGAGCAAACAGCTCGGCACGCTCGACTACTCGCCGGGATTCCAGTTCGCGCATCCGCTGTCTTTCCAGCTGGCAGAACGCATCGTTAATCACCTTCCCGACCCGCTCAACCACGTGTTTTTCACCGGATCCGGCTCTGAGTCGGCCGACACGGCGGTGAAACTGGCGCGGGCCTATTGGCGTATCAAAGGTCAAGCCTCAAAAACCAAACTGATTGGTCGCGCGCGCGGTTATCACGGAGTAAATATCGCCGGCACCAGCCTCGGCGGCATCGGCGGTAACCGCAAGATGTTCGGTCAGTTTATGGACGTCGATCACCTGCCGCACACGCTGCAAAGTGGAATGGCGTTTACGCAGGGCATGGCCGAAACCGGCGGGGTTGAGCTGGCCAACGAGATGCTCAAGCTGATTGAGCTGCACGACGCTTCTAACATCGCAGCGCTGATTGTCGAACCGGTTTCAGGCTCTGCGGGCGCAATTGTGCCGCCAAAGGGCTACCTACAGCGCCTGCGCGAGATTTGTGACCAGCACAATATCCTGCTGATTTTTGATGAGGTCATCACCGGCTTTGGCCGCATGGGCCGCTGGTCGGGCGCAGAATACTTTGGCGTCACGCCGGACATTCTCAACTTCGCCAAACAAATCACCAACGGAGCCGTGCCGCTGGGTGGCGTGGTCGCGTCGAGTGAAATTTATCAGACTTTTATGTCGCAAAACCTGCCCGAGCATCTGGTTGAATTCCCGCACGGCTATACCTATTCGGCGCATCCGGTGGCCTGCGCCGCCGCGCTGGCAACGCTGGATATTCTAGAGAATGAGCAGCTTATCGCACGTTCCGCCGAGTTGGCCCCCCACTTTGAGCGGAAAATTCACGCCCTGAAGTCCTGTCCGAACGTGGTGGATATCCGTAACTGTGGCCTGGTCGGGGCTATCCAGCTGGCTCCACGCGATAATGATGCGGCCATCAGGCCGTTTGATGCCGGCATGGCGCTGTGGAAAGCCGGTTTCTATGTGCGTTTTGGCGGAGATTCGCTACAGTTCGGGCCAATGTTCACCGCAGGACAACAGGATCTCGACCGCCTGTTCGACGCCGTGGGCGACGTGCTGCACAAGCTTGCCTGAGGATGATTTTCCCGAATGAGGCGGTTATTTGCTTTAGCGATGGCGACGGAGACCCTGCTGCCGTTACTGAAAAAATGGTTATGGTCTGAATGCGGTCGAAAACGGCAAAGGTCTCGCTAGCTCGCCTGCGAGCGGATCGCTTCAATAATCGCGTTGGCGGCCGGGGACAGCAGGCTTCCGGCGCGATAGGTAATGCCGATTGCGCGACGGGTGTCGGCAAGCTCCACGTTGAGCGTAACCAGTTCGCCGTTGTCCAGTTCGTGCTCCAACTGTCTGGCTGATACCGCCGCCAGCATGTCGGAATCGAGCAACAGCCCACGGACGATAGCCAGGTCGCCGCTCTCTACTACCGGATCCGGCGCCGGGATGTTCATCGATTGAAAGCTGCTCTCCAGCAGTTTTCTGGCGGGGGTTTCGGATCGCGGCAGCACCCAGCGTGCGTTGCGAAGCTCTTCAGGTCCGACCGAGGTTTCGCTGAGCGGATGACCGCGCCGCGCCAGAATAACCATCTCTTCGGTAAACAGCGTCTCGGTCACCATATCCGCCGCATAATCGCTGGTGCGCAGCGCGCCGACGATAAAATCCACCTCGCCGGAACGCAGCTCGGAGGCCAGCACCGCAAAGGCACTTTCGTTGGTAATGATCTTGATACCGGCATAGCGGGCGGTCACCGACAGGATGGCCTGCGGCAGCAGACGTGCTCGGCTCAGCGGTAGCGCACCTATCTGCACGGTACCGACCAGCACCCCCTGACGGGACGCGATATCGGCGGGAATATGCCGCAGCTCGTTCAGCGCACGTCGGATATTAGGCACAATTTCCTGGCCAGCGAGACTTGGGATCATGCCCTGGGGCGTGCGTTCGAGCAACGAGGTGTCCGCACCGTTTTCCAGCACCTTCAGCGCGGCCGAGACGGCGGGCTGACTCAGGCCCAGCAGCGTGGCGACGGTCTGCATATGCCGCGTCTTGCAGAGCGCAACAAAGATTTGCAGCCGCCGTACGTTGAACAAATACAGCGGTTCTGTAGGCGCTCTGCCCGGCGCATTTTTACCCTGCAAGCGCGTCAGCAGCTCGGCGGTGTCGTGCAGGTCGGCTATCGCACGACGGGCACGCGGAAGAATGCATTTTCCGTAATCGGTTAGCAGCATACCGTTGGCGTGGCGCTCAAACAGGGGAACGGCTAAATGCTCCTCGAGGTCGCGTATTGCCCGCGTGATGGCCGACTGGGTGCGGAACAGTTCGTCGGCCGCGCGCGAGACGCTGCCCTGATCCACGACCTGACAAAATGCCCGGATCTGCATCAGGTTACATAACTCTCGTTCTTGCCTCATCCCCTTCTCCCGTCTGTCTTTTTTTCGTGAACTGAACCAGCAATATAAATAAAACGCATACCTGCTGCAATTAAATGAATTACCTGTGTCCCCTGTCCACTGCCAGCATAGAAATCAGACCACGCGATGCGTTTGGTACCCTCAAAATATAAAATGATAAGGATTAGGCAAATGACAAATACAAACAAAGGTGCTGCCGATAGCGCAGCAAAAAGCGCCCTGGTTGTCAGTGCTCACTCGGCTGACTTTGTATGGCGTGCGGGCGGTGCTATCGCGCAACATACTCAGCTGGGTTACAAGGTCCATATCGTTTGCCTGTCCTTCGGTGAGCGCGGCGAATCCGCCAAGCTGTGGCGCAAAGGCGAGATGACCGAAGAGAAGGTTAAAGCCGCACGTCGCGAAGAAGCCATGGCCGCCGCAGAAATTCTGGGGGCTAGCGTCGAGTTCTTTGACATGGGCGACTACCCACTGCGCGCCACCAAAGACGACCTGTTCCGTCTGGCCGACGTTTACCGTCGCATTCAGCCCCACTTCGTGCTGACCCATTCCCTGAAAGACCCGTACAACTACGATCACCCAATGGCGACCAACCTGGCGCAGGAAGCCCGCATTATCGCGCAGGCAGAAGGCTACAAGCCGGGCGAACCTATCGTTGCTGCTCCGCCGGTTTATTGCTTCGAACCGCACCAGCCTGAGCAGTGTGAATGGAAACCGGACGTCCTGCTCGACATCACCGACGTGTGGGACAAAAAGTATGCCGCCATTCAGTGTATGGCCGGTCAGGAACACCTGTGGGAATACTACACTCGCGTCGCTCAGCAGCGCGGTGTGCAGGCCAAGCGTAACGTTGGCATCACCACCAGCAAAAACATCGTTTACGGTGAAGGCTATCAGAGCATCTTCCCACGCGTGACAGGAGAGCTTGCATGAGCAGCAACGACGGTTTAATCCTCGGTAAAAAAGGCGTAGTGGTGCGTAATATCCCACGTGCCAAGCAACAGGACGTCGAGGCGCTGGCGGCGTTTGGCGTTGCCACCGTGCATGAAGCACAGGGCCGTAAAGGCCTGCTGGACGGCGAAATTCGTCCTATTCAACGTGACCTCGCCATCTCGGGCAGCGCAGTGACGGTGCTGGTCGCGCCCGGTGATAACTGGATGTTCCACGTCGCGGTCGAGCAGTGCAAGCCCGGCGATATCTTGGTGGTAGCACCGACCTCACCATGCACCGACGGCTATTTCGGTGACCTGCTGGCGACCTCTTTGAAGGCGCGCGGCGTGGTGGGTCTCGTGGCTGACGTTGGCGTGCGCGATACCCGCACGCTGCGCGAGATGGGCTTTGCCGTCTGGTCACGCGCCGTCTATGCACAGGGCACCGTGAAAGAGACTCTGGGTTCGGTGAATATTCCCGTGCTGTGCGCCGGTCAGATTATTTATCCGGGCGACGCCATTGTGGCCGACGACGACGGCGTCGTCGTGGTTCGCCGTGAAGAAGTCGCCCAGGTTGCTGAAGCCAGCCGTCAACGCGAAGCGCTGGAAGAGAGCAAGCGTGCGCGCATGGCCGACGGCGAGCTGGGTCTGGACATCTACAAGATGCGCCCAACCCTCGAGCAAAAAGGCCTGACCTATTATGATGACGCCGAAGCGCTGGAAAAATCGCTGAAGCGTTGAGGAGGCACGATGTTGCAAACTCGCATTCCCTGTGTCCTGATGCGCGGAGGCACCTCAAAAGGGGCCTTCTTCCTGGCCGACTCTCTTCCGGCAGACGCCGAGCTTCGCGACAAGGTGTTGCTGGCGGTCATGGGTTCCCCCGATCCGCGCCAGATTGACGGCGTCGGCGGCGCAGATCCGTTGACCAGCAAGGTCGCCATCATTCGCCCTTCGGCGCGTGAAGACGCCGACGTTGACTACCTGTTCGCGCAGGTTAACGTCGACAAGGCGGTGGTCGATTACGGGCAGAACTGCGGCAATATTCTCGCCGCCGTGGGTCCGTTCGCCATCGAACAACGTCTGGTCGAGGCGCGGGACGGCGTCACGCCGGTGCGCATCTTCATGGAAAATACCGGACAAATTGCTATCGCCCACATCCCTACCCCGCAGGGACAGGTTGAGTACGAAGGCAGCTTACGCATTGACGGCGTGCCGGGTACCGCCGCCGAAATTATGATTGAGTTCGCCGACATCGCCGGTTCGAGCTGCGGGTCACTGCTGCCAACCGGTCAGGTTATCGACAAGTTTGACGGTATCGAAGTGACCTGCATCGACAACGGCATGCCGGTGGTATTGTTGCGCGCCGCCGATCTGGGTCGTACCGGTTACGAGACCCGTCAGCAGCTCGACGACGACACCGAACTAAAGGCTAAGCTCGAGTCTATTCGTCTCCAGGCCGGTCCGAAAATGAATCTCGGCGACGTGGCGCAGCGTACGGTACCGAAGATGACACTGGTTGCCGAAGCGCGCGACGGCGGTTCACTTTCCAGCCGCACCTTTATTCCGCACCGTTGCCACGCCTCGATTGGGGTGCTGGGTGCGGTCAGCGTGGCCAGCGCCTGTCTGTTGCCGGGTTCGGTCACCGAGGGTCTGGCGAATACGCCAGAGGGAACACGTCCGCGCATCAGCGTAGAGCACCCAACCGGCGAATTCAGCGTCGAATTGCACATTAATCCTGCCGCATCGGGTGCTGAAAGATTGACTGGGTGCGGATTGTTGCGGACTGCGCGTCTGCTGTTCGAAGGCCGCGTTGCCATACCAGGCAGCCTGTGGGACGGCAAAAACGCAGGAGGCTCTCATGGCAACGCCTGATTTGGAACTCAACGTCAGGCGGGTTGCGCTGATTGGTCTTGGCGAGGTCGGTACTATTCTGGCGACCGACCTCAAGGCAAACTATCCCGAGCTGGCGATCGTAGCTTTTGATCTGCTGCACGATAAACCGGCGATGCAACAGAAGGCGCAGGACCTGTCAATCCGTATGGCAACCTCACTTAGCCAGGCGGTGGAAGAAAGCCAGCTGATATTCTCTGCGGTGACCGCCGCGCAGGCACTGAGCGTTGCCGAACACGCGGCCACCCTGATTGGCCGGGGGCAGACCTTCCTGGACTTGAACTCGGTGTCGCCCAACACCAAGCGTCAGGCGGCTGAGTTTATCTCACGGCACGGCGGCGAGTACGTTGACGTGGCGGTGATGGCCCCCTTCCCTCCGGCAAGGCTAAAAACGCCGCTGCTGCTGGGCGGTAAACAGGCACAGGCGACTCGTCTTTGGCTGAATGCGCGAGGTTTCAACAGCCAGGTTCACAGCACAGAAGTCGGCGAAGCCTCGGCTATCAAGATGTGCCGCAGCGTCATGATCAAAGGGCTTGAGGCGCTGACCACCGAATGCCTGAGTGCAGCACGGCAATACGGCGTCGAGAAAGAGGTGCTCGCCTCCCTGCACGCCAGCTTCCCGTCGCTGGGCTGGGACGACAAACTGCCGCATTACCTGATTAGCCGCGTCGCCGAGCACGGCAAACGCCGTGCAGAAGAGATGCGCGAAGTGGTGAAAACGCTGGAAGACGTCGGCGTGGTCCCGCATCAGAGTAAGGCGACGGTTGAAACCCAGCAGGGCTTTATTGACGCTCTGACCGCCCACTCCCTGAGCTATCGCGATCTCGTTCCGTTCGACTGGGAAAAGACCGTCGACAGGTTGTACAAGTCACACTGATGGCAATGCGGCTATCCTGACTTTCCCCCAGCCAACGCGGCGGGGGAAGTCTTCAACTTACCCGATGACAGCGCACCGCAGCCCCGGAAAGATTAACCCTGAGATCCTGCGGCATGTGACAGCCGTCGCCCGCAAAGGGGCAACGCTCGCGGAAAAAGCAGCCCTGCGGCAGATTGCGATTGCTCGGCAGTTCCCCTTTTTTATCTTCCTGTCCCTCTTCAAGAGAACGACCGGCCTGCGGGACCGAGTCCAGCAACAGCCGGGTGTACGGATGCTGCGGATGCGTCAGCACCTTTTCCGCAGGCCCCAGTTCGACAATCTGTCCGAGATACATCACCGCAACCCGCGAACTCATGTGTCGAACCACCGACACGTTGTGCGAAATCAACACGTAGGTCAGATTACGCTGGCGCTGTAGCTCGACCAACAGGTTGAGAATCTGCGCCTGAACGGAAATATCCAGCGCCGAAGTAGGCTCGTCGAGCACGATAATGTCCGGCTCAGACGAGAGTGCGCGGGCAATGGAGATCCGCTGGCGCTGACCGCCGGAAAATTCGTGCGGCAGCCTGTCGAGATACTCCTTGCGAATACCGACCTGCTCTGCCAGCCCCTCGGCCAGCTGTCGACGTTCGCTGACCGAATTGTGTTTTTGCACATAAACCGGCTCGGTGATGATGCGCCAGACAGGCAGGCGCGGATCCAGCGAGGACTGAGGATCCTGAAACACCATCTGCATGCCGGAACCAAACCAGGAACCGTCGGAGCGCGCCCGCAACAGCTGTCCGCTGCTCGGTTTTTGCAGCCCCATCAACAGCTGTGCCAAGGTACTCTTGCCACAGCCTGACTCCCCGACAATGCCCAGCGTTTCGCCGCGCATGATGTTGAGATCGAGGCCGTTCAGCGCATTGACGTAGCCTTTCGGCTTACCCAGCCAGTTATATTTCGCCGGAAAACGGACGCGAATATCCTGTAATTCAATCAGTGCATCGAGATTCATCAGGCCTACTCCTGCATGGTAAGGGTCGGTATCCGCTGCGGATGCCAGCAAGACACAAGCTGTTGCGCGTGGCCGTCGAGCGGCATCAGTTTGGGGGATTGCGCGCACTGTTCATCACCCTGAGCACAGCGTCCGCGAAACGCACAGCCCGCAGGCAGTTTGGCAAGATTCGGCACCGTGCCGGGGATGGCTTTCAGCAAACTGCGCGGCTCGCCGTTCTCGGGGGCGGCCTGCAATAGCCCTATTGAATAAGGGTGCGCCGGCTGGCCGATCACCTCCGCGGTTTTACCGCTTTCAATCACGTGCCCGGCGTACATCACGTAAACGCGGTCGCAGAGCTGCGACACCACCGCCATGTCATGAGTAATAAACAACACCGCCGTGCCGCTGGATTTCGCTTTGCGACGCAGCAGGCGTAACACCTGACGCTGTACGGTCACGTCGAGGGCGGTGGTCGGTTCATCGGCAATAATCAGTTCCGGCTCGCAGGAAAAAGCCATCGCTATCAACACCCGCTGGCGCATGCCGCCCGAGAGCTCAAACGGATAGCGCCCCATCACCTGCTCGGCGTCACCAATCTGCATCTCCTGCAATAGCCCGATGGCTTTCTGGTAAGCCTGCTGGCGAGTGAGATGCTGATGCAAACGAATGACTTCACACATCTGACGGCCAATCTTGCGCGTCGGATTCAGCGCGTTCATCGGTTCCTGAAAAATCATCGCCACCCGTGCGCCGCGCAGTTGACGCATCTGTTTATCACTGGCGTTGATGACGTCGGTGCCCAGCAGGCGCAGCTCCCCGGCCTTAATGGCGAAGCTGTCCTGCGGCAGGAGGCGCATCGACATCATCGCCGTGACCGACTTACCCGAACCTGATTCGCCCACTACCCCGACAATTTCCCCGGCGTTCACCTGGAGCGAGACATTGTTCAGCGCGCTGATTTCTCCGCCGTAAACCGGAAACACCAGGCGCAGGTCGTTGATTTCCAATACGGGCTTCTGCGTTTCTTCTGCCATCGTTAGCGCCCTCTGCTTTTCGGATCGAGCAGGTCACGCAGACCGTCACCGAACAGGTTAAAACCGGTGGCCGTAATCAGGATAGCCATGCCCGGAAACGCGGAATACCACCACTGGTCGAGAATATAGTTGCGGCCGTTGGAGACCATCGCGCCCCACTCCGCCGTGGGCTGCTGAGCGCCAAGCCCGATAAAACCCAGCGTTGCCGCCATCAGAATCGAGGTACCGATGTCGAGAGAAGCCTGCACCACCAGCGGCGGTAGTACGTTACGCAGCACGTGCCAGGTAATCAGATGCCAGCGCGACGCACCAAAGGTGTGCGTGGCCTGCATATAAGCCTGATGGCGCAGCATCAGCGTTTGCCCACGCGCCAGCCGCACATAAAACGGGATACGCACGATAGCGATCGCCAGCATGGCGTTGAACAGGCTCGGCCCCAGCGCCGCCGCCAACGCCATGGTCAGTACCAGCGACGGAACCGACAGCATGATGTCCATGCAGCGCATAATCAGCGCGTCCACCAGACCGCCCATCACGCCGGAAAAACAGCCGAGCAGCGAGCCCACACTTCCTGCGAGAATAACCACCGCCAGACCCGCCGCGACCGACTGCTGGCTGCCTGTCAACACCCGGCTAAACAGGTCACGCCCCACTTCGTCGGTGCCGAACCAGTGTGCGGCTGACGGGGCCTGTAGTCTCGCGGTTAAATCGATAGCGTTAGGGTCATGCGGCACCAGCCAAGGTGAGAACACCATCAGGAACACCACAATCAGCATGATTGCCAGCCCCAGCAGGGTCAGCGGGCTGCGCCTAAGCAGGTGCGCAGTTTTGCGCCACGAGGCAAAGCGCGGCTTTACATCGGGTGGCACGATATCGGCGCGACGGCTGTCGACGCCCGGTTCAAGTAATGACATCGCCTTACCCCACTCTGCCGATACGCGGATCAATCCACACGTAGAGTAAATCCACCCATAAATTCACCAGCACATAGGCGAAGGACACCACCACCGCAAAACCCATCACCGCGGGGAAATCCAGCGCCTGAATCGAACTGACGACGTAGGCCCCCATACCCGGCCAGGCAAATACCGTCTCAGTCAGCACCGCGCCGTAGAGCAGATCGCCCATCGCCAGCCCAAGCACAGTCACGGACGGAATCAGCGCATTCGGCAAAGCGTGACAAATAATCACCCGCCAGTGCGACAGCCCGTTGGCACGCGCGGTGCGGATATAGTCCTCGCTCATTTGTTCGAGCATCGCCGACCGAATCTGCCGCGCAACGATACCCATGTGGACAAACGCCAGCGTCAGCGCGGGCATCAGCAGGTGTTGCAGGCTGTTCCATAGCGCATCACGATTGCCGGTCAGAATAGAGTCAATGACGTAAAAACCGGTGATATGGGTCGGCGGATCCATCCAGTCATCAAGCCTGCCGCCTCCCGGCAACAGATTCAGATGGCCGTAAAACAGGATAATAACCCCCAAGCCCAGCCAGAATGCCGGCGTCGAGATACCTATCACCGACAGCATACGTACGATGTGGTCGGGAAATTTGTTGCGATACACCGCCGAGAGCACGCCGAGCGGAATACCGAGAATAATGGCCAGCAGCAGCGCACTGAACGCCAGCTCAAGCGTGGCGGGAAAAAAGGCCCGCAGGTCATCAAGCACCGGTCGACCGGTACGAATCGAGACGCCAAGATTGCCATGAAGCAAATCAAGGACGTAGCGGTAAAACTGCACGTACAGCGGCTGATCGAGCCCCAGCTGTTGGCGCATATGCAGCACCATTTCGTTGCTGGCGCGATCGCCCGCCAATAGCCGCGCGGGGTCACCGGGGATCATGTGCGAGATGATAAAAGTGATGACGCAAACGCCCATCATCACCAAAACCAGCCCCCAGCAGCGCTGGCGAATAATGGTCCAAAAAGTCATAACATCCCCCTGAACGCGGCACCGAAACTCCTCGCTTCGGTGCCTTTGAAACGTCGACCCTAAGTCGGCAAGGAAAACTTATTGCTTGCTCATCTGCGCGACGTTAAACACCTGTTCGAGCATCGGGTTGAACACAAAGCCTTTGAGGTCTTTGTTCATTGCCACCTGATAGTTCTTCTGGAACAGATAAACGTAGGCCGCCTCGCCGATGACGATTTTCTGCGCCTGCTGGTAATAGTCAGTGCGCTGCTTCTGGTCGGTTACCGATACCGCTTTCTTCAGCAAATCATCGACCTGTGGGTTGGAGTAGAACGAACGGTTGCCCGGCAGACCTTTCTTGTCCGACTCGAACCAGTAGTTCATGAACATGTAAGGGTCGGCGAAGTCTGGGCTCCAGTTGCCGATCGAGATGTCATAATCCCCTTGTCCGATGCGGTCACGCATAGTGGCATTAGCCAGCTTCTCGAGCTTCACCTTAATGCCCGCCGAGGCCAGACTCGCCTGCACGGAAAGCGCGATCGGTTCCCAGTTTGGGTCGCTGTCGGAGTAGAGGAAGTCGAGCGTACCCGGCTGGGTCTTGACCTTAGCAAGGTCGGCCTTGGCCTGACTCAAGTCGGTGCTGTACTGCATCGCTTTCGGGTCATAGCCCCACATGCCGTCGGGGATAGGTCCGCGCATCTGTTTGGCGTTACCGCCGAGAATGCCCTTCACCATGCCCTGATAGTCCACCGCGTAAGAGATGGCACGGCGCAAATCGACCTGATTCATCGGCGATTTGGCATTATTGAGGTAGAGGTAAGTCACGCGTAGGGAGGGATATTCTTCCACCGCAACCTTGTTCTCCTGCTTCAGCGCCGCGAGCTGGTCGATAGGCAGTGAGTCCGCAATATCAAGATCGCCCCGCGACAGCTGCAAACGTCGGCTCGAGCTTTCGCCGATGATTTTTACCATCACGCGCTTAAAGGCCGGTTTCGGGCCGCTGTAATAGGTATTGGGGACCAGTACCAGCTGCTGGCCTTTCTGCCAACGCTCGAGCTTGTACGGACCCGACCCGGCGGTGTGGCTCGACAGCCAGGCTTTGCCGTCGTCGGTTGGGTTGGCCTTGGCAATTGCCGGGTTGACGATGCCCGCACCATCGTTGGCCAAAGTGTAGAGGAACGGCGCAAACGGCGTTTTCAAGGTGAAGCGCACGGTCATCGGGTCAACCACCGATACCTGCATGTCTTTCGGGAACGCCTCCGACGGGCCCTGCCCAATCTTCATCAGTCGGTCAAACGACTCCTTTACTGCGTCGGCATTGACCGCCGAACCGTCGTCAAACCTGGCACCTGGCTTGAGTGTAAAGGTCCAGACCAGCTGGTCTGCCGACGACGTCCAGCTGGCGGCAAGGTCGCCCTCGACCTGCGTCGAGCCCTTGCCGTCTTCGGTTTTATAGCCCACCAGACGCTGATAGGCCGGATAGGTCACCGTCCAGTCGTTGTTATCGATAGTCACCGCCGGATCCAGCGTTTGTGGATCCGCCGCCTTGCCAATCACCAGCATGTCCTTGGGCACGGCGGCCTGCGACTGTGTCGTCACACCAGACAGCGCCATGATGACCGCACCAGCCAACGCCGTTTTATGTAATAACGCCTTATTAAATAAAGATTTTACGATGGTATTTTCTGTAGAAATCGACATCTGCAAACTCCTGGTGTTTAAACGTAGCAAAGGTTAATGCGCCAAGGTTCAGGCAAGGTGTTTTGAAGGAAAACAGTCAAAAACGTCGGTCAACAAGGGATAGGAAATCGAGTTCGGCAGCTCGAAGTGCCACCACTCGGTCGGCATGCCGATAAAGCCTCCCGCCGCCATTACCGCATTCAGCAGCAGGCGGTTGCGCTGAATTTCTGGCGCGAGATGCGGGTAGAATGGATGCGAGCGCTCGGTCATTTCATCGAAACCCGCGCCCATATCCAGCTCCTGCCCGCGCTCGTCTGTCAGCGTAAGATCGACGGCGACGCCCCGGCTGTGGTGGGATCCGATTTTGATATCGGCGACATAATCAGGGTTGGGCAGCACCGCCCAGAAGATATGCTGTGCCTGCTTCGGGCGGTAGGCGTCGAAGATCTTCAGATTTAAACCGGCAAGCTGCGCGACCTCAAAACAACGCACCAGGGCGGTGGCGGCGTCGGGATGCAGTAAGCAGCGGTTTTCGCAGTACACCACCTGACCGGTGAGGTTATCGTCGCTGGCATACTTCATGTCGATGACCGCCTGCGGCAAAAGTTTGGTCACGTCAATCAAGGTTACGTCTGGTTGTTTCATAATAATTTTTACAATCCCCTGTTCCGAAATGTTTTCCTGAGCGGCTCGGTGCGTGCACAGAGCCATCAGGACTCGAACTGTCCAAACTCTTTTTGCAAAATTCGGTTGGTGGCGAGACGCTGCTCGACCTCGTCACCGCCGCGTAGCTCAAGCACCGCCGAGCACAGCAGGTTAAACAGGCAGCTTAACGGTGCCATCGAGTCCCAAAATTGGCCGGTGTCGGTCTTTATCTGCAACAGGTCAACCGGGTAGTCATGGGCCCAAGGGCAATAGATGTCGGTGATCAGCCCGACGCGCAGCCCGCGATCGCAGGCGGCTTTACAATATTTCTGAGCGATCACCGAATAGGCGCGCGTGTCGCTCACAATCAAATAAGGCGAAGAAAATTCCGAGTTGAGCGACTCGACGTAGGTGCCGGACTGGCCGTCGGCGAAATAGACCTGTGGTCGCAGATATTCAAGATTGCTGTAGAAGGTGTTGGCGATACCGCGCACTGACTGAATGCCGAGGATAAACACCGCGTCCGCCTCCGCCAGCCCGCGGCTGATTTGTGCAAAACCTTCGCTCTGCGCCAGTTGATACACGTGTTGAATCGCCTCAAGTTCTAGCGTCAGCGCCTGCTGAAACTTCTCCTGCCGTGGCTGCTTGCTACGCTGGCGGTAAGCGCCCAGACGGTCGGTTACCACCCACGGTTGATACATCGCGCCGCTACTTTGCTGGCGCAGCGTCTGCTTGAAGTCATCAAGATTGCGATAGCCGAGACTGCGCAGATAGCGCCCGACCGAGATCCCGCTGGTCGCGGCGCTGCGTGCGATACTGTCGGCGGTCTCAAAGGGAATTTGCGCCAGATTAGCGAGCAGATAGCCCGCGATGCGCTTTCCGGTCGGCGTTTGGGTGGCGAAGGAGCCTTCGATTTGTGCAATTACATCCAGATTCTCGGTCATAGGCCCTGTTGCTTTGTTATCAGCACCGCATCGCTTGTTAGTTCACTAACAAAGCAACAGCTGTGCCAATATCCAAAATGACCAAGAATTAACCAAAAAATCAGATAAAAATCATGAATTAATCAGAGGAATAAGGCTGAGAAACGGCTGATGAAGGGCAATAACCGGGGAAGGTAAAAGAAGGGCTGCACGCTTAGCAAGCAACCCTTCACAATGCAGGTGCAATGTCAGCCGGGCTACGCGTGATGACGTAGCCCGGTTGGTCATAGCCTGCTCTATGCCGGGAAAGCCCTTAAACGGTGCTTTCCTGCACGGCGTTTTCACGCAGCAACGTTAGCGCATGCTCGGCCAGCTGCGAGAAATAGTGCGCTGCCGGAGCAATCAGCGCCTCGTCTGGATTAAAGCTGTCGTGATGCAGGCCAAATTCGCTGGCGCTGCCAATACTCACGAACGCCCCCGGCACCTTTTGCAGATAGATGGCAAAGTCCTCACCGCCCAGATGCAAATCGGCAGTGCGCACGCGATAGCCGCTTTCTTTAGCCACCTCGGCGCTCACTCTGGCCCAGTTTTCGTCGTTAATCAGCACCGGTGGACCTGCGGTCCAGCTGACCTCGGCCGTTCCGCCGCTGGCTTCCACCAGGCTTTTCACCAGATGAATCACCCGCTGCTGCACCTGCTCACGCACCTTTACGTCGTGAGTACGCAACGTGCCGCCAAACATCACCTTCTCTGGCAAGACGTTCCACGTTTTACCGGCGTCAATACGCGTGATGCTCAGCACCAGGCTGTCCAGCGTGTTAAAGCTGCGACTGGCCAGCGCCTGCAACGCCTGAATCACCTGGCTGGCAAGTACAATAGTGTCGTTGCCCTGCTCCGGGTGCGCCGCGTGTGCCCCTTTACCGTGAATATTAATGATGAAACGGTCGGCGTTGGCATAGAAGGCACCGCCTCGCGTCGCGAAGGTCCCCACCGGCAGACCCGGTTCGTTATGCATGCCAAAAATTGCCTGTATACCGTCCAGCGCACCGGCCTTAATGAACTGCTTAGCGCCGGTGCAGTTTTCTTCGCCCGGCTGGAAGAACAGCCTGACTCTGCCCGGCAATGTCGCTTCACGGGCCTTCAGCTGTAGGGCCGCGCCGAGAATCACCGAAGTGTGAATATCGTGTCCGCAGGCGTGCATGACACCGTCGTTCTTTGAGGCATAGGCCAGCTGCGTCTGCTCATGAATGGGCAACGCATCGATGTCGGCACGCAGCGCAATCAGCTGCTCTCCCTGCCCTATCTCTGCGACCACGCCGGTGTGGATCGGGTAATCCAGAATGCGAATATCCGCCGCCTGTAGCCATTCACGAATGCGGGCGGTGGTTTCCAGTTCCTTATTCGACAGCTCTGGCCAGCTATGCAGGGTTCTGCGCCATTTAATCAACTGCGCAGCAAAATTGTCGCTCATACGGTTCCTCCAGAATCGAGAATAGAACGAAGCGAGGATCTCCATTCCTTTATCGCTGATAGTGACCGCTCGCCCAAGGGGAGTAAAAGAACAATTCCGCGCAAGGGAATGAAAAATATGGCAATAGGATTATCTATTTTCCGGCAAAGCTTATCGTAAATCGTTGGTTCACCTGCCGCCGACATCTTCGGATGATAGTAGCGTCCGCTGAGGCGGTGACGCCCACTCACGATCCTAAACGCCGCTCAGTCTTTTTATCTCTTTCAAACCCTGAGGATTTTATGACGGACACCTTATCCGAACAGCTGATTTCCTGGCGGCGTGAGCTGCACCAGCATCCCGAACTTTCCAACCATGAATTTGCCACCACCGAGCGCATCACCGCCTGGCTAAAACAGGCCGATATCCGCGTGCTGCCTTTTGCGCTGAAGACCGGTGTGGTGGTTGAAATAGGTCAGGGCGAACCGCTAATTGCGCTGCGTGCCGATATCGATGCACTGCCAATTGAAGAGGCGACGGCACAACCCTTTGCCTCTAAAAATCCGGGCGTGATGCACGCCTGCGGGCACGACGTGCACACCTCCGTGATGCTCGGCGTCGCCTATCAGCTCAAAGCGCTGGAAAAAAACCTCAAGGGCCGGGTGCGCATTCTGTTCCAACCGGCGGAAGAGACCTTCAACGGCGCTCAGCAATTGATCGATGCGGGCGCACTCGAAGGCGTACAGGCTATTTTCGGCATGCATAATGCCCCCGACCTGCCGCTCGGCACGCTCAAGACTCGCGGTGGCGCGTTTTACGCTAACGTTGACCGTTTTGAAATTAATATTCAGGGCAAAGGCGCACACGCCGCGCGCCCGCACGAGGGCATCGACTCTGTCGTTATCGGCAGCCAGATTGTCACCACCTTGCAAACGCTGGCGAGCCGCATTTACAGTTCTCAGGAGTCGGTGGTGGTCAGCGTAACCCGTTTCACCGCGGGCAACACCTGGAACGTGTTGCCGCAGAGCGTCGAGCTTGAGGGCACCGTGCGCACTCATAACGAGGCTATCCGCAGGGAGATCCCTGAACGTATCCGCACGCTTATCAACGGCATCGCCGGTGGATTTGGCGCGACCGCTACCCTGAACTGGCAGCCGGGCCCGCCTGCGCTGGTGAATACGCCGCAGTGGGCCGACTTTGCGCTGTCCGTCGCCAGAGAGACCGGCTACCAGACCGAAGTCGCTACGCCGCAGATGGGCGGCGAGGATTTTGCCTTCTATTTGCACCACGTGCCCGGCGCGTTTGTCAGCATTGGCAGCGCCAGCAGTTTCGGACTGCATCATCCGTCGTTTGACCCTAACGAGGCGATTATCGACCCTGCCGTGGCCTACTTCACCGAGCTGGCACAGCGCGCGCTCGACCAAGTGAAGCAGCAAAATAACAAGTCATCTTTATAAGTCACCTTTGGTAACGGAAAATTGCCGCTAAACGGCGCGCCTTTGCTGGAGCTCTGGGTCAGGATTTGCCAAGATGGCGAGGTTAATATTTCAAAATTTACCGGATGAATTGAGGATATGACTATGAGTAACGACAAGCCACTGCAAGCCGATCCGCTGGTCTGGGGACACGGCAAGAACGTCTTCGAGGTGTTTCTGGAACCCACCTGCCCGTTTTCGGTACGTGCCTTCAACAAGTTCGATGCCCTGCTGGCGGAGGTCGGCGAGGACAAGGTTACGCTGAAAATTCATTTGCAGTCCCAGCCGTGGCACCTGTATTCCGGGGTGATCGTTCGCTACATTCTGGCGGCATCCACCCTGCCGGAAGGTAAGGAAGCGGCTAAAGCGGTGTTAAAGGCCGTGGCCGACCATCGTGAAGAGTTTGAGTTTACCGATCACTGCGCGGGACCGAACATGGACGCCACGCCGAACGACATTCTGAATCGCCTCGAGAGCTACAGCGGCATCAACGCCCGTGAAGCCTTTGCGCGTCCGGAGTTGCAGAATGTGATTAAATGGCACAGTAAATACTCACGTCAAAACGGCATTCACGTTTCGCCAACCTTTATGGTTAACGGATTGGTGCAGGCCGATATTGGCAGTGGCGACGAGATTTCGTCCTGGGCTAAACGCATTCAGGGATAAGCCTCTTACTGAGCCCGGCTGTAAGAAGTTTGTCCGATTTTCTCAATAATCAGGGCGGAAGTGGATGATTTGCCGATTTCTTCAGCACTCAAACCGAATTATGAAGAAAGGCCTTTGACAAGCCGGGCTACCCCCGTTAGTATTCGCCCCGTTCAAACGATTCCTCTGTAGTTCAGTCGGTAGAACGGCGGACTGTTAATCCGTATGTCACTGGTTCGAGTCCAGTCAGAGGAGCCATATTTATGTTCTCATGCATCTTCGCGAGTCTTTATCTCATTTAGACTCAACAAATTAGCGTGAAAACTCTTCCCGATGCATTTTCAGTTATCCCTCTCTCTCGCAAAGTTTCCGCTTCACACTACCTATACCTGTTAATCAATCTCGGCAGTTCTCCTCAGCGTTATCCCAACCATCGCATCAATACGCCTAAAAACTTTAGGCATCCTTGCCCGAAATATCCCGCGTTACGAACGCAGCGCCAAAGTTTCCTCGTTTTTACCCATAGAGCGTTTGTGATGCACAATACGACTGGTGACCAGTACGGCGAGCGTTAACAGGCCGGTCGCGATGATTTCACTACGGTGTTGTGGGTTGAACAGCATGGAGATGAGTATTCCGACGATGAACACCATGGTTGCCCAGGTTAATCCAGGGAATAGCCACATGCGGTAACTGAGTGTTTCACCGCGCGCCTCGCGTTTTTTACGCAACACCAAATGTGAGGCGGCAATCACCAGATAGACCAGTAAAGCAATGGCGCCTGAACTTGCCAGCAGGAATTCAAAGACCGCTGCGGGTGCCAGATAGTTGCAAATCACCGCAATGAACGCGGCTGCCGTGGAGGCAATAACGGCAACCCACGGGGTACCACTGCGCGTGGTGCGAGAAGCAGCAGCGGGTGCATCCTGACGACGTGACAGCGAATAAAGCATGCGTGATGCGGTGTAGAGTGCGGAGTTAAGGCAGCTACAAACGGCTACCAGCACCACCACATCGACGATTTGGCGCGCATACGGAACATTCATCATTTCCATCGCTGTTTGGTATGAACCGGCTTTCATCAGCGACGGCGTATTCCAGGGGACCAGCGCAACCACAATGAAAATCGACAGCAGATAGAACAACGAGATACGCCAGATAACCGAGTTGGTGGCTTGGGTAATCTGCTTTTTCGGCTCACGCGATTCTGCGGCGGCGATGGTAACAATTTCGGTTCCCATAAATGAGAACATGGTCGTTAGAATGGCTGCCAGTACCGCACTAATGCCGTTAGGCATAAAGCCGTGGGTCGCATAAAGATTTGAAATACCCTGCGTACTGCTGCCCGGCATGAGTCCAAATATCGCCAGACTGCCGGCAATCAGGAAAGCGATAATGGCAACCACTTTCAGTAGTGCAAACCAAAACTCAAATTCACCGTAGTTCTTCACGCTAAACAGGTTAGTCACCGTCAGGAATGTGGTGATCGCCAGCGTGTATTCCCAGATTGCAACCTGCGGGAACCAGCCGTGCAAGATAGTGCCTGCGGCGTTGGCCTCTAGCGGAATAACCAACACCCAGAACCACCAGTAGAGCCAGCCAATAGTGAAACCGGCCCAGCGTCCCAGCGATTTGTCGGCGTAGGAGGAGAAGGATCCGGAGTCGGGTGAGGCAATCGCCATTTCAGCCAACATACGCATAATCAATACCACCAGTGCGCCGGCCGCGATGTAAGCCAGTAACACGGCCGGGCCTGCTTCGGCGATCGCATGGCCGGAGCCGACAAACAGTCCGGCACCAATCACACCGGCAATAGATAACATCCGTACATGACGCGGCTTGAGGCCTTGCGCCAGCACATCGGCATTCTGTGAACTCATTGTTATTCTCCAGATTGTCTCTCGGGTTGTGCTCTGTACAGCCCGGCAGCAGCAGATGATTAGCCCAGACCGCAGTGCGGGCTGGGTTAGTTGAGGAATGCCTATGAATCCTGATATGGCTTCAATATGCCGCTGAGGATGTCCAGCGCCTTGCTGAACTGCGCATCAGGAATGGTTAGCGGATAGAGGAAGCGAATCACGTTGCCCTGCGGACCACAGGTCAACAGCAATAAACCACGCGCCATTGCCTGTTGCTGAATCGCCTGAGCCGTTTGCGCCTGTGAAAACTCCACGGCGACCATCGAGCCCAACGCGCGGATATCGGTGATGGCCGAGCAGTTGGCACGCGCACTGCTCAGGAAATCGACCAACTGAGATCCGAGTCGTACCGAACGTGCACAAAGCTGCTCTTCGGCAATAACATCAAGCACCGCATGCGCCGCCGCAATTGCCAGCGGGTTTCCGGCGTAAGTGCCTCCAAGGCCGCCGGGACCCGGCGCGTCCATTATTTCTGCGCGACCGCTTACCGCCGACAGCGGCATGCCCCCTGCGAGGCTTTTTGCCATGGTTATCAGGTCAGGTTTGACATCGTAATGGTCCATCGCAAAGAGTTTTCCGGTGCGAGCGAAGCCCGTTTGCACTTCGTCGGCAATCAGCAGAATACCGTGCTCATCGGCCAGATTACGCAGGCGAGTCAGGAACTCAGGCGGGGCAATGTGGAAGCCACCCTCGCCCTGCACCGGCTCCAGCACAATCGCGGCTACGTCCTGTGGTGCAATATCCTGGGTAAAGATATCGTGCAGGCTGGCAAGTGCGTCTTCAACGCTGATACCGGTTATCGGGTTCGGATAACGTGCATGCCACACCGAGGCAGGCATCGGACCAAAGTCGCGTTTATACGGCGCTACTTTGCCGGTCATTGCCATGGTCATGAAGGTGCGGCCGTGGAAGGCGTTGCCAAAGGTAATAATGCCGTGACGGCGCGTTGCTGCGCGTGCCACTTTGACGGCATTCTCTACCGCTTCGGCACCGGTCGAGAAGAAGGCGGTTTTAGCTTTACCGGCAATTGGCACCACACTGTTAATGCGTTCTGCCAACGCAACATAGCTCTCATAAGGCGTGACCTGAAACGCAGTATGGGTAAATTTTTCTAACTGATCGACAATCGCCTTAACGATGCGCGGGTGGCGATGGCCGGTGTTCAGCACCGCGATACCGCCCGCGAAGTCAATCCAGGTATTGCCCTCAACGTCACGCAGCGTCGCGTTCTCTGCCTGCTCGACATACCACTGGCAAAGATTTCCGGTGCCGCGTGGGAGTGCATCATCTTTGCGTTGTTGCAATTGACCGTTTTTACCTTCCATAACTTTTCCTTAGCAATAAGAGTCTTTACAAATCACGACAAACACGCTTATTTATCCCTGTGCCAAGGTTTGTTGCCAGAGCCACTTCTATAGAAAAGGGGGGATCCAATTGCGGAGTTTGTACGCCGATCATGTATTAGAGCGTTTGCGGTGTTTGCCGGAAGGGACGCTGCAACAGCGCCTGTTGGCGTGTATGCAGGCTGCGATTGTGGAGGGAATATTTCCACGTGCCACGCGATTACCGGCTACGCGGGATTTAGCGCGCGAACTGTCGGTTTCTCGCAATACCGTCCTTAACGTCTATGACAATTTGATGTCACAGGGTTACGTCACGGCGCGAACCGGTAGCGGCACCTGGGTAGCCGAAACGCTGCCGGAAAGGTGTTTAAATAGTCCGCGTAACGACGCTCTCAGCCTGCCCCTCGTCGCCAAAAGCGCGGCCATCTCCAAGCGCGGCTCGTCCTTGTTGGGACATGCAAACGCCTCGCCGTATCAGTGGGGTGCCTTTGTGCCAGGCGCACCCGATGTCACCCAATTTCCACATAAACTTTTTAGCCAAATTCAAGCGCGGCTTAACAAAGAACCCGATATAGACAGGCTTATCTACAGTAGCAATGGGGGCTGCACGTATTTGCGTCAGGCGTTGGCGGAGTATCTCAGCGTTTCGCGTTCAGTACGGGCCGATGCCGACCAAATAATTATCACCGAGGGAATTCATCAGGCCGTGGATTTGGTGACCCGTGTGCTGTGCGATCCGGGGGATCTGGCGTGGATCGAAGAACCGGGTTATTGGGGAACACGTAACCTATTGCGCATCAACGGGCTAAAAATTCAGGCCATGTCAGTGGATGAACAGGGCATTATCCCTGACCTGCCGCCGCGAACTCCTGTGCCAAAAATGGTTTTTATCACCCCGTCACATCAATATCCACTTGGCGTACATCTCAGTCTTGAACGGCGAAAACAGCTCCTGGATTTGGCGCGCAAACATAAAACCTGGCTAGTGGAAGATGACTATGACAGTGAATTTCGCTTTGCCGGTCAACCCTTTCCATCGCTGCAAGGTTTTGAGCCTGATGCGCCGGTCATTTACATGGGCACCTTCAGTAAAACACTCTATCCGGCACTGCGCCTCGGTTATCTGGTGGTACCAAAAGCATTAGCGCAGCCGCTCCGTGTGGCAGCGGCTGAGCTCTACCGTGGTGGGCATCTGCTGGTGCAGCGTGCGCTGGCGGAATTTATTCTAAAAGGGCATTACGTGGCGCATATTCGCCGTATGCGTAAACTCTACAGCCAGCGACGGCGCTTTTTGGCCAACTTGATTGAACGCTACTTAGGCAAGGATTTTATGCCTCAGGTGAATCACGAAGCGGGTTTGCACCTGGTGATCAATCTCCCTACCGGCTGTGACGATGTGGCGGTTGCCGCTCTGGCGTTGCAGCGTGGCGTAAAAGTGCGGCCCCTGTCGCAATATTATATGCATCTGCAAGAGCGACGAGGACTGCTGCTGGGTTATGCCTGCGTGGATGAAAGGCAGTGCCAGGATGCGTTCGGCGTGCTCAGAGCGTGTTTGATTCAGTTTGGGATTGTCGGGCGCGCGGAAAGCCTTAAATCGGAGGGTTAACTGATTAACGGCGGGATGCGCAATCAATCGCAATCTGTAGCGAGAAGCCACAGCATCTGTCGCTTAAATACAAAACGCCTGATGTAATTGATCAGGCGTTAGGATAAAGAGAAAGTATCAACCGATATCAGAACGGGTCACAACATTACCTACCCCAGGCCGACTCTGTATTCATATGCTCGGCTCGCCAGTGAGTATAAAATTCGCTATCATCCGCTCCCGCTCTTCATCCCGGTAGCCTGATGTCCAAGATAATCGATACTTTTATTGCCCCGCCTTGCCATGACAAGATTGAGATTCTCTATCAGGACGATCACTTAGTACTCATCAATAAGCCCACAGGGCTGCTCAGCCTCTCGGGGAAAAATCCGCAAAATCTGGATTCAGTGCATTATCGGCTGGTAGAGCTATTTCCCGGCTGCACCCTGATCCACCGCCTCGACTTCGGGACGTCTGGACTGATGGTGATTGCCCGCAATAAGGCTATCAATGCCGCACTTTGCCAGCAGTTCAGCGAGCGCACGGTGACCAAAACCTACAGCGCATTACTCTGCGGACATCTGGCTCACAACGAAGGGATCATTGACGCGGCGATTGCTAAAGACCCGGCGCTGTTTCCGCTGATGTCGATTTGCGCCCTAAATGGCAAGCCTGCTCGCTCCGGTTATCGGGTGGTTGAACGCTTTTATCATGCGCTGGAAGACGGGAGATTACTGCCATTGACGCGGGTCCAGCTGACTCCGGAAACCGGACGCACCCATCAGCTGCGCATCCACTGTCAGCACCTGGGCCACCCTATTTTGGGCTGTGACCTGTATGGCGGTCTCCTGCTGCCCGGTACCGAACAGACTCCTCGCCTGATGCTGCACGCCAGCGAGCTGCATTTTATTCATCCCATCAGCGGCGAGCGTATAAAAGCTCATCAAGCCAGCCCGTTCTGACTTTCTGCTTAAACTGGGGGTGAGTGGGAAGGGATTACTGTGCTTTGCCTCAGGGTTTAATAACTCGCCTGCCGACATCAAGTCGTCCAAATTTTAGAACGGTAGTAACGTTGCGATAATAATAAACAACCTCTAAATTAACTCCTTTAATACATGGAGTTATATCAATAAAATGCTTACGCTTGAAACGGTTGAAGTCCACACGGCTGGAGAGCCTTTTCGTATCGTTATTTCAGGCTTACCGGAAGCACAGGGTGACAGCATTGCAGAACGCAGAACATGGTTTCGCCAATATGCTGATGATATTCGCCAGGCATTAATATTCGAACCTCGCGGACATGCAGATATGTACGGGGGCTATCTTACGCAGGCGGTCTCCCCCGGCGCTGACATTGGGATAATCTTTATCCATAACGAGGGATATAGCGACCTCTGTGGTCATGGGATTATCGCATTAGCGACCGCGGCCGTAGAGCTAGGTTGGGTTGAACGGACCTTACCGGAAACACGTGTTGGTATTGATGCGCCCTGCGGTGTCATAGAGGCTTTCGTCAATTGGGATGGCAATCATGCCAATGGTGTCCGTTTTATTAATGCGCCGTCTTTTATTTATCATCGCGACGTAAAAGTCAGCACGCCCACCTTCGGGGACGTCATCGGCGATATCGTTTACGGGGGGGTATTCTATTTTTATACTCGCGGCAAATCGCATGGATTACCAATACGTGAATCCTCAATTGACGCTCTCACGCAATTTGGTGCCGAAGTCACCCATGCCGCAAATACTAACTTCTTGGTTAAACATCCTGACTCCGCTGAGGAAGGCGTAATCTATGGGACAGTGATTGATGGTGAGCCCAGGCATGCCGGATCGTCTCAGGCAAACTGCTGTATTTTTGCTGACCGTGAGGTAGACCGTTCTCCTACAGGAACGGGGACTGCCGGGAGAGTCGCCCAGCTGTTTCTACGGGGTGAGCTTCAACGAGACGAAATATTGGTCAATGAGTCAATAATAGGTTCTGTCTTTCGAGGAAGGGTCATCGGTGAAACAACGGTCGGGGATTTTCCGGCAATCATCCCCGAGATATCGGGCAATGCTTATCTATATGGATTCTGTAAATGGCTCATCGACCCACGCGACCCTTTTAGAAACGGATTTTTAGTCAAGTAGTGTGGGACAATGAAAGCTGGCGCTACAATGACGCCGGAGCTCGTACTGTCCGAAGTAGACTTACCGACCAATAATACATTAGCGACGAGTTACCGGCGTAAACATTATTCACGTGGGGCTTTACTCATCAATCGAGAACAGTTTCTGTACGGTTGTTAAAAGATTGAAAATGAGAAAGATAATTGACAATACTTGACTATAATTATAAAAAATAGAGCCTTAACAACCAAGATGATTACTACATGAATTTTTATGGTATAAACTACCTGCAAACGCAGTCTAATTTAAATGATTACTTCAAGTATGCGATTATTTTTAGCACTCTGTTTGTTTTAGTTGTCGTATTCAGCCTGTATATGCGTCATCGTCTACAGACTAAATATCGAGACTTAACGATTATCGCCTTCTTGTTTTTGCTGTTTATTTCCGGCGTTCAATACTCAGACTACGCAAATAGTGAAAATATACACTCTCAATCATCGCAAATGGTTAATTTTGTAAAACTCCTCGCCAGGGAAAAGAATGTAGGGGTTGATGCTATCCTTTCCAGTTCAGTGCAATTATCTGATGGTGTGATTGTTAAGATTAATGATAACTATTATCGCGTAAATTTAAGCGCAGATCAAAACACTTACAGCTTAGTCAGGATCGGGTTAATTAACCCGGACATTACCATTATAAAATAACGAGGGACTACATGCCTATCTATACACCGATAATAATAAAATTAGGGCTAGGAATACTTTGCCTGATTGTACAAATAAATCTGATGGGGAAAGGAAACTTAGCCCCATCCTCTGCAATGGATCAGGTTCAAAACTACGTATTAGGCGGAATTATCGGTGGCGTTATCTATAATGAATCGATAACTGTGCTGCAATTTGTACTGGTGTTAATCATCTGGACATTGCTGGTTTTCATTCTCAAGTTTTTAAAGGAAAATAACCGTTTTCTTAAGCATATTATTGATGGGAAACCGATTACATTAGTGCACAACGGCAGTGTAGATGTTAAAGAGTGTTTAAGGAATGGCGTTTCGGCCCATGATTTAATGTTTAAATTAAGAGCTAACGGTATATATGAAGTTGAACAACTCAAGCGCGTAGTGCTTGAGCAAAATGGGCAGTTAACTATTATTCAAAGTGGCGATGAGAACATTCGTTATCCGATAATAGTGGATGGATTAGCAAACCATGACTTGCTTGAGATAATTAATAAAGACAGAGAGTGGTTAGAATCTAAAATCGCAGAGCAAGGCTTCAATAAAATTAGTGAAGTCTATTTAGGTGAATATTTGTCTGGCCGGATTAATTTGTACGGATATACAAGATAACCGTCGGATTGAAAGTTGATGTGAGGTTGCTAATGGCATTGTTAGTACGACTCATTTTCTAACCTTAGGTATGATTTGCATCCAATGATTAATACATTGAGGTGATAGCAACGTCCACTTTTTGCAAAAAGCGGCCCAAGGCAACGCACAAGGGCTGCTGTGAGCGAGGAGCGGACGTCGGCTCTTACTCGTCATTTTGATGTATAGCCATCAAGTACCCAGCAATCTCGTCAACACTGAGATCAACATGTAACATCTCAGGATTCTGGAACCAACTATCTGGCCAAAAAATAAGATCAGATGGATTACCGTTAAAATTCCTCTCAAGTAATGAAAGAGCAAAGTTTTGTTCGGATTCTTTGCCCTCGGAGTCACATATAAATTTGATTGTTTGAATCAATTCGCTCCAGGTATAGTCTGGGTAAAACCTCTCCAGATTAAAGGCCATCCTGGTAAATTCCCTGGCACGGGTCCAGGAGGAAAAATCTCTGAAATCAGAAAAAGTATAGGGATATACAACCTGGTTGTTCCATTCGCCCATCATGGTTACTAATATGGGATCTTCTTGAACAGAGCCTCCATCAATTTTAGAAAGTATCATTTCAGCACTTTTTGAAAGTTCATTAATTTTATTACTACTGACTTTGCCTGGTCTCATTCTTTCCGGCAGTGGCATTATTTTAATCCTTGAGAAGTTAACTCATCAAATCGATTGATTTTAAACAATACTCTTTATGTAAATACGGTACTACCTTAGTCCGCTTCTGGCTCATGGCATCTCGATGAAACCTACGTAAAGGTCAACGGACGCGATGCGCCTGGTGAGCAGAATCATTGAAAGATAAGACTTTTCAATAACACGAAAGGCTAACTCATCAATAACTTTGCAACAGTGCCATTATTATTAAGTCTGGCACTCTGGATACTATTTCATACTTTAGTCAGCGTGTTTATTTTTCCATTTCAGCTCAACTTCCATAACGACACTTATTGATGCAGGCAACACAGTCAGTGTAATGAGCGTGGCAACAAACAAGCCTCCGATGATGGCGTAGGCCATTGGCCCCCAAAAAACCTGCTCCGAGATAGGGATCATCCCTAAAATTGCCGCTGAAGCAGTCAACAGAATCGGCCGCGAACGGTGAAGGGCAGCGCTGACGATTGCGTTTTGTTGCGCCATCCCTTCACGGAAATTACTGTCGACCTCACTAATAAGAATAACGGCATTGCGAATAATCATCCCTGACAATGCAATGATACCCAACAAAGCCACAAAACCCATCGGCGTTCCGCTGGGTAGCATCGCAAGCACGATGCCAATTAGGGCAAAGGGAGCCATAAGCAAAGCGACAAGCATGCGGGAAATACTTTGCAGTTGAATCATTAGCAATACCAGCATGACGAATAAAGTTATTGGCAACACTGCGTAAACTGAATTGTTCCCTTTGGCTGATTCAGCAACAGTGCCTCCCTCTTCAATGTTATAGCCTTCAGGAAGCGAACGGCGCAGTTTGTCTACCATAGGAGAGAGTTGCTTTGAAACCGACTCGGCTTGCATACCAGGTGCCAAGTCGGTTTGCACTGTGATGAAAGGCAATCGCTGCCTGCGCCAGATAATCGGGTCACTCACGCCCCATCTCAACGTTGCCACCTGACTTATTGGGACTTTGCCCCCGTTGGTCGATGTTACCTTCAGATTGGCAAGCGTATCCAAATCGAGTCTCTCATGGTCATTGGATCTTAATACCACGTCAATTAACCTATTGTTATCACGCAGGGTAGTCACCACGCTTCCTGACCAAACAGTATTTAGCACCTCCGACAGGCTCTCGGAAGATACACCGGCGGCACGGGCAGCCGTTTGATTAACCTCAAGCGTGACGACACGCTCGGGTTCTCCGGCAGTAAGATTCACCTCTCGCGTCAAGTTACTGTTGCCTACGATAGCCTCAAGATGCTGTGCTAGCTGGCGAACCTCGTTGTAGTCTGGTCCACTGATGCGATATTTAAGCGGCCATCCAACGGGTGGCCCAAGTTCAAGCGGCGACACTCGCGTCGTGATATCTCTGAAATCTAGAGCAAGATGTGAATTTAACTGCTGCTGAAGCCTGTCTCTGTCTTTCAGGTTTCTAGCTACAACGACTAGCTGGGATGTATTTTCATTATCCAGTAAAACCTCCATGGGTAAATAGAATCTTACAGCCCCAGAACCGACATAGCTTGAGAAGTGATCAACGTATCGATTCTTCTTCAGCCAATCTTCCAATCTGCTTGTTTGCCTGGATGTTTCTACCTGCGATGCATTGGCAGGAAGCGTCAGGCTCACCAGCAGTTCTGGCCTGTCGGAGGCTGGAAAGAACTCCCCCTGCATAAAGGTGGTGCCATAAGCTGATAGCCCGAGCAGAAAAACGGCAATGAAAAGAGTCAGGCCACGGTGAGCCAAAGTGGCGTCTACTATTCGTTGATAAAAATGAAGCAGTCTTCCGGGGGAGCCACTGTGTGATTTTATTTTTGGCGATAAGATCCAAGTGCCGATTAAGGGCGAAAATAAAACCGCAACGGCCCAGGAACTTAAAAGTGAAATCAGAACTACGGCAAACAGTGAAAAGCAATACTCACCCGCGCTGGATGCAGCAAAACCCACTGGAATAAATCCGGCAATCATTACAAGCGTACCGGTCAGCATGGGAAAGGCGGTAGTCTCAAAGGCGTAAGTCGCCGCGTGCCAGCGGCTATCTCCTGCCTCCATTCTGGAAATCATTGCCTCAACAGTGATCATCGCGTCATCAACCATGAGTCCCAGCGCGATAATCAGTGCCCCCAGTGAAATACGCTGGAGCCCAATCCCTGTTAGCATCATGCCAATAAACGTTATGGCCAGTACCAATGGAATAGCCGTGGCAACGACGAGCCCGGCCCGAGTTCCCAAAGATATAAAAGAGACAGCCAAAACGATAATAACGGCTTCTACCAACACTCTAATGAATCCGTTTACCGCCTGCTTTACAACAGCGGACTGGTCGGCAACCGTAGTCATCTCGATACCGTGAGGAAGGGCATGTCGAATAGCGTTCATTCGCAGGTTGAGCTCACGGCCAAAACTGAGCATATTGCCCGTTTTGGCCATTGAGATTGCCATGCCAATCGCAGGATGCCCGTTAACTCTGAAGGCCGGAGACGGCGGCTCGGCAACCTGCCGGCTAATCGAGGCAATATCAGTTAAGGGGATGTAACGCCCGTCAACATGCAACGTTATCTCTTTCAGGCTTTGCTGCGTACTCAGCGCCCCGCTCACATGGAACGTAATGTTTTCACGATCGCCGCGCAGCGTGCCGCTGGGTACTACTGCGTTTTGTTGCTTCAAGGCATCAGAGATTTGTTGCAGGGTGATCCCCATTCCCGCAAGCTGGCCCGGTGAAAAAGCAACGACCATTTGTTCTTCTTGCACACCCAGTAGACTGATTTTCCCTATATTGGGCAATGACATCAGACTGCGTTGAATGGCCTCCACTCTGTCGCGCAATTCTCTTTCTGTAAAACCCTCCGCAGTAAACCCATAAATTGTGCCGAAAGTGTCGTCAAACTCATCGTTGACGGTAGGTGCCAGGACACCGGCAGGGAGCGAGGAAGAAATATCCTGCATTTTTTTGCGCACCTGATACCAGATATCGGGTACGGAGGCTGGCGGAGTGTCCTCTCGCAAATAAACAAATATAACTGACTGCCCTGCCCGCGTGTTGCTTTCGACATAATCAAGGTGAGGAATTTCTTGTAACTTCTTCTCCAGCACATCGGTGACAAGATTAACGGTGTCATGAACATTGGCTCCAGGCCACTGAGCCGAAACTACAGCAGTCTTTATAGTAAACGCCGGGTCTTCGTTACGATTAAGATTTTCATACCCCCAACTCCCCGCGGCCAACAATAGCAGCATGAAAAATGTGACCACTTGCTGATGGTTAAGCGCCCAGGCCGAAAGATTAAATGCCCTTTTGGATCTATTACTGTTCATTCTTGGCCCTCCCCAAGGCTCACTTTCTCCCCTTGACGTAGCTTGCTCACTCCTGCTGTTACGACTGTTTCACCGGGCCGGATCCCCGACGAAATGAAAACTTCGCGGGTAGAAAATCTACCGATAATTACCGGACGCATTTCAAGTTGCAGATTTCTGCGATCAACGATAAAAACTGCCGGTGTCCCTCCTGACTGGGAAAGAGAAGAAGCCGGAAGCCGAATCCCCCCGAGCCCTGTTTCTGGTAATGGCGCTTGTACACTTGCGCCAAGAGCCATCGCCCGCGGGGGATTGTTCAGCGAAATTCGAACGCGCCAGGTACGTGTTTGAGGGTCAGCCTGGGGACTTATATCCCTTAAGATTCCATGGGTTGTAATGGCGGGATCGGAGAGAAGGGAAACATTGAGGCTTTGAACATTTTTCAGAGCCCGAACCTGAGACTCCGAAAGGTCAAATACTGCGTCGAGCTCCGTAGCTTCGGCCAAGTTGACAACAGTCTGCCCTGCGCCAACGACTTGCCCGGACGAGGCGCTAACCTGGGTTATTATGCCTGGCGCAGGGGCGGTGAGTCGAGTCCAGTCCAGGTTCTCCCGCGCATTTTTCAGAGCATTTTCACTTGTCTGACGATGAGATAAAGCGGATTGCCAGTCTGCCATCGCATTATCCAGCTGCACCCGTGCAATCGCCCCCGAAGGCATTAAAATTTTCATTCGTCTGAGATTGGCTGCCGCCACCTGTTCGCTTACGATGGCACTTTGCAGATCGGCGCGAGCACTGTTGAACTGATTTTCGCCGGTTTCACTTTCAAGGGAGGCGAGTAGTTCCCCCTTTTTAACCTCGTCGCCCACCTCAACACGTCGAGTAAGCAGCCTGCCGCCAAGACGAAATCCCAACGTAAGCTCGTCGTGGGCACGAATTTCACCGGTTTGGTTGTGAAAAATTGACAATGTAGGTTGAGGTGCAATCACAAAACGCACTGGCCGCGGCGAAAGAGCAACCTTTTGCTGCTTTTCACCACAACTATTCAGACCGATTAAAAAAGACAGCAAAATAAGCCCAATTAAAAAATGAGTTATTTTACAAGATGAAATGATATGGCTAATTGCCTGGCGAGCTAAATCTGCAAAAGTGTCTGTCATGACCCTGCCCCTGAATTGATATAACGCTATTCAATCCAGCATTGGTCCAGATTCCCCCTATATTTCATCAAGGGACCGTCAAGACTGACACTTTTTTATTTATTTTTCCTTATCGGGAAATTGAATGACGACTTTTAGCCCGCCATTTTCTGCATTTTGGGCCATAATTCTGCCCCCATGAGATTCGCAGATTGCTCGGGCTATGGACAGGCCCAGGCCACTGCCGCCAAAATGACGGGCGCGCGACGTTTCAGCTCTGGTGAATCGTTCAAACATCAGCGGGATGAAAGCTTCAGACACCCCTTTCCCTTTATCACAAAACGAAATTTGATACGCATCGGTCAACCTTTCTACATAAATATCCAGGGTGCCGCCTTCCGAGGCATAGCGTAGGGCATTTTCCATCAAGATAGTAAACACCTGTCCCAACCGGAATGGATCACCTTTGAAACGGCACTTAGCCGGTGCATGAACAGCAATAACCATTCCCGTGGTCTCAGCTTGCGGCTTTATCCACATCACCCGCTCCTGCAACAGCTCGGCGAGATCCCACTCAAAGATATCAAGGCTGAGCTCCCCGGCATCTGCCAGCGACAGCAGGTGCAGTTCATCTATCAGACGATTTAAACTGACTAACTGTTTCATGACCATTTCCAGCTGCCTGGGTTCTGGCTGAAATACGCCGTCGATCATTCCCTGAAGTCGCCCCATCGCGGCCGTGAGCGGAGAGCGCAACTCATGTGCCATCGCGACATGGGAGGCATGCAGCTCGCGCTCGTAGCGCGAAAGTTGCTGAACCATAGTATTGAAATCTTCCGTGAATTGAACCAGCTCCGAGGGCGCTCCTTTAACCAATGCCGCCTGAGTTTCAAAGTCACCTCTGGCCACTTCACGTGCGGACGAAGCCAAGCGACTAAATTGTAAAGAGAGCGGCAGAGCAGATCGCAGCCCAAAAAAAACAATAAATGGGATCGTCACAACGACCAAAATTCCAACGGTGATCCAGTCGGCGGAAGCAATCGAGGGATCCGAAAAACGTATACCCCACCATTTATCTACAATTTGATGAAAACGTTGAGGATTAATTTCAGGATTCAGAAGCAGTATTTTAAACTCTGCACTGACTGAAGAAGGCATTTCATGCACTCGCAACAGCTCAACCAGCGCGAATCTAGACCACATGCACAGGGCAATAAGGCACACAGAGCCAATGGCAAGCAGCAGGATACGCACACAAATCCAGCGCCATAGAGATTGATGTCGGCTGTTCATGGTTGTCTGAACCGGTAACCGACACTGCGCACATTGACCAGCACATGACTAATGCCTGCTGACTCCAGTTTCTTACGCAGGTTATAAACGTGTGTATCCACCACGCGCTCTAACGCCTCGCTCTCAGGCAGACAATTTTCTAAAAGATACTGTCGTGAAAAAGCCCGTGTTGCAGAACTCATCAAAGTAGACAGGATACTGAATTCTGTGGGTGTTAAATTGAGATACGATTTGCTCTCTTGCTCACCGTTAATGCTTGCGGTCAAGGCTATGACATCGACTTCTAAATTCTGCCAGCGCAAAACCACCTGCTCCTGGCCTTGAGCATTGCCCGAAGTCCTGCGCAGCACGGCTTGTACTCGCGCGACAACTTCACCAGGGTTATAAGGTTTGACTACATAATCATCCGCCCCATAACGAAGCGCACCAATTTTATCCGGCAGATCTCCCATGGCAGTTACCATGATAACCGGGGTATTATTTTTACGGCGCACTGACGCCAATACTTCCGTCCCACTCATCCCCGGCAGCATCACATCCAGTAAAATAAGATCGGGTTTCCAGCGCAGTGCCATATCAAGCCCCGAGAGACCATCCCCGACAACTGTTACTTCGTACATTTCTCGTATTAAATATGCTTCCAGAACATTGGCCGCATCAACATCATCTTCGATAATCAGGATCCGCTTATTTTGCATATTTACTACCTTGACTGTTTCTCGATAATTCCCTGACAGTACATTGATACTGCCTCTTCATACTCTGAGTTTCATACGCGGCCGTAATCCGCTTTGATTTGCGAGTCATGAGTGACGAGGTTTTATAATGATAACCAGAAAACTACTCCTTCACATTACCTGTTTTTTATTTGCAGGAAACGTAACAAACACATTAGCGGACACCAACGCTGCTAGTCAGCAGAGCTTAAATCTTGGCCTGGCGATGCAAAATTCCCCTCGCTACAGCGGTTCTGAAAATAAACATTGGCAATTTGCTCCTGTTGTTCAGGCACGCGATGGTGCTTTTTTCTTTGATTCGCAAAAGGGAGTGGGATATGACCTGCAAAGCGACAGCGGGTTATATCTAGAACATACCCTTGGATATAGCCTTGGCCGTTCTGACAGCAATTCCAACTGGCGAGATGGTTCAGATAGATTGAAGGGGATGGGAAATATCAATGCGACAGTCAATACCGTCGTGGCTGTGGGTTGGGCCGTTACACCCTGGCTTTCATTGGAGGGAAAAACCATCTTGCCTCTCAGCGATGGACAGGGTGTGAAATACCAAACGTCAATAACTCTTCTCCCCATACAAAATGAAACAAATACTGTTGCTTTCCAAGGTGCTGCATTATTTGGCGATAGCCGATATATGAATACCTTTTATGGCGTGAGTCGCGATCAAAGCTTTCACTCTGGATATGCTCAATATCAGGCAAGCAGTGGATTCTATGGTGTGGATAGTACTCTTACCTGGAGCCATCAATTCACCCCGCACTGGAGCACTGCAGCAAGCATCGAATACACTCGTCTGGATAAACACGCAAAAGACAGCCCGATTGTGTTCAAACCCAACCAGGTCTCATCGACAATTGCATTTATCTATAACTTTTAGTCTTGACACAATCTTGATTAAACCTTGACTATTTATTGACTCTGGAAATTTATAATATCGGTAAGCTCTGCCGTCTAAGGGTAGGGTTTAACTTAAAAAATAAATTAACTGTCATCACACCCTGAATTTTTTGCATTAATTGTTAAACCCAACACCAAAGAGTTAATAAATGAGCTTAGATAACAAAACGTTAAGTGCAAAACTGAAAAATATTTTTTTACTATCAAAAGTTGATAACACCAAGCGTGTTATCATTTTACAAAATGAAGACTCTCCAACGGAGATATTATCTTTTGCCGTGGAAGCTCTGCAAACACTTGGAGCAACGTTGCATGTTATTACGCATGATCCGTTAAGAGGCTCCTATACTTTATCATCTGATTATAACTTAAATAACAATGATGTTATTTCAAAAAACTCTTCAGAAGATTTGCTAGGATTGGCAGATATAGTTTTTGAAACAATAGACTTAGCAAAACTCAGCGCTCAAAATGAAAACGTAGAGTCATTCTCTTTAATTAACAAATAGAATTTATAATAATTGTAGTGGCATAGTGAATTTGGCCACCTGAACAGAGGTGATGTCATCACCTCATAGACAAAACAGGTGACATTATGACCAGAAATAACAGACGTTATTTCAGCCCCGAGTTCCGCCTCGAAGCTGGCCATTTAGGGGGCAGTTTGGATATCGAAAATTATTGTACGTTAAGGTGATGTTTTGGGCACTGTTGCAAAGTTATTGATGAATTAGCCTTTCGTATTATTAAAAGGTCTTATCTTTCAAAGATTCTGCTCACCAGACGCATCTCGCCAAGGGGATACCCAAAATAAAATGATTCTGCCTGACCTTTCCTTAGCGCTCACATCACTTCAATCCCTTTGATTGTGGCGTAAGCCGTCTTCATTGACTTGAAGCCCAGCGTGGCGTTGATTAGCCATTTCAGTTTGCCACGATCGCACTCGATTATATTATTCCGGTACTTTATCTGCCGGTGCTGCACATGCTGCGGACATTTACCTTCCCGCTTCAGCAATGCCAGCGCCCGCCCATACGCCGGGGTTTTATCCGTGTTGATCAACCGTGGAATTTGCCAGCGCTTCGTATTATTCAGAAGTTTACCCATAAAGCGATATGCGGCTTTGATGTTACGACGTGAAGACAGGTAAAAATCAATGGTGCAGCCCTGCTGTCGACCGCGCGGTACAAATAAGCCCAGCGTCCGTTGACCTTCACGTAGGTTTCATCGAGATGCCATGAGCCAAAAACGGAAGGCTAACGCCAGTACCCGCGCAGCCGCTTTTCCATCTCAGGTGCATAAGGCTGAACCCAGCGATAAATCATGGTGTGATCGACATTTCCCCCTCGCTCAGCGAGCATCTCCTGCGGCTCACGATAACTGATGCCATATTTGCAGTACCAGCGGACGGCCCACAGGATAATAGGGGTCCGCTTGGAAAACGAATCTATGGTCACTCCCGTTTTTGCAACACCGATTTTGACGATAAATTGGCTTGCTTGAATCTATCCGGCGTCTGAATGGGATTTTATTCCCGCGCCTCGATGAGTTCCGCGCCTGATGAACCTCCAGAAAATATACGGCTTCAATGAGCCTTTCCGTTTTACAGGTTCCTCAACAGACCGGTGGGCCGTTAGTATCATCAATATCAGTATTCGCAAAACCAGATCAGTGATTCTTTAAACCGGTGTATTTCTGCCGTTATGCTACATAAGTTTGCTGTCGTGCCGTTAGGGCCCCGGCTATTCTGGCCAGCTTGTTTGCCAGAGCACAAGTGACGACAAAGTTGCTTTTCCTACACAGTAAATCCCTAACCCAATCGGCCAATTTGCCAGACTGGTGTTCCAGTTTTTGTATGAATACCCTGGCACATTGAACTAACAAAGTTCGGATCTTTTTGTTACCTCGCTTACTAATTCCCAGCAATGTCGTCCGACCTCCCGTGCTGTACTGTCGAGGCACTAGCCCTGTTGCCGCCGCAAAGTCACGACTGCAGGCGTACTGCTTCCCGTCGCCAATCTCAGTTGAAATAGTACTCGCTGTCAGTGTTCCGACGCAGGGAATGCTCAGCAAGCGCTGTCCAATCTCATCTTCGTCCAACTTTCGTTTCAACTGGGATTCCAAATCTTTAATCTGCTCAACAAGATATTGATAATGCTGTTGTAATTTCAGCAATAACTGGCTGAGGTAAAGAGGCAAACTATTGTCTTCAAGAATGGTACTCAGTCGGCTAATAACGGCAGCTCCTCGTGGAACGCTAATGCCAAATTCCAGCAGAAAGCATGCATCTGATTGGTTGTTTTTACCTTATCCTGAACCAAGGATTCACGGATACGATGCAGAGCCCGCATTGCCTGCTGAGATTCCGTTCTAGGTTGTACAAAACGCATAGACGGACGCGATGCAGCTTCACAAATAGCTTCGGCGTCGACAAAGTCGTTTTTGTAACTTTTAACGAATGGACGGACAAATTGTGGTGATATCAGCTTTGGAAAATGCCCCAACTTTTCCAACTTGCGTGCCATAAAGTGAGAGCCGCCACAGGCTTCCATTGCGATGGTTGTAGCGGGGCATGTCGCCAAAAATTCGATTAACTTTGGCCGGGTAAATTTTTTACGGTAAACAGCCTTGCCGCGACGATCTTGGCAATGAATATGGAAAGAGTTTTTACCCAGATCGATACCAATGAGCGCAATGTTTTCCATGATAGTTCTCCGAATGAAAGCCTATCCTCAGCATAGTACCGGGAAGGAGGGAGTGACCATCTCATTAAATATCCTACGCTAAGACAGTTTCTTTAGCAGCCATGACCGGCAGCTTTGAGCGAAGACCGGACATACCAAAAATTCATAAGCTAAATAAGACAGCAGGCCACATTCTAATAT
>NZ_MRWE01000035.1 GCF_002093665.1 Rouxiella badensis | reverse complement strand
AAAATAACTTTGGTCATTTGTTTGGAGTTATAAAAATAAAAAATAACTTTGTTAATCACAGTAAAACCTACTCTGATTTACTCGAACTTAGACACCTACAGGTTAACTTTAGCGAACGAAAGATAGCGATGATAAACAAGCAGATCGCTAACTCACTGAATAATACCATTCAATCTCCTTATAATCTTCGCATCAACGAGAAGATTATAATGAAAAACGGCAATGAAAAAATAAATAAAATATTCTACCGAATATATAACAGTAACGACTTTAACAAACTTCCGCTTTACGATGAGCGTGAAAAATATGTGGCAGCCAACAACTTTATTATGAAACAAGAATTAGGAAAGTTGACCGTTGAACCTATAATTTCAGCCTTCAAAAACATTCAAACGCTTACTCAACCTTTTAGCAGGGAGGTGAAGAAGAAAGCAGGGATAGCCATTGCCAAATCTGTAGAAAAGAAATACTCCATCGATGAGGCCATTGCGGAAATAAAAAAAACGTTATTTCCTCGTCAAGCTAACATACAGTTTATTGCTAATCGACCTGATGCTGGTTTTTCTCATCCGGACTATCCTCCAGTGAGTGATGAGATCTGCGGATTTTTCGATATTACCCAGCGCCTGCCGCAGGTTAATGCTAAGACATCAGCTATTTTATCGGAAAACTCACTGAAATCGATCAAACAAAAAATTGAAGAACTTTCATTCAAAAAGTTCGTTGAGGATCATCCTACCCATGCCGAAAAAACACGTCATGCTGACAACTATTCTTATGAGGAAAAAGAATACCGTCAATTTCACGAGAAAATAGCATCAGAGTCAGAAGAGTCTGGCTATGCACATAGTGATGATGAATACATCTATGACAAGATAGATGATTATCAAATTGATGCCCTCACCTATGAAACGAATCCTCAGCAGCCAAAGGCATTAAACGGTGCTTCCGCCATTGTTAACTATCAAAAACTGCTAGCTGATGCTGATGCAAAAATCGAAAAGATAAAGCGTGATATATTTAAAATAAACAAAGCAGATACCCAAAGCTTGTCGAACCCCCTTGATGCACAGATAGATCAACTTAACACAGCAAAAAACCGACTCAGCCAACTCGCCCGACTTAAGAGACAAGCGCCACTCCCACCGATAATCGACATCGGATTTAACGACCCATCAGCCACTTCAAGACATGCGTGATGACACCGACTGCGATAATTAAAAAATATTTAATATAAAAATAACTTTTAAATTTGGTGGCCGCCATGACCTGTCGACTACGTTCTCACAATCGTATAAATATCATCTCGCTTAATGTAACAACGGATACCCCAGTACAAAAAGCCTAAGGCGCCTTTATTCTGAACTTGAAAGGGATAAAAATCGTATCGGGACATTTATGAGCAATTGGAAACACAGCAGTCTCACACCTGAACCTGCCGCTAAAGCCCCTCTCGATAGGGCGCACTTCCCGCTTTGCCAGGCAAGCCAGCGAGGGCTATTCAAAATATCACTGAGAAAATGCAAGGGTCTCCGACAGGGGCAAGAAAAGCCTCAGCGGATTTAAAACAGGCGCCAGGAACCGACCAGTATCGTAAACACGCCATCACAGCCCTTAGACTCTCAAAGCAGCCCAACCTCACTATTAATCAGTCTGTTGAAAAGATTAAAGAGGTCTTAGCTAACGGCATTACCGGCATTAGGGTCGACTTTATTTCTCAACACACCCCAAACGCATACCGACTCTAAACCGACGGCGTTGAGATGAATCAGAGTTATTTTTCGATGGTTGCTGAATAACCCCAACCTACAGGGCGACGCTAAACTCATGAGCCAGGCCACAGTCTGGCTGAACGAACAGCGTTTTAATCTCTACCGGTGATAGCATAAAAACGCGTTGCCAGTGCGCGATAAGGCGTCTAATTTTATAGCCTTAACGCGCAGCAAGACGTTCATACAACTTATGCAAGGTGGCTCATGGCACAACATAAAATCATTCTCGACTGCGATCCCGGCATTGATGACGCGGTGGCTATTTTGCTGGCCCTGGCCTCGCCAGAAGAGATTGAACTGGTCGGTATCACGACGGTTTCAGGCAACGTTTCGCTCGAAAGAACCTCCTATAATGCGCGTCGCATTTGTACCCTTGCGGGCCGAGAAGACATCCCAGTCTATGCCGGATGCACACGCCCAATGCTTGAAGCCGAGTGCATCCATACCACGGTTCACGGTAATGACGGGCTTGGGAACGTGAAGCTGCCTCAGCCTGCCTTTAGCCTGGAACCTCAGCACGCCGTCGACTTCATCATCCATACCCTGCACGCCGAACCGGGCCAAATCACGCTCTGCCCTATCGGCCCGATGACCAACATTGCGCTGGCGATTATCAAAGACCCGACCATTGTTCCGAAGATAAAACGGCTGGTATTTATGGGCGGTGCGGCTTTCTGTCCGGGCAATGTCTCCCCGACTGCTGAATTCAATATCTACGTTGACCCTTGGGCCGCACACGTGGTGCTGAGCGCGGGTATTCCTCAGGTGATGTTTGGTCTTGATGTCACCCTGCAAGCCAAGATAAACGCCCCTTATCTTGATGCCCTAGAGCAGGTGAATCCTTTACTGAAGACCGCAACGGCCATGCTGCGCAACTATGGGGTTAGCGATCCTTGCCTGCACGACCCTTGCGTCATTGCCTGGCTTATCGACCCTAGCCTGTTTACAGGCATCGCGGGGAAAATCAGCGTGAGCTATCAGGATGACCAGCACCGAGGTCAGACGCTGGTTGCCGTTAAGCCTCGTCACCTCGACGATGATTCAACCAATATTGATGTTATGACCGAAGTCGATAATCCTCGCCTGCTGGAGATGCTGGCCGAGCGCTTAAGTCGCTTGTAAAAAAAGCCCCCGCAGTTGGCTAACCGTGGGGGCTTTGTTACATCAAAATTTTACTGCCAGCCGTAACGACGCACAAACCAGCCTTTAACGCCCTGGGTCATCACCATGTAGGCCGCCAGAATCACAATCAGCCATGGGAAGTAGCTGAGCGGCAGTGCCTGAAGTTGCAGGAACCCGGCCACCGGCGAGAAGATAATCCCGATACCGGTAATCACTACCAGCAGTGTCATGATGCACAGTGGCAACGAAGCCCGGCTTTGAATAAATGGCACTTTACGGGTGCGGATCATATGTACAATCAGCGTCTGCGACAGCAGGCCTTCGATGAACCAGCCGGACTGGAATAGAGTCTGCATCTCAGGCGTATTCGCCTTGAACACCCACCACATCAGCGAGAAGGTGAGAATATCAAACACTGAGCTGATAGGACCGAAGAACACCATAAAACGCCCAATATCGCCGGCGTTCCAGCGCTGGGGTTTAGACAGTTGCTCCTCGTCGACGTTATCGAAAGGAATAGCAACCTGCGACACATCATAAATCAGGTTCTGCACCAGCAGATGCAACGGCAGCATAGGCAGGAACGGCAGGAAGGCGCTCGCAACCAATACGCTGAAAACATTACCGAAGTTTGAGCTGGCGGTCATCTTGATGTACTTAAGCATGTTGGCAAAAGTGCGACGCCCTTCTGTCACGCCCTGCTCTAACACCATCAGGCTTTTTTCCAGCAGGATGATATCGGCCGCCTCTTTGGCGATATCGACGGCAGAATCAACCGAAATGCCGATGTCAGCGGCACGCAGCGCGGGAGCATCGTTAATGCCATCTCCCATAAAGCCGACCACGTGCCCTTGCTCACGCAGTACGCGCACAATACGCTCCTTGTGCAGCGGTGCCAGCTTGGCAAATACGCGAGTATTTCTTGCCACCTCAGCCAGCTCAGCGTCACTCAATTTCTCAACGTCGCTGCCAGTCAAAATATTGTCAACTTCGAGCCCTACGTCCTTACAGACTTTTCTCGCGACCAGCGGGTTGTCACCGGTCAGGATCTTGACGGTCACACCTTTACGCTGCAAGGCTTTTAAAGCCGGTGCCGTGCTCTCTTTTGGTGGATCGAGGAACGCGATGTAACCGGCAAGGATCAGGCTCGATTCATCCGCTACCGCGTAATCGTGGGTGCGTGCAGGTATGACTTTATGCGCGACCGCAACCACCCGCAGACCCTGCTGATTAAGGTCATCCGTGATACCGCGAATACGGCTCAGCAGCTGCGCGGTCAAGGGGACAGTTTCATCGTTGAGCTTTACCAGCGTACAAATCGACAGGATCTCTTCCAGCGCGCCTTTACAGATCAAACGATGATAATCAGCAGCCTCTGACACCACCACAGACATACGGCGACGGTCAAAGTCGAACGGAATCTCGTCGATTTTGATATAGCGATTCTGTCTCTGTTCCATTTCAACCGCCTCAGCGCCCTCAAGCACTGCGACATCGAGCAGGTTCTTCAACCCAGTTTGATAATGGCTGTTGAGCCACGCCAGATGCAGCACATCATTACATGGCGTACCCAATACGTCGGTATGGCGCTCAAGAATGATTTTGTCCTGCGTCAGGGTGCCGGTTTTGTCGGTGCACAGAATATCCATCGCACCAAAGTTCTGAATGGCATCCAGATGTTTAACAATGACTTTTTGACGAGAAAGTTTGACGGCTCCCTTTGCCAGCGTCGAGGTGACAATCATCGGCAGCATCTCTGGCGTCAGACCTACGGCCACCGACAGCGAGAATAACGCCGCCTCCCACCAGTCACCCTTGGTATAGCCGTTGATCAGCAGCACCACTGGCGTCATCACCATCATAAAGCGGATCAGCAGCCAGCTGACTTTGCTGATGCCGCGCTGGAAGGCGTTCGGCTGGTCGTCTTGCTTCATGACGCGCTCGGCAAGCTGACCAAACCAGGTCTGCGCACCGGTAGAGATAACCATTGCCAACGCCGTACCGCTGATAACGTTGGTGCCCATAAAGCACAGCGTATCCTGCTCAAGAGGATCGCAGTCAACCGGCATGCGGCTATTGGCCTGCTTCTCAACGGGCAGCGACTCTCCGGTCAACGCCGCCTGGCTGATGAACAGGTCTTTGGCGGACAGGATACGCAGGTCGGCCGGGATCATATCGCCCGCAGAGAGTTTCACTAGGTCGCCGGGAACAAGCTGATTGATAGGTAATTCAACGGTGCGGCTTTGCCCGGTTTGAGTATCGCTGCGAAGCACGGTAGCCGTATTGCTGACCATGGCCTTTAGCGCATCGGCGGCTTTATTGGAGCGCGCCTCCTGAACAAAGCGCATCAGGGTAGAGATAACCACCATACTGCCAATGACCAGCGTGGCCTTCATATCTTCAGTGGCGTATGAAACTGCTGCCAGAATCGTCAGCAGAAGGTTGAACGGGTTGCGATAGCAAATCCACAGGTGTTGCCACCACGGCATCGGTTGCTGGTCGTTGGTCTGATTCGGGCCAACGCGTTCACGAATGGCCTCCGCTTCAAGCTCTGTCAGCCCCTCGAAATGGCTGTTGAATTGGGCGTAAAGCTGCTCGGCACTGGCGCGCGCGCAGTGTTGGCAATGTTGAACAATAGAAGGCGGCAAGTCTTTGCCGCCGTTTGGCTGGGCATTTTCCAGCATCGGAGAACGGCGGATAAGACGTAGCGGCAAAGTACGGCTGAACACGTGGATCAGTCGTTGAGTCATAGTTTTAAACATAGCTCTTACCTTTCTTGCGCCCACGACAAAATCACCGTGGGCATGGCAAAGGGTGTAAAAAACAGAGCATGCAATCAGAGAGAGCAGGCTGCTGCTTACCAAATGTTGTCCGGTAAGCAGCAGCGAAAAGGCAGGTGCTTACCGGATCAAGACGGACTTACTGCGTCGGGGTCGGGATCCATAAAATTTTTCTCGGTAGGTTAATAAACGGCGATGCGGATTGTCGCGCAAACGCCGCGAACTGAACTGATCTCAATCAATTAAGTGCGCGAATCATACTCCTGATAACATTAACCATATCTAAACCATCACTAAACCTTCCTTAAACCCTCTAAAGCACCCTCGCGGTCGCCCGGCCTGTCGCCTTGCCTTCACCGCAATGCGTAGGTTTTATCCACAGATCGAAAAAGCTTTAACTCTGTGCGAAGTAAATCGACAGGACTTGCAGCAGATTGAAGCGCTCTCAGCAGCAGATTTCCGATAACAATTTTCCTTGTCTCAAGTCAAAAAATGCCCCATTAAGCCCGGGAATAAATCTATATGTAGCGTGTATATTGTCGTTATTAATCTATATATAGCGTTTTAATCGAAGGGACTTCTATTTTGAAACTTGAGAACTCAGGCCTGCTGGTCATCAAGCGCGATGGCTGTCAGGTGCTGTTTGACGGGCAGTTGATCATGCAGGCGGTGCAACGTGCGGCGGCCGCCGTTAACGTCGACGATATGGCATATTGCACCCGCGTGGCGAGTGAGGTGACAGAGACTCTGCGCGGTAAACATCGCATCGACATCCATGAGATTCAGGAAGCGGTTGAAAACCAGCTGATGGCAGGCCCCTATAAGCCGCTGGCGCGCGCCTACATCGAGTATCGCCACGACCGGGACATCAAACGTGAATTGCGCAGCCGTCTCAATCAGGAGATCCGTGGACTGGTGGAGCAAAGTAATCTCGCGTTGCTTAATGAAAACGCCAATAAGGACAGCAAAGTCATTCCCACACAGCGCGACCTGCTGGCGGGGATTGTGGCGAAACACTATGCGCGTCAGCATATTCTGCCTCGTGACGTGGTGCTGGCCCACGAGCGCGGCGAAATTCATTATCACGATCTCGACTACTCACCGTTTTTCCCGATGTTCAACTGCATGCTCATCGACCTCAAAGGCATGTTGAATAAAGGTTTTAAAATGGGCAACGCGGAAATCGATACGCCGAAGTCCATCTCCACCGCGACCGCCGTCACGGCACAGATTATCGCTCAGGTTGCCAGCCACATTTACGGCGGAACCACCATCAACCGTATCGACGAAATTCTAGCGCCCTTTGTCACGCAAAGTTTTAAGAAGCATAGAAAAACGGCAACGCAGTGGGCTATTTCCGACGTTGAAGCCTACGCCCACCAGCTCACAGAAAAAGAGTGCTACGACGCCTTTCAGTCGCTGGAATATGAGGTTAATACGCTTCACACCGCCAACGGCCAGACGCCGTTTGTGACCTTTGGCTTTGGTCTGGGTACCTGTTGGCAAGCGCGGCTGATTCAAAAATCGATTCTGCGCAACCGTATCGCCGGATTAGGAAAAAATCGTAAAACGGCCGTGTTTCCCAAATTGGTTTTCGCCATTCGCGACGGCATAAATCATAAGGCGGCCGACGCCAATTATGACATCAAACAGCTCGCCCTCGAATGCGCCAGCAAGCGTATGTATCCTGATATTCTTAATTACGATCAGGTGGTTAAGGTCACCGGTTCGTTTAAAACCCCGATGGGCTGCCGCAGCTTTCTCGGCGTTTACCAGGAGCACGGCGAAGAGGTTCATGACGGGCGCAACAACATTGGCGTGATAAGCCTGAACCTGCCGCGCATCGCGCTGGAAGCCAAAGGCAATGAACCTGCCTTTTGGGATTTACTCGACCAGCGTCTGCTGCTGGCCAAAAAAGCGTTGATGACCCGTATCGCCCGACTCGACGGGGTAAAAGCCCGCGTCGCGCCGATCCTTTATATGGAGGGTGCCTGCGGCGTGCGCTTGAAAGCCGATGATGACATCAGCGAAATCTTCAAAAACGGGCGGGCCTCCATCTCGCTGGGTTATATCGGCGTGCACGAAACTATCACTGCGCTGTATGGCGGCCAAGCGCATCTGTTTGATAACGCTGCACTGCGCGACAAAGCCGTGTCAATTGTTGCCCGACTGAAGGCGGCCACCGAGGCCTGGAAGCAGGAAACCGGCTACGGCTTCAGCCTCTACAGTACGCCGAGCGAAAACCTGTGCGATCGGTTCTGCCGACTCGATACCGCAGAATTCGGCATGATCCCAGGCGTGACCGACAAAGGCTATTACACCAACAGCTTCCACCTCGACGTAGAGAAGAAGGTCAATCCGTATGAGAAGCTGGATTTCGAGGCGCCTTATCCCCCGGTCAGCAACGGCGGATTCATCTGCTACGGCGAATACCCCAACCTGCAGCACAACCTGCGCGCGCTCGAAGACGTTTGGGACTACAGCTATACCCGCGTCCCCTATTACGGCACGAATACGCCAATAGACGAATGCTACGATTGCGGTTTTACCGGCGAGTTTTCCTGTACCAGCAAAGGATTTACCTGTCCGAAATGCGGCAATCACGATGCCTCGAGGGTGTCGGTCACACGTCGGGTGTGCGGCTATCTCGGCAGCCCGGATGCGCGTCCTTTCAACGCCGGTAAGCAGGAAGAGGTTAAGCGCCGCGTAAAGCATCTCGATAATGGGCAGCTCGGTTAATCGCATGAACTATCACGCCTATTATCCGCTAGACGTCGTCAACGGGCCGGGCACCCGTTGTACGCTGTTTGTCTCCGGGTGCGTGCATCAGTGCCGTGGCTGTTATAACAAGAGCACCTGGCGACTCACCTCAGGCCAGCTTTTCACGCCCGAGATAGAAGACCGCATAGTCACTGATTTACAGGATAAGGTCATCCCGCGTCAGGGTCTGTCGCTCTCGGGCGGGGATCCGCTGCATCCGCAAAATCTGTCGGCTGTCGACCATCTTTTGCAGCGCATAAGCGACGAGTGTCCGGGAAAAAACGTTTGGATGTGGACCGGTTATCGCCTCGACGAGCTCAGCGGCGATCAGCGGCGGACGATCGCTCGAGTCAACGTGCTTGTCGACGGGAAATTTGTGCAGGATCTGCACGATCCTTCCCTTGTCTGGCGCGGTAGCAGCAACCAGGTGATCCACTTTTTACGTTAAAACTGCCGCTTAAAATCGTTGAGGATGGACGAAAGATCCATTCTCTTCAGCCTAACGATCGCTGCATCAACGACTTGGCTATTTATTCCCGTCGCCGTCCCGCATTGTTCATCAACCTGCAACTCCTGCTTCACCGAACTGTCATTTTCCCCCTCCAAGATGGTGCCAACGTCGAACCGAGGTTGACACCATGCAAATTTTTGACTCAATCAGACAGTCTTTACATCACCCCCGCGGTCGCCCGGCAGAGCACGTTTCTGCTCCTGACCTACGCGCTGACATTCAGGCAGCGAGGTATTCATTGTGATAGACCTATCTAGACATCCGACCAGCTACCCAACGCGTTACCAGCAGATAGCCGCTCAGCTCGAGCAGGAGTTGCGTAGCACTTACCGCTGCGGTGACTATCTGCCTCCGGAAAACCAGCTCGCCGAACGTTTTCAGGTTAACCGCCATACGCTGCGGCGTGCGGTCGATGAACTGGTCGATCGCGGCTGGCTTCAGCGCCGTCAGGGTATCGGCACACTGGTGTTGATGCGCCCTTATGATTATCCGCTGCACTCGCAGGCACGCTTCAGCCAAAACCTGCTGGATCAGGGAAGTCATCCCACCAGCGAAAGGCTGTTGGCGGTGCTCCGTCCGGCGACCGATCACGTTGCGACCGCCCTGGGGCGTCAGGAGGGTGAAACGGTTATTCATCTGCGCACTCTGCGTCGCGTTAACAATGTGCCTGTCTGCGTGATTGACCACTACCTGCCAGATCTCGGCTGGTGGCCCATCCTCCAGAATTTCCAAAACGGTTCGCTGCATGACTTTATCCGCACCGAAATCAATCAGCGTCTGAGCCGCCGCACGACACGTATCAATGCCCGCCGCGCGCAGGCCAAAGAAAGCAAACTGCTGGAAATTGTCCCGCAGGCACCGCTGCTTTGCGTGCGCACCATTAACACCTGTGACAGCAACGGCAGCGTAGCGGAATACTCCGTCAGCCTGACGCGTGCTGACATGATTGAACTCACCATGGAGCACTAATGGACGCCTTAGAAAACCGTCAACGCTGGATGTCGGTGCTGGCCCACAGCCAGCCGTCGGAGCTGCTTGAACACTGGAAGCCGCTCAATCTCAGCCCTACCTTTGAACGCCTGCGCCCGGCTGAAACCGGCCTGACGCAGCTACAGGCCCGGATGGGTGGCACCGGAAAACGCTTCGTGATGGGCGACATGACCGTCACCCGCGCCGTTATCCAGCTTGCCTCCGGCGTCTACGGCTACAGCTATGTTCGCGGTCGCGACAAGGCCCACGCCGAGCTCTGCGCCGTGATTGATGCGCTGCTACAGGTCTCCGGTATGGAGGAGCTGCTCCATAAACGCGTCATTGCGCCACTGGCCGCCAGCCAGCAGGCGCGTCGCGAACAGCGTGCCCGCGAAATTGCGTCCAGCCGCGTCGACTTCTTCACTCTGGTTAGGGGAGAGTAACTATGTCACTCGTTGCAAGTTTTAAGCATCCGGTCGCCGATGCCCAGTTTAGTTTCCGTCGTATCCTCAAAGCGTTAAGCGAACCCGGCTCGATTGTCGCGCTGCCGGAAATGTCCGGCTTCGGCGTGCTGGATTCTGCCAGCGCCTGCGTGCTGCTGACGCTTATCGATCAAGATACGCCGCTGTGGATAAGCCCACGGCTCAACGACGACGTGCTGCGTCAGAATTTGCGATTCCACACCGGTGCCGTACTGACCGAAGACCCGAGCAGCGTTAGCTTTGCGCTGGCGGAGGGTTCGCTCGACAGCGCCACGCTGTTGGCCTTCCCGTGCGGTGATGAAATGTCGCCTGAGCTGGCCACCAGCGTCATCGTGCAGGTTGAGTCGCTGGAAGGCGGCAAGCCGCTGCGCTTGCTGGGCCCGGGGATTGAACAGTCACGCGTTATCTCGGTGCAGCTGCCCGACGCCGTCACCCAATATTTACTCAATCGTCCACACCGCTTCCCGCTGGGGCTGGACTTTATGTTTACCTGCGGTGAGCAGCTGCTTGCCTTGCCGCGCACGACCCGCGTGGAGGCCTGCTAATGTACGTTGCCGTTAAAGGGGGCGAGAAGGCCATCGAGGCCGCTCACGAACTGCTGGCACACCAGCGCCGCGGTGACACTCAGGTCACTGAAATCAACGCCGAACAAATTGAGCAACAGCTTGGCTTGGCCGTCGATCGCGTCATGAGCGAGGGCGGAATTTACGATCCCCAGTTGGCCGCACTGGCTATTAAACAGTCGTCAGGGGATCTGGTTGAGGCCATCTTCCTGCTGCGCGCCTACCGCACCACGCTGCCGCGTCTGGCCATCAGTCAGCCGCTGAATACCGCCAATATGCGCCTCGAACGCCGCGTATCGGCGATTTATAAAGACCTGCCGGGCGGACAAGTGCTAGGCCCGACCTATGACTACACCCACCGCCTGCTGGACTTCGCTCTGCTGGCCGAAGGATTGGATCCCGTCGCCCCCAACGCCGACGAGACGCTCCCCGAATCCTGCGGACACGTGTTTGACCTGTTGGCCAATCAACAGTTGGCGGTCACTGAGCAAGACGACGGCAGCGAGCCGGACGACATTACCCGCACGCCGCCTGTCTATCCGGCCACCCGCGCCGCACGTTTGCAGCAGTTGGTGCGCGGCGACGAAGGTTTTCTGCTGTCGCTGAGTTATTCCACCCAGCGTGGCTATGGCCGCACCCACCCTTTCGCCGGCGAAATTCGCACCGGCTGGCTGACGGTCGAAATCGTGCCGGAAGAGCTGGGCTTTGCTATCGATATCGGCGAGATCCTGCTGACAGAATGCGAGATGGTGAACGGCTTTATTACCCCAGAAGATCGACCACCGCACTTCACCCGTGGGTATGGGCTGGTGTTTGGCCGCGCCGAACGCAAGGCCATGTCGATGTCGCTGGTTGACCGCGCACTACAGGCCCCCGAATACGATGAGCAGGTCCGCAGCCCGGCGCAGGATGAAGAGTTTGTGCTGTCCCACGCCGATAACGTCGAGGCCGCAGGGTTTGTCTCGCACCTGAAGCTCCCTCACTACGTCGATTTCCAGGCTGAACTGGAGCTGTTGCAGCGCCTGCGCAAACAGCACGAAGCGGCCAATGGCAAGGATCTCTCCAATGAAAAATAATAATGCTGCAACCGCAACCGGCTATAACCAGGGTTATCTAGACGAGCAAACCAAGCGCATGATCCGCCGAGCTATTTTGAAGGCCGTGGCGATCCCCGGCTATCAGGTGCCGTTCGCCGGTCGTGAGATGCCGATGCCTTACGGCTGGGGCACCGGCGGTATTCAGATTACTGCCAGCGTGATAGGTCAGGAGGACGTGCTGAAGGTCATCGATCAGGGGGCCGACGATACCACCAACGCCGTGTCGATCCGCCGTTTCTTTAAAAATGTCGCCGGCGTCGAGACGACCGAAAAAACCACCGAGGCGACGCTTATCCAGACCCGCCACCGAATTCCTGAAACACCGCTGCAGGAAGATCAGATCCTGATTTTTCAGGTGCCGATCCCCGAGCCGTTGCGCTTTATCGAGCCGCGTGAAACCGAGACGCGAAAAATGCATGCGCTCGAAGAGTACGGCGTTATGCAGGTGAAGCTTTATGAAGACATCGCCCGCTTCGGCCACATCGCGACCACCTATGCCTATCCGGTGAAGGTCAACAATCGCTACGTGATGGATCCGTCACCTATTCCGAAATTCGACAACCCGAAGATGCACATGATGCCCGCCCTGCAACTGTTCGGCGCGGGACGCGAAAAACGTATCTACGCGCTGCCGCCGTTTACCCAGGTCGAAAGCCTGGACTTTGAGGATCACCCCTTCACGGTGCAGCAATGGGATCAGCCGTGCGCTCTCTGCGGATCGCACGACAGCTATCTCGATGAAGTGGTGCTCGACGATCTCGGCAACCGCATGTTCGTCTGCTCTGACACCGACTACTGCGCTCAGCAGCTCGACGCCGCATCTTTAAAAGAGGCCAATAAACAATGAATCCGGTCAACGCTTCTGCCACGCCGCTGCTTTCCGTTGAGAACCTGACCCACCTTTATGCGCCGGGAAAAGGCTTCAGCGACGTGTCGTTTCAGCTCTATCCCGGCGAAGTGCTGGGCATTGTCGGCGAGTCCGGCTCGGGTAAAACCACGCTGTTACAGAGCATCTCCGCGCGCCTGGCCCCTCAGCAGGGTCAGGTGATTTACAACAACGGCGTGCAGCACGCGCAGTCGCTTTATCAGATGCCGGAAAGCGATCGTCGTCGCCTGCTGCGTACCGACTGGGGCGTAGTTCACCAGCATCCGATGGACGGCCTGCGTCGCCAGGTGTCTGCCGGAGGCAATATCGGCGAACGCCTGATGGCTATCGGTGAACGCAACTATGCCCGCATTCGTCAGGAAGCCGGCAAGTGGCTGGAAGACGTCGAGATCCCGATTTCACGCCTCGATGACCTGCCGACCACCTTCTCGGGCGGTATGCAACAGCGTTTGCAAATCGCCCGCAATCTAGTGACCCATCCTCGTTTGGTGTTTATGGATGAGCCGACCGGCGGGCTAGACGTATCCGTACAGGCACGCCTGCTGGACTTGCTGCGCACGCTGGTGGTCGAGATGCAGCTGGCGGTAGTGATTGTGACCCACGACCTGGGCGTAGCACGTCTGCTGGCCCACCGCCTGCTGGTGATGAAGCAAGGCCAGGTCGTAGAAAGCGGGTTGACCGATCGGGTGCTCGATGACCCACATCACCCTTATACCCAGCTACTCGTTTCATCCGTTTTATCCTAGGAACCCCAAGAGAGTGATAACACTATGACAACCAGACTCCGGGTCGAAAAATTAAGTAAGACTTTCGTATTACATAACCAGCAAGGGATAAAACTGCCGGTGTTTCACAACGTCAGCCTCGAGGTTAACGCAGGGGAATGCGTGGTGCTGCACGGCCGTTCGGGCAGCGGAAAATCGACTCTCCTGCGCTCACTCTACGGCAATTATCTGCCGGACAGCGGCCATATCTGGGTGAAACATCAAGAGCAGTGGGTCGATATGGTTAGCGCGCAGGCCCGAGAAATTCTCGACGTGCGCCGCCACACCCTGGGCTGGGTCAGCCAGTTCCTGCGCGTCATTCCGCGCATCAGTGCGCTGAATCTGGTGATGCAGCCGCTGGTTGAATTGGGCATTGGCAAGGCGGAGGCCGAGCAACGCGCCGGTGAACTATTGCAGCATCTGAACGTGCCGGAGCGCCTGTGGCAGCTCGCACCGTCAACCTTCTCAGGAGGTGAGCAACAGCGAGTCAATATTGCACGCGGCTTTATCGTTGATTATCCGGTGCTGCTGCTCGACGAACCTACCGCTTCGCTGGATGCGACCAATCGTGCAGCGGTGGTGACACTGATTGAAAAAGCCAAGGCGCGCGGTGCCGCCGTGGTGGGTATTTTCCACGATGAAGATGTGCGTGAGCGCGTGGCTGACCGGCTTCACGTGATGACCCCAGAACAGGCTAATGCGGAGAATTTGGCATGATTATCAATAACGTCAATCTGGTTCTGCCCGAAGAAACCGTCAGGGGATCGATTGAGATCCAAGAGGGCGTGATTAGGTCTTTTACCGATAATCCGAGTCATCTGCCGCAGGCGCTCGACGCTGAAGGCGGCTGGCTGATGCCCGGTTTTGTCGAGCTGCATACCGACAATCTGGATAAGTTTTTCACACCGCGTCCGAAGGTTGACTGGCCAGCGCATTCGGCAATGAGCAGCCATGATGCGCTGATGGTGGCGAGCGGGATAACGACAGTGCTCGACGCCGTTGCGGTCGGCGACGTGCGCGACGGTGGCCATCGGCTCGAGAATCTGCAAAAGATGATCGACGCAGTGATCAACAGCCAACAGGCCGGATTGAACCGCGCCGAGCACCGCTTGCATCTGCGCTGTGAACTGCCGCACTCCTCCACGCTGCCGCTGTTCGAAGAGCTGATGCACAAGCCGGGCGTCTCGCTGGTCTCATTGATGGACCACTCGCCGGGCCAGCGCCAATTTGCGACGCCGCAAAAGTATCGTGAATACTATCAGGGAAAATATCAGCTTAACGACGAGCAGATGGAAGAGTTTCAGGCCGCGCAAATCGCCAACTCGCTGCGTTGGGCACAGCCAAACCGCATGGCGATTGCCGCGCACTGCCGCGAGAGAGGTATTGCCCTGGCGAGTCATGACGATGCGACGGCAGAACACGTCAATGAATCCAAAGCGTTGGGCAGCGTGATTGCCGAATTCCCAACCACCGAAGACGCCGCTCGGGCCTCGCACGCAGAAGGACTGCAAGTGTTGATGGGGGCGCCAAATATCGTGCGCGGCGGCTCGCATTCTGGCAACGTGGCGGCAAAACATCTGGCGTCGCTGGGCCTGCTTGATATTCTTTCTTCAGACTATTATCCCGCCAGCCTGATGGACGCAGTGTTCCGCATCGCCAACGATGAGGACAATGCCTTTAGCATGTCGCAGGCGGTGGCATTGGTCACGCGTAATCCGGCGAAAGCCTTGGGATTGCAGGACAGGGGAGTGATTGCAGAAGGTAAGCGCGCCGATCTGGTGTTGGCAAGAGCGCATGACCATCATCACTATGTGCAAAACGTCTGGCGTCAGGGAATACAGGTATTCTGATGGCTAAGCTTGTTTACGTCATGGGTGCATCGGGATCGGGCAAAGACAGCCTGCTGGACGCACTGCGAAATATAACCCCGCTCGGGTTGCTGGTGGCACATCGCTACATTACCCGCCCGGCGCACGCCGGTGCGGAGAATCACATCGCGCTCAGTCTGGATGAGTTTCAGCAGCGTAAGGCCCACCGGCTGTTCGCACTCGACTGGCAGGCGCATCAGACTCACTATGCGCTCGGGGTCGAGATTGATCTGTGGATGCAGCGTGGGTTCACCGTGGTCGTGAACGGTTCTCGGGCGCACCTGGCCGAGGCCGTGGCTCGCTATGGCGCGGCGCTGCTGCCGGTTTATCTGCACGTTTCGGGCGAGGTGCTCGCCGAACGGCTCGCGCTGCGCGGCCGCGAAACGCCGCTGGAGATTCAGCAGCGCCTGCAACGTGCTGCCGAGTATCAGCACGGCCTGCCTGCCGAATGCCGTCGGCTGAACAACGATGGACGCCTGCAAGACACTCTGGCCGATCTGCTCACGCTGCTTACCGAACAGGCGGTCTGCACCTTTCCGCCTCCAGAACACCCCATTGTCTGCGCACAGGATAACGCTTTATGACGCTTGCAAACGCAACGCCGAGTGACCCGAAAATAGGCAACAACGTCGAGCTCAAACAGACTCGTTTAGGCCAGTACGTACATCTGGGCGACGACGCGGTCTTTGAAGAAGTCGAGGTCGGTGATTACTCCTATACCGCCGGCCATAACCAGATTCACTATGCCACGATAGGTAAATTTGTTTCGATTGCCACCTATGTGCGCATCAATCCAGGCAACCACCCTACCTATCAGCGCATCGCCCAGCACCATTTCACCTATCGCAGTTCGGCCTATGGATTAGGCGAAGACGATAACGACTTCTTTAACTGGCGCCGTGAACACGCAGTCACCGTGGGCCATGATGTCTGGATTGGCCATAACGCGGTGATCATGCCCGGGGTCACCGTAGGCAATGGCGCGGTCATAGGATCCTCGGCGGTGGTGACCAAAGACGTTGAACCTTTCTCAATAGTCGCGGGCGTAGCGGCCAAAAAGATCGGCATGCGTTTTGAAGACTCGCTGATCGAAAGGATCGAGCGCAGCCAGTGGTGGAACTGGAGCCATGAGACGTTGCAGGAGAGAATGCCAGAATTCAGGGATTTGGACAGCTTTGTGGAGAAGTATCTCTAGTCGCGCGATCCTCGGGGGAAAATCAGGCGTTTTTGCTTATACATTAGCATAAACAATAGCGTCTTTTCCTCCTCTCCCGCCCGAGCGATTGGGCAAAAAATGCGTAATCCCTCCGCTTGAATGCGTATACATAAAAGCTATACCCCCCTTCCTTTTAAGTCATTTTCCAATCCCCTCCTCCCCCAGATAATGAAAAAAAAGCGGGAGGAACCATGAAGAGAATTATTGTTGGGGTAACGGGCGCCACCGGCGCACCTTTGGCGGTTCGCGTGCTGCAGTTTCTGCGCGAAATGGAGGTGGAAATCCATCTGATTGTCTCGCAGTGGGCAAAAACCACGCTCCAGCAGGAATGCGGCATGAGCTATCGCGATCTCTGTGCCATGGCCGACGTGGTTCACGATCCGCGCAATCAGGGTGCGACCGTGTCGAGCGGATCGTTTCAGGTTGAAGGCATGGTTATCGTGCCGTGCAGCATGAAGACGCTGGCCGCTATCCGCATGGGCTTTGCCGAGAACCTGATTGCCCGCGCCGCCGACGTGATGCTGAAAGAACGCAGAACGCTGTTGATGGTCACCCGAGAGACGCCTCTTAACTCTATCCACCTGGAGAACATGCTGCACCTCAGCAATATGGGCGCCGTTATCTTCCCGCCGACTCCCGCTTTCTACAACAATCCCGAGTCAATTTCGCAAATTCTGGATCATCTCGCCGTAAGGATTCTCGACCAATTTCATCTGTCTCACCCGGCAGCCAAACGCTGGGAAGGACTGGGTCATAAGGAGTAATAACCATGCCATTCCATGATTTACGCAGTTATCTTGACGCGCTCGACGAACAGCAGCAGCTGCTGAGAATTGAAGAACAGGTAAAACCTGAACCCGATATCTCTGCCGCCGCCTGCGCTGCCGCAAAACTGGGCGACAAGTCACCGGCGTTATTGTTCGAAAATATCCTTGGATATCATGACGCACGCATTGCCATGAACGTCCACGGATCCTGGCCAAATTTGGCAATCGCCATGGACATGCCGAAAAACACCCCGCTGAAACAGCAGTTTTTCGAGTTTGTTCGGCGCTATCAGAATTATCCCGGTGAAGTTGAGCATCGTGACAGCGCGCCGTGGCAGGAAGTGGTGATTGAGGACGACATTAACCTGTTCGATATCCTGCCGCTGTTCAGACTTAACCACGGTGACGGCGGCTTCTACATCGATAAAGCCAGCGTAGTCTCGCGTGACCCTTCTCTGGAAGGGAAAGAAAACGAAGACAGTCAGAACGTAGGCATCTACCGCATTGAAGTCAAAGGCAAAAAACACCTCGGCCTGCAACCGGTCCCCGCACATGACATTGCGATTCACCTGCAACGCGCCGAAGAGCTGGGCGTAGACCTGCCGATTGCCATCACTATCGGCAACGACCCGATGATAAGCACCGTCGGTGCTATGCCCATCCTTTACAATCAGTCGGAATATGCGATGGCCGGAGCACTCAACGGCACGCCATATCCCATTGTGAAAACAGCCTTAACCGGGCTGGACGTCCCTTGGGGTTCCGAATTCGTACTCGAGGGCCGCATTCTTTCCCGTGTTCGCGAAGCAGAAGGTCCGTTTGGTGAATTCACCGGGCACTATTCCGGTGGCCGTCAGATGCCGGTCGTCGAAATCACCAAGGTGTCACACCGTAAAAATCCGCTGTTCGAGCATCTGTACCTCGGCATGCCGTGGACCGAAATCGACTACATGATGGGCATCAACACCTGTGCACCGCTTTACGTGCAGCTGAAAGAAGCGTTCCCGGAAGTCGTCGCGGTCAATGCGCTTTATACCCACGGACTGGTGGTGATTGTTTCCACCAAGACGCGCTTCGGCGGCTTTGCGAAGGGCGTGGGTATGCGCGTGCTGACCACTCCGCACGGTTTGGGTTACGCCAAGATGGTGATTGTGGTGGATGAGACTATCGACCCCTTCAACCTGCCGCAGGTGATGTGGGCAATGTCGACCAAGTTTAACCCTGAGTACGACCTGGTGACGGTGCCTGGGCTGTCCATTCTGCCGCTTGATCCGGCTTCACAACCCGCCGGAATGACCAGCAAAGTGATCATTGACGCCACTACGCCAAAAGCACCGGAAGAACACGGGCACTTCTCGCAGGAGCTGCGCGATCCTATTACCACCGATGACTGGGTTGAGAAGCTGCACAATATGATGCAGGTTAACAGCCTGTCTCAGGCAAAAGACTCCTCCAAGGTCAACAACAGCTAAGGAAGCCGCATGAAACAACATCCTGAAATTTGTCCGCGCTGTGAATCCAATGGCCCGGAGGCGCTGAGTCATTCTCCGGTCGAGGGTGCCTGGACGGTGTTCCATTGCCCAACCTGTTTCTTCACCTGGCGCAGTACGGAACCGGACTTCATTACCGATCCGAAGAAGTACAACCCAAACTTTAAATTCTCTCCGGCTGATATGGCGAATTTTGGCGTGATGCCGGCCATTCCCGAATTGAAAACTAAGGGTTAATGACTAAGGCGTAAAAGCCTTAATGACCGTTCGCAGCATGGTGCTAAATTCATGGTGCGAACGGTAAATCAACACCAGATCGTCGGCAACACTCTCAAGTTCCGGCACGGGCAGCGTCAGCAGGTTGTCCCACTCACTCTCGCCAGACAGCACCGGCAGCAGTCCTACGCCCATTCCCTGCTCGACCAGATATTTCATCATCGGCACATCTGAGGCATCCGCCAATACCTGCGGTTTTAGCCCCGCCTTGCTGAAAAACTGCATCACGTTGTCATATACCCCGAAACCCGACTTGCGACGCATTAGTATCAACGGACAATCGGCAAGCTGCTCGAGGGTCACGGTTTTATGCTGTGCCAGAGAAGACTCGGGGAGACACATGACGCGAAAGCACGAACGCGCCAGCGGCTGAATAGACAGCTCTTCATCGCTGGTGGTAAGCGGCAGGTGCACCAACGCGAGGTCGATGCGACGCCGTTCAAGCAGCTCTTCCAGGTAACCGGTATCCCCCTGATGCAACGAGAAGGTCAGCTGCGGATGTTCAGACTTGAGCAGTTTCACCACCGCCGCAACCTTCGGAATGCCCATCGAAACCGTGCCAATGCGCACCACGCCACGTGAGCCCTCACCGAACGCCTGCATCTCTTCATCGATTTCAGTCGCAAGCTGTAACAGGTCGCTGGCGCGCCGATAGAGATACATGCCTGCCTCGGTAGGCGCCATACCGCGACTAGACCTATCAAACAGCTTTACACCCCACTCGTCCTCAAGCTGATGCAGCGCCTTGCTCAACGGCGGCTGGGCGATGAACAACACCTCTGAAGCTGCCGAGATTGACCCGTGTTCAAAGACGGCTTTGAAATAACTCAGCGGCTTCAGTTTGATCATATTTCCCTCTTCCACATCAGCTTTTTACCAAAGCCTAGCGTATTGTCTGTCATCTTGATTTCATTCAACTGTAGCTGCCAAACCGGCGCTTTCATGGCGATGGCTACCGGGAAATGTTTGCAGTAGAGCGCGCGACCGACTTTATCCTCTTCCCCTTCAAGCAGCGTCGCGGTACCGCTGTACTGAATGCCTTTGATAAGCGCGATAGTCTTAGGCTGGGTGGCAATAGTGCCCACGACCTGAGGGTTTTTATGCATCAGTGAACCATGGCGTGTCTTCAGCTCAGTCATGAAATACAGGCACATACGTTCGACGTCCGTCACATAAAAGCAGTTGGCGCTCCAGATGTCGCCCTCCGCGTGAGCACAGAGTGCAAGCACGTGGTTTTTGCTAAGATAACGACTAATAAGTTTTACATCATCGGGATCGTTCATACCCGCCTCCTGGCGAAAAATTCGCTCTATTTTAGCGCGATGACCGGCAAGTAACAGTCTGCGCTGTTGCTAAACATGCGTTTTTGCTTCACTTATTGGTATGGCTGTGGGTTAATCTGCTGAATATTTTGTGACGAACCAGAGTAGCTTAATTATCGTGGAAAGCCTGCCTCATACTCCGCCCGCCAATGACTGGTATCTCTATATACTGCGTACCGCGACGGGTATGCTTTATACCGGAATAACGACCGACGTGGCGCGCCGTCTGCAACAGCATCAAAATGGCAAGGGGGCGAAATCCCTGCGTGGAAAAGGTGAACTCAGGTTGGTTTTTCACTGCGTCGCGGGCGATCGTTCACTGGCATCAAAGCTGGAGTATCAGGTTAAGCGATTGAGTAAGAAGCAGAAAGAGCGGCTGGTGCAGGACGGTCCGCAAAGCATTACCGATTATCTGGCGGGCTGAAGTCATCATAAAAAACGGGGCGCTTGATGCGCCCCGTTTCAGTAACACGTTGTCTATCGATATCGATTACAGAGCAAGGTTAACCATCACGCCGCCGATAAACGCATCTTTAACCTGGCTCACTGCGCCTGGGGCAGAAACGTACTGCAGGTTAGGACGGATTGTCAGCCAGTTTGTCGCCTGAATACCGTAGTACAGTTCGTAGTTAACTTCAGAACCGCTCTGCACTGGCAGATAGGTTGGGTTGTTGTAGTTATCAACACCGTTGGCAGCATCCTGATCGCGCTGAGTCGCGGTGTAATCACTGTTCACGTGGATACGGCCTACGCCAAAGCCAAGCTCGTCTTTAGGACGTGAGTCGAAAATCCCTTTGTAGGTGACCGCGACAGACTGATAGTTGTCAGTTTTCGAGGTTTTCTTGTCGTTCATCACGCCTTGTACGGTCAGCGTCAGGCCACGGGTGTTGTCACCAGCCACCGAGGTCAACTGTTGCTGCACCAGCACATAGCCGCCGTAAGCGTGGGCATCACGGCTGTACTGTTCGCTACCGTTTACGATAGAACCGCTGCTGTAAACGTCACCCTTAGTCGAGCTGTAGTAAGCACCCAGCGCGTATTTACCCGGCAGCTTGTCTGGACCCAGCGTTGGTTTCCAGCCTACTTCGACCGGGATCAGGTTACCGATTGAACCTGAAGTATCCAGACGGAAGCCGTTACCGGTGTCATAGTTTTTAGGGTTCTGATTATAGATACCGACTTCGGTATAAATTTCAGGGGTAAAGTTCAGCTTGATGCGACCGCCCCACTGGGAAACAGGCCAGTTATACCAACGGTCACCGCGCCAGTTACCCGCCTGGCCACTACCCAGCGCAAGGTTCTGGAAGTTGCTGTTTAGCGAGTCGAAGTCTTCACCCACGGTCACACGACCGGCTTTAACATCGAGGGTGTCGTTGAAGTATCCTTGACGGATCCAGAACTGGGTCAGACGCGTGGTTTGACCACGGCCCCAAACTTCCTGAGAAGAAGACAGTGTGCCGGTACGCGGATCGCCAACGGTGTCGTTGGAGATGTTGCGCCCATTACGGTTGGTCAGGGTCATCTGGAATTCGGTGTCTTTCCAGTTCAACAACTTGTCGAGGTCAAGATCGACCCCAAGCTGCCACTGGTCGGAATAGCGTGCGGTGGTATGCTTATCATAACCGCCCGAGAAGTTGCTGCCTGTCTCAGACGTGTAGTTTGTTTGGAAATCAATACCTTGTTCTTTCAGAGCAGTACGTTCACCGCCCCAGTCACCAAACATCCAGGGAGAGTCGGGTGAGAATGGACCCATATCTGCGGCCAATACTTGGGCAGAGCTAAAAAGCAGTCCAACAGAACAAGCCAGATACAACTTTTTAAAACGACGGGGGGAGTAATTGGCCACTTTAGATTCCTTATAATTCTTAAAGTTCAGTTTTAAACTTCAGTAAAGACAATATTATTCCACGCAGAGTAATATTCTGTGACCTGCATTTGATTATTTAAAACAATATAATTAAATATGTAACACAACGTTGAGCATTATTGCTTTAAATAACAACAGTTTGGATTTTTTGTGCTAAAACTGCTTTAAGACTGCATTTATTTTTACCTTTACGCAGCGAGTTGGAAACATATCCTCCGAATGTAACTCACTCATTCGATTAATTATCACCCATATCTGCGCTTACTTAATTCTTTATTTTTTTACATTCCATTAGCAAATAAAGCTATTTTTTAAAATTAGCACGATTTATTCATAAAAAAAGGCCGATGTATGAACATCAGCCTGTTTGAAATAGTGCTCTTAGAGCTTAAATGACTTTTTTCACTTAATTGTGATTAAAATGAGGAGGATACTCCACCAGCCCGTTTGCGCCTTCAAGAGCATTGTTGGCCAGCACATAAAGCTGGAACGCCTCAGCGGAGTCAGGCCAGCGGCAGTGAAGATTAAACTGCGCTGCGGGTTTGAATCCAAATCGGCCGTAGTACTCGGGCGCACCGAGCACGACAACGGCGGCGTAACCGAATTCATTGAGCGAATCCAGCCCTTCGTATACCAGCTTTTCGCCCAATCCCTGACGGCGCAGAGATTCCTCTACCGCCAGCGGTCCCAGCCCAACCCATTGGCGGTCTTCACCCTGTACGTCGACCGGGGTGAATGCGGCATAACCTACGACCCCCCCTTCATCATCCGTTGCCACGACGCCCAGCGTCAGCAGGCCGTCTTCACGTAGACGCTGCACCAAATCGGCCTCGTCATCACGCCCAAAAGCCTTGCGCAGGAGGTTATCGATGCCCGCAGCATCGACCGGGATTTCAACTCTAATTAACATGATGATACTGCCGGAGAGCCTAACTCACCGTCCTCTTGTCTGCCGGTCTCAATGCGCCCAGCCTCAATAAACGTCGCCAGGCGTTCAAGCCCCTGACGCAGTAAAGCGGGCATGCTGTCGAGTTCGATGGAGTCCATCAGGTTTTTAACGTTCAGGCCCAATTCAGTATCCCCTTCAATTCGCAGACGCCGCTTGAAGAACAGCGTATCGGGGTCTTCCCTACGCGCCGCAACCAGGATCAGGTCGTTAGCGTCGCCGCTAAAGCTTACGTCAGCCTCACCCTGTTGGCTTACGCGCAGCCTGCCGTTATCGACGGTCATTAGCCACTGTAGGCCGAGATCGGTAATATCGATTTTCAGCCAACGGCCGGTCAGAAAATCGAGTTCCCCTTCAGACAGCGCCTCCTGAAATTGCCAGCACAGCACCTGTTGCAGAACCTGGCGCTTAAGTGCAAAAGGGGTAAATTTCAACGGTACACTTAACAGTGACGGCCCTTGACGCACCATACGTGCTCGTAGTTTTTGCAACACTGGCACTTCTCCTTTAGGTAACTGTCTTCTGAACAATATTGCGCTGAAAACGGGTCATTTTGCCATATCGGCAGTTTTGTAACGCAGCCTAAATCAATATTGCCCTACAAAAATAGTGCACCAGAAATATCCCTTACACAACCTCTGCCGTAAATGGCTTTCATTCAACCGCGGATAAGCTGCCTTAAATCAAAATATTGCCGTTTGAGCTTATCTAAAATGAGCCTCGATTGGGTTGCACACCGTGCCATCCCTCTAGCCGTTTTAGCAGGAGATAACTATGGAGTTACTTTGCCCGGCAGGTAATCTGCCAGCGCTAAAGGCAGCGATCGATAATGGTGCCGATGCGGTTTATATCGGTTTGAAAGACGATACCAACGCCCGACATTTTGCCGGTCTGAACTTTACCGAGAAGAAATTACAGGAAGCCGTAGAGTACGTTCATCGCCGCCGACGCAAGCTGCATATTGCTATCAACACTTTCGCTCATCCCGACGGTTATCAGCGCTGGGAGCGTGCCGTAGATATGGCGGCGCAGCTGGGGGCCGACGCGCTGATTCTGGCCGATATCGCGATGCTCGACTACGCAGCAACCCGCTATCCCAGCGTCGAACGTCACGTTTCGGTACAGGCTTCGGCCACTAATGAGCAGGCCATTGCATTCTATAAAAATCACTTCGACGTCGCACGCGTGGTGCTGCCGCGCGTACTATCGATGCATCAGGTCCGCCAGCTCTCACGCAGCAGCGTGGTTCCGCTGGAAGTGTTCGCCTTTGGCAGCCTGTGCATCATGGCCGAAGGGCGATGCTTCCTGTCTTCCTACCTCACCGGCGAATCCCCGAATACCTCGGGAGCCTGCTCGCCCGCCCGCTTTGTTCGCTGGCAGCAAACGCCACAGGGCATGGAGTCACGGCTGAATAACGTGCTCATCGACCGCTACGAACCTGGGGAAAATGCCGGTTATCCGACGCTATGCAAGGGGCGTTATCGGGTGGACGACGTGTGCTACCACGCGCTTGAAGAGCCCACCAGCCTTAATACACTCGAACTGCTGCCCGAACTGTTCGCAGCCAACGTAGCCTCGGTAAAAATCGAGGGTCGCCAGCGTAGCCCAGCCTATGTCAGCCAGGTAACGCGGATATGGCGCGCTGCCATCGACCGCTGTCAGCGCGATCCGCAGGGTTTTATCAGTGAACATGCCTGGATGACCGAGCTGGGGTCACTGTCCGAAGGCACCCAGACCACTCTTGGGGCCTACCACCGGAAATGGCAATGATTAAGGCGATATCATGAAATACTCATTAGGAACCATCCAGTACTACTGGCAGAAAGCGCAGGTGGAGGCGTTTTATCAGGCTGCCCAAGGCAGTGAGGCCGACATTATTTACCTGGGTGAAAACGTTTGTACCAAACGACGAGAGATGAAGGTCGGTGACTGGCTCGACCTGGCAAAACAACTGAGCGCCAGCGGCAAGCAGGTGGTTCTCTCAACGCTGGCGCTTTTGCAGGCACCGTCAGAACTGACAGAGCTTAAGCGATACGTCGAAAACGGCGAGTTTTTGCTGGAAGCGAACGATATCGGCACCGTAAATATGGCGGCTGAGCGCAAACTGCCTTTTGTTGCCGGTCATGCGCTCAACTGCTACAACGCCGTCACGCTGAAGATACTGCATCGGCAGGGCATGGTTCGCTGGTGCATGCCGGTCGAACTGTCACGTGACTGGCTGGCCAATATGCTGGCGCAGTGTCAGTCGCTTGGCATCCGTGACAAGTTTGAGGTCGAGGTATTGGCCTACGGGCATCTGCCGCTGGCTTATTCCGCCCGCTGTTTTACCGCCCGCGCCGAGAACCGCGCCAAGGACGACTGCGAAACCTGCTGCGTGAAGTATCCGCGGGGCCGAAAAGTCATGTCACAGGAGAATCAGCAGGTGTTTGTGCTCAACGGGATCCAGACACAGAGCGGTGCCTGCTACAACCTCGGCAATGACCTGGTCGCGATGCAGGGCCTGGTCGATATTGTCCGAATCTCTCCACAAGGCCCGGAAACACTCGACGTGTTAGCCGATTTTCGTGCCAACGAGCGCGGCCTTAATCCGCTGGCGCTTAGCTCACGCGAAGACTGCAACGGCTATTGGCAGAACATTGCCGGGCTAGCGCTTGTCGAGTAAGCAGATCAGTCGTTTCGCAGCGGTTTCTTACGGTGCAGCAGCGTCCGCAGGCGACCGCTGTCACGCAGGAAACCGAGCCCGATGCCGAGCAGCGTATAGAACGCGCACAGCAACAGCAGCATCAGGATATCCCCACCCACTTCGTGGAAAGGCAGGCCCATCTGGTTAACGCCGGCAATCGCTTTTGTCGCCCAGGTCGACGGCAGCATTGAGGAGACGACGCGTACCCAGCCGGGCTGTGCCTGTAGCGGCCAGAGGGTGCCGGAAATGTAAAACACCGGCATGGTAATAAAAGACAGCGTCAGATAAATCATTTCGACGGTACGCAGGCACTCGGTCACAAACTTACCGAGGCCAAGCACGGCCAGTAAAAACGGGAAGGTCAGCAGGATAATTTCAGCAATGCTGGCGGTTTGCCGGTACCCAAGCACCCACGGCCACAGCACAAACAGCACGATCGACAGAAACAGCCAAATCGGGATTAGCGCCGACAGGCCGCCGAGAAATGCCGGGATTGCGGGTTTGCCGTCGGGCGCACTTTTCAGGGTAATGTTGACCCTGACACTGGCTATCAACAAAGAGTGCTGCAAGAGCATCACCAGCAGTCCGGGGAAAACGATCGCCGCGAAGCTGATTCCTGGGTTAAACAGGTCCAGCGTCTGGCCAACAATAGGCGTGAGCAGCACGTTGGCCTGCCGATTGCTGAACCCGCTTGCCAGAAGAAGTTGCGTATTATACTGCGACAGCAGGCTCTGATAGGCCGCGACAACGTCTTGCTGGATCTGCCCATTGGCCAAACGGTTGGTTGCATCGCCATAAACCGGAATAACAATGTCTTCACCCGCCAGAATCTTCTTTTCAAGATCGATGGGCATGATAACCACAGCAAACAGCTTGCGCTCACCCAGGTCACGACGCGCCTCGGGAATGCTGTCATAGCTTACCGTTTTAATCTTTGAGGTTGCATCAAGGTCGCGGGTCAGCAGACGGCTGGCGCTGCTGTGGTCCTGATCGATGACCGCCACCGGCAGATCCCACACGGTGCGATTGGCGTACACGGTACTCATCAGGCACAGCGAGATAAGCAGCATCATCCACATCGGCTTTTCAAGCATCCCGTGCAGGGAGTGCGTGAAGGTATGCCAGTAAATTGAAAGCCCTTCGCGCGTGGTCATTTTCCCGGCTCCTGCTTCTTCAGGCGCATATACAGTTTGCTGTGCACCAACAGGCCGGTAATCAGTGGATATACCAACAATATGGCGCACACGCTGACGATACGCACGCCTGGGACCTGGCGCAGGAAAACGTCGAACATGGCGTTTAGGGCATGGGTCAACGGCTCGATTTCGGAAATTATGCGCGCAGGCAGCGGCATCGACAGTTCGGGTACCGCCATACCCGAGAAGGTCAGCGCCAGTCCCACGAAAATAGCCATCATAGAGTAGGCGGAGATAGTGGTGCTCGTGAAGGTGAACAGCAACAGCCCCAGGCTTTGCGCCGCAATGACGTAGAAGAAGGCGATAAGCAGCATGTCCAGAGGATTGCCGCTGACTCGCGCATCAAACACGCCGACCAGCAAGGCAATTTCGACCATCAGCAGCGTGGTAAAGCACAGCGTATAGGGCGCAAGCTTGCCGAGCAGTCCGAAGGTGAACGAAGGGGCAGCAAGGAGCGCCTGGCTCCGCGCCATCACGTAAATCATACAGGTGACGGTGAACAATTGCAGCAGATGGATGGTTGCGGCGAACTGCTGGTAATAGATGTAGCTGCCGCTGGCGTTAAACAGGCTGCCGTAAGAGAGATCGACACTGGCAAGCGAAGGCACAGTTTTACCGATTTCTGCGGCGATAATGCTGCGATAGCTATTGTTCAGCTCGGTTATCAGTCCGCTAAAATCCTGAGTAGAATAGAGGCCCGCGCCGTAAAACAAGGCATTGTAATACAGCACGGCGCTCGGCTGGCGTCCTGCGAGCACGTCGGCCTCAAAGCGCGGCGGTATGTACAGCAGCGCGTAGTCCTGCGCGGTACGCAGCCGATATTCCGCCTCCGGAAGTCCGCCCGCATAGGCCTCGACGTGCGCGTGCGAACCTGCGTCGAGCTTGCGGATCAACTCTTGCGATAGCTTGCTGTGGTCGCTGTCCACCACTGACACCGGGAGATCCAGCAGCGTACCCTCAGAAAAATTACTGGCAATCAGCGTAAACAGGATCAGCGGAAAGCACCAGCACAGCCAGTGGATCACCGGTTGGCGAAAAGCGTGGTTCGCCTCACGGGTAAAGGATCGGCTGAAGCAGCGCCATGCGGCTTTGGCGCGATGAGTTGCGTGTGCCATCAGTGGCTCGCTTTCCACTGCCAAAGCGCGCTCATCCCTTGCCTTAATCCTTCCACCGGCTGCAGCGGATAGAGCCGAACTTCGAAGGTTTTTAAATCGAAGTCGCCGGTAGCGCGCGTTGCGCGTTTGGTGGCGTAATCGCCCAGCGGTGCAATGTAGCGGATTTCCGCTTCAACCTGTTTATTGCCAATCCCCGGCACGCGCAGCGAAATTTTGTCGCCTTTACGAATGCCGGCCAGAATATCTTCTCGCAGATTGAAAACGAAATAGGCCTGAGGCAGTTGGACCAGCGTCAACAGTGGGCTGTCCGCGCTCTCAAGTTCACCGACTTCTGTCGGAATCGGTCCGACTTCGCCATCCACCGGCGCTCTTACCTGAAGATCGTCGGTTTGTGCCTTCAGCTCTAACAGATTCTCTTCCGCAGCTCGCAGCTCGGCGGCATACACCTCGCGCTGTTCAATACGATCGCCATTTACGCCTTCGTCGAGGTTAGCTTTCGCGGCTTGAACCTGCTGATAGGCGCTATCGCGGGCTTCACGCGAATCTTCGAGATCCGAAGCAGAAATATAGCCTTTCGCCGCGACGCTGGCATTACGATTGTAGAGGTCACGCGCATTGGCGTAGGCGACCTGCGCCTGGGCCAGCGCTGCTTTCAGGTTGCGAATACTCTCTTCACGGGTACCGTTAAGCGAGAGATCGAGCTGCGCCTTGGCCTGATCGCGCGACGCTTGTAACGATCGCAACTGTGCCATGAGGTCGGGGCTGTCGAGAGTTATCAACAGTTGGCCTGCTTTCACATCATCGCCGCGTTGTACGTGACGTTCAACGATCCGCCCCTTGGCTTTCGACGCAACGATAACCTCGGGCGCGTCGACCTCTCCCTGTAATAAAAGTGACTGATTGCTAGCGCGAAATAAGACGGCAAGAGAAATAACCACAGCAACGAGCAGTAAGGTCAGCAATATCCTTTTATTCATATTTTCTCTTACCTTTTAATCCATTTAATAAAGCTATTTCTAGCACATATTTTAAGGGTTTATAAGGCATTGGATTGTGACGATTACTTCACAACGACCTGACGCAGGACGCTTTACCGCTCAAATAGCGTATTCAGGCAGCGATAAATGGTGAATACTGATTTTATGATTAGCTGACAAATATCAAAATTTTGTCAGAGATAACAAGGTGAAAAAATATGTCTGAAGCTGTCGCCAAAAACATTGCTGTGCCTTTTTCTGTGCTCGATCTCGCGCCCGTTCCCCAAGGCAAGACGCCCGCCGACGCATTCCAGTCCTCACTGGAGCTGGCACAACACGCTGAAAAATGGGGCTATCAACGCTACTGGTTAGCCGAGCACCATAATATGACCGGCATCGCCAGCGCCGCGACCTCAGTGCTTATCGGCCACATTGCCGGAGGAACCAAGACGATCCGCGTTGGATCCGGTGGTGTTATGCTGCCAAACCACTCCCCGCTGGTGATCGCTGAACAGTTCGGGACGCTGGCGACGCTGTATCCAGGCCGTATCGATCTGGGTCTGGGACGCGCGCCGGGCACCGATCAGCGCACCATGATTGCCCTGCGTCGACATATGTCAGGTGAGATTGATAACTTCCCGCAGGACGTGCAGGAACTGCAATACTATTTCGGCGATGTTCAACCGGAGCAACCTGTACAAGCAGTGCCAGGACAGGGGCTGCATGTGCCAATCTGGCTGCTGGGCTCAAGCCTTTACAGTGCTCAGCTTGCCGCTGCATTAGGCCTGCCTTTCGCTTTCGCCTCACATTTTGCCCCGGATATGCTCTATCAGGCGCTGGCGATTTACCGGAGTAAATTCCAGCCTTCTGCCCAGCTGCAAAAGCCTCATGCCATGGTGTGCCTCAACGCTATCGCCGCCGATACCGACGAAGAGGCACGCCGCATGTTTACCTCTAATCAGCAGCAGTTCATCAATTTACGTCGCGGTAAGCCGGGGAAATTGCCTGCTCCGGTTGATAATATTGAGAGCCTTTGGTCTGCCCAGGAGCGTTTCGGTGTGGATCAGGCGCTGCGCCTGTCGGTGGTGGGTAATAAAGAGAGTATTCGTCAGGGCCTGCAGGCCATTCTGCGTGAGACAGAAGCGGATGAGCTGATGATTAATGGCCAGATCTTTGACCATCAGGCCCGTTTACACTCCTTTGAAATTGTCTCGCAGCTGCAGGGCGAACTGGTGAAACCGGCACGCATCGACTGATACTGAGGTTTTGCGCCCATAAAAAAACCAGCCCGAGGGCTGGTTTTTTATTGCTCATCTACCGATGACCCGAGGGTCAGACAGATTATGCGTCAGTAGTACGACGTGGTGCGCGGCTTGGCGGACGACGTTCGCCAGCAGCAGAGTTACCACCTTCACGACGTTCGCCGTTGAAAGGACGGCCACGGCCACCTTCACGACGCTCACCGCTGAAAGAAGAACGCGGAGCACCATTACCACGACGCTCACCAGCGGCACCAGCCGGACGCTCACGACGTGCTGACTGAGGCTGTGCATCGCCCAGCAACTGCATGTTCATCGGCTTATTCAGGATGCGAGTACGGGTGAAATGAGACAGAATTTCGCCCGGCATACCTTTTGGCAGCTCGATAGTTGAGTGTGAAGAGAACAGCTTGATGTTACCGATGTAACGGCTGCTGATATCGCCTTCGTTAGCGATAGCACCCACGATGTGGCGAACTTCAACGCCATCATCACGGCCCACTTCAATGCGATACAGTTCCATTTCACCCGCGTCACGACGCTCACGACGTGGACGATCGCCTTCACGCGGCGCAGGACGATCGCCATCACGTGCTGGACGACGGTCATTGCGGTCACCGCGCTCTTCGAACTCACGACGTGGTGGACGGCTTTTGAATACGGGATCAGCGGCAACGATCAGAGGACGTTCGCCCTGAGCCATTTTCAGCAGTGCTGCGGCCAGAGTTTCAATATCCAGCTCTTCTTCAGGCTGAAGTTTAGCCAGCAGTCCACGGTACAGGTCCAGATCGCTGCTTTCCAGCTGCTGCTGAACTTTGGCGGCGAACTTGGCCAGACGACGTTGACCCAGAACTTCTGCAGTTGGCAATTCCACTTCTGGAATAGTCAGCTTCATGGTGCGTTCTACGTTGCGCAGCAGACGACGTTCGCGGTTCTCAACGAACAACAGCGCGCGACCTGCACGGCCAGCACGACCAGTACGGCCGATACGGTGAACGTAGGATTCTGAATCCATAGGGATATCGTAGTTCACAACCAGGCTGATACGTTCAACGTCCAGACCACGTGCTGCCACGTCGGTTGCAATCAGAATATCCAGACGACCGTCTTTCAGACGTTCCAGAGTCTGCTCACGCAGGGCCTGGTTCATGTCGCCGTTCAGTGCCGCAGAGCTATAACCGCTACGCTCCAGCGCTTCAGCCACTTCCAGGGTCGCGTTTTTGGTGCGAACAAAGATGATAGCTGCGTCAAAATCTTCTGCTTCCAGGAAACGAACCAGTGCTTCGTTTTTACGCATACCGTACACAGACCAGTAGCTCTGGCTGATGTCCGGACGCGTGGTGATGCTTGACTGGATGCGAACTTCCTGTGGATCTTTCATGAAGCGACGCGTAATACGACGAATCGCTTCTGGCATGGTTGCAGAGAACAGCGCGGTCTGATGTTCAGCCGGGATCTGCGCCATGATGGTTTCTACGTCTTCGATGAAGCCCATACGCAGCATTTCATCGGCTTCGTCCAGCACCAGGCCGCTCAGGTTAGAGAGGTTCAGGGTGCCGCGTTTCAGGTGGTCCAGCAGACGACCAGGCGTACCCACAACAACTTGTGGACCCTGACGCAGTGCGCGCAGCTGCACGTCATAGCGTTGGCCGCCGTACAATGCAACAACGTTCACGCCGTGCATGTGTTTAGAGAAATCGGTCATCGCTTCAGCAACCTGAACCGCCAGTTCGCGGGTAGGTGCCAAAACAAGAATCTGTGGTGCTTTCAGGGAAGCATCAATGTTGTGCAACAGTGGCAGCGAGAATGCTGCAGTTTTACCACTACCGGTCTGGGCCATACCCAGAACATCACGACCGCTCAACAGGTGAGGAATACATTCGGCCTGAATCGGTGATGGTTTTTCGTAGCCCAGATCGGTCAGGGCAGAAATGATAGGAGCAGACAGCCCCAGGTCAGCAAAAGAGGTTTCAAGCTCAGTAGTCATGTACACGTGCCTCATTAATAATGGCAGCCAGTCTACATAACTCGTCGAGAAAATTTTCAGTCATTTTCATTGAAAAGTGTGAACCGGCTCAAATTAGTTTATAAAACGAACAAAGCAACCCTCGCCCGTTAAGGCGATTAAAAATGGCATAGCACCATGGTTAATCAGGCTGATTGGTTTCGTCAGCTATTGCTGGTCCGATTCTGATAGGTCGTCTTGCTCTTGGCCCAAAAGCGCCAATTCCAACAATGCATAGCGGTGCTCAACAAAATTATGAACGTTGTTAGCTACCGTCAGTTTGAACAGTGCAGAAGCGCTGTCCTTGTCCCCCAGACTTAGGTAGTGCTTACCTAAATAGAAGTCAGTTTCACTGAGATGCTCAGCGAGCGAAGTGTTATCCGTTGCTTCTGCCTTCAGGCGGTCCATCAGCGTGGATTCGCTGATTTTGCCAAGGTAGAATTCGACGATATTCCATCCCCATTGCCCTCTGTCCGCTTTGTCATAACGCTCTTGGAGCGCTACTTCGGCATTCTTTGGATTGATTTCTCTTTCCACAAGATACAGCCATAACGAACGGAAGGGATCATTTGGATCGTCTCGATAAAACGCCTGCAAATCATCCTGCGCTAGCGAATATCTGCCACCGTAATACAGTGCGATACCGCGATTCAAACGCGCGTAATTGTAAGTTGGATCAAGCTCTAGTACAGAATCAAACGCTTCATAGGCGGCATCGTAGTTGCCGGCCTGCGTTAGGTAAATCCCCAGGTAGTTAAAAACTTCTGGCATATCAGGACGAATAGACAGCGCTTGTGAGAAATCATTTCGCGCCAGTGCTCTTAGCCCGAGACTATCATACAGCACACCGCGCTCATATAACAGCTGTGCGCGTTCATCATCTGTTAATGATCTGCTGGCAAGTATTTGTTCCATACGCGCCAGAATCACTTCCTGCTGCAAAGTTGGCTGCAGCGGGATCGCCAGGACTTCGTTTTTGCGCCAATCATGGTTGCTGCATCCTGCCAACAAAAGTGTTGTCGCAACATAACAACAGCGCAAGAAAGGCTTCATTTCAACTCCCGAAGACAAACATTGGACAAACTTCCTGTTATCCGCTTGCTTAGCATAAGTACGTCCTGCACTCATGATACGAACAGCTCCCGGCCCGATGACCGGGAGACTGTAAACTACAGGTTACAGATTACTCTGCAGCTGGAGTTGCCGATTCTTCAGATGGGGTGGTCGCTTCTTTAATGCTCAAGCGCACACGGCCCTGACGATCAACTTCCAGAACCTTAACCGGAACTTCCTGACCCATCGTCAGATAGTCAGTCACTTTCTCTACGCGCTTGTCAGCGATTTGAGAGATGTGAACCAGACCTTCTTTACCGCCACCGATGGCAACGAACGCGCCAAAGTCAACGATACGGGTAACTTTACCCTGGTAGATGCGGCCAACTTCGATTTCGGCGGTAATTTCTTCAATACGACGGATAGCGTGTTTCGCTTTTTCGCCGTCGGTTGCAGAAATTTTAACAGTACCGTCGTCTTCGATTTCGATAGTGGTGCCGGTTTCTTCAGTCAGTGCACGGATTACAGAACCACCTTTACCGATGACGTCTTTGATCTTGTCAGCGTTAATTTTGATGGTGTGAATACGTGGAGCGAACTGAGAGATATCGCCGCGAGATTCGCTGATTGCCTGGTTCATCACGCCCAGAATGTGCAGACGTGCACCTTTGGCCTGGCTCAGAGCAGCCTGCATGATTTCGCGGGTGATACCTTCGATTTTAATATCCATTTGCAGTGCAGTGATACCTTCGCTGCTGCCTGCTACTTTGAAGTCCATATCACCAAGGTGGTCTTCGTCACCCAGGATGTCGGACAGAACGACAAAGTTTTCGCCTTCTTTAACCAGACCCATCGCGATACCCGCAACGGCGGCTTTAATCGGCACACCTGCGTCCATCAGGGCCAGTGATGCGCCACAAACGGAAGCCATGGAAGATGAACCGTTAGATTCGGTGATTTCAGATACAACGCGAACGGTGTATGGGAAATCTTCAAACTTAGGCATTACTGCCAGTACGCCACGCTTGGCAAGACGGCCGTGACCGATTTCGCGACGCTTAGGCGAACCGACCATACCTGTTTCACCCACGGAGTACGGAGGGAAGTTGTAGTGGAACAGGAAGGTGTCAGTTTTGGCACCCATCAGTTCGTCCAGGCTCTGCGCATCACGGGTAGTCCCCAGCGTTGCGGTAACCAGTGCCTGAGTCTCACCACGAGTAAACAGTGAAGAGCCGTGAGTACGTGGCAGTACGCCAGTACGAACATCAAGACCACGGATCATGTCTTTTTCACGACCATCGATACGCGGTGCGCCACTCAGAACGCGGCTACGTACGACGTTTTTCTCGATAGCGCCCAGCAGATCGGAGATCTCACCAGCGTCCAAGGTTTCGTCTTCGGCAAGCAGTGCAGCGGTAACTTCATCTTTGATGGCGTCAACGCGAGCGTAACGCTCTTGCTTGTCGGTGATACGGTAAGCGTCGCCCAGCAGCGCTTCAGATTTAGCCGCAATGCGAGCTTGCAGGTCAGCATTAACCACTTCTGGCTGCCAATCCCACTTAGGTTTGCCAACTTCAGCAACCAGTGCATTGATTTCGTTGATAACGATCTGCTGTTGGTCGTGGCCGAATACCACAGCGCCCAGCATCTGCTCTTCGCTGAGCACTTCTGCTTCTGATTCAACCATCAGAACCGCGCCCTGCGTACCGGCAACAACCAAGTCCAGTTTGCTTTCAAGCAGTTCATCAGCCGTTGGGTTCAGCACGTACTGGTCGTTAATGTAACCCACGCGAGCTGCACCGATTGGGCCGTTGAATGGAATACCAGACAGGCTCAGGGCAGCAGAGGCACCAATCATCGCAACGATGTCTGGGTTAACCTGCGGGTTCAGAGAAACAACGGTCGCGATAACCTGGACTTCGTTCAGGAAGCTGTCCGGGAACAGTGGGCGAATTGGACGGTCGATCAGACGAGAAGTCAGGGTCTCGCCTTCGCTTGGACGCGCTTCACGACGGAAGAAGCTTCCTGGAATTTTACCGGCAGCGTAAGTACGCTCCTGGTAGTTTACGGTCAGAGGGAAGAAGCTCTGGCCCGGTTTAGCTTTTTTCTGGCCAACAACGGTAACGAATACCGCGGTGTCGTCCATGCTGACCATAACTGCAGCAGTGGCCTGGCGTGCCATCATACCGGTTTCGATGGTCACAGTATGTTGACCGTATTGGAACTTACGAACTGTCGCTTTAAGCAATGTAATATCCTTTTCTTGTGACGCGCAGCTGTTATGACAGCAGTTCACGTCAATAAAATCTGAACTTCTCACTACATCCTCGCGACTAATGACAATCCTTAATCCTCTCGGCGGGATTAAAGTCTCTCATTAGCCGCGCGAACCTCTGTAACGGAAGATCTCGCGAAACGTACTCTTTAAAACTCTACTTTTTTATAAAGCTTCATTTATAGAAAAGTAGCGTAGAAACAACAGATTTGGCAATAGCTAGATTGACTCTTGCTGCCTAGAATAAAGGGGCCACTTGGCCCCTTTACACTGAAACTCGCTAACTTAGCGACGCAGACCCAGACGTTCGATAACGGTGGTGTAACGTGCTACGTCTTTGCTCTTCAGGTAGTCCAGCAGCTTACGACGCTGAGAAACCATACGCAGCAGACCACGACGGCTGTGGTGATCTTTTTTGTGCTCGGAGAAGTGACCTTGCAGATGGTTAATCTGAGCAGTCAGCAGAGCAACCTGAACTTCGGTAGAACCGCTGTCGTTTGCACCACGACCGAAGTCAGCAACGATTTGAGCTTTAGCTTCAACGCTTAGAGACATAATGAACTCCAAAATATTATAGATTAATTTAAACGGGTGCCGATCTCTAATTCAGCTACCCCATGCATAAGCTGCGCTATTCTACTCTTTGAGATGCCCGATCGCAACACGAGCAACACCCTGTTAACTCGCCTTCCTGTATTTACAGGCTGGCAAATTACTCGGGGTACTCTACAACCAGGCGCTTAGGAGCAACGCGGCCTTGATCGTCGATTTCACCGACACCGATGAATTTACGTTCTTCGCCTTCCGTCATGCGCACCAGGCCCGAAAGCGGTGCACCTGAAGCCTGAACAGGTTGGCCCTGCTTGACGTAGCCGGCCACAACGGGCAGTAAATTGACTTCAGGGAAGTCTTCACACGGGCTGTCCATCGGCAGCAACAGCGGGTCGAGCAGCAGGCGCGGTTCAATGCCTTCGGCCTCGGCCTGAGCAACCAGCGCGTGCAGCTGTTCCATGGTGACCATACGTTCAAACGGATAGGTCGCAACCTGCAGACGTCGCAGGAAGGTCACGTGGGCGCCGCAACCCAGCTTTTCGCCGAGGTCATCAACGATGGTGCGAATGTACGTCCCTTTTGAACAGTGGATCTCCAGCTCAACCTCGTTGCCTTCCCAGCGAATGAACTGTAGTTCATAGACCGTGATGCTGCGCGATTCTCGCGGAACTTCTATCCCTTCACGCGCATACTCGTAAAGCTTGCGCCCTTGATATTTCAATGCTGAATACATTGAAGGGATTTGCTGCGTCTCCCCACGGAAACTTTCGAGGGCATTCTCAAGCTCGGCAGCGCTGAATGTGACCGGACGCTCTGAAATTATCTGACCTTCGGCATCAGAAGTATCAGTACGCTGGCCCATGCGGGCAATCACGCGATAGCGCTTGTCCGAGTCGAGCAGAAAGCGTGAAAACTTGGTCGCTTCACCCAGGCACAGCGGCAACATGCCGGTGGCCAGGGGATCCAACGCGCCGGTATGACCTGCGCGATTGGCGTTATAAAGGCGTTTTACCTTTTGCAACGCGTCGTTGGATGACAAACCCAGTGACTTATCCAGTAACAGAACGCCGTGAATATCACGACCGCGGCGACGTGGACGACTCATTAAGATTCCTCGTCATCGCCTGCAGCAGAACGACGTTCAACGTCATTCTTAACAACGTTAGTCACCAGGTTAGACATACGCATGCCTTCAACCAGTGAGTTGTCATAGGCAAAAGTCAGTTCAGGCACGACGCGCAGGCGCATGGCTTTACCAATAAGGGTACGGATGAATCCCTGAGCGTCTTGCAGGGCCTTGATACCGTTTTTAACGCGGTCTGGATCCTGTGGCTCAGTGGTCAGTACGTCAAGGAAAGTCACGAAAACTTTGGCATAGGCCAGATCACGGGAAACTTCGACACCAGAGACGGTCGCCATGCCTACGCGCGGATCTTTAACTTCACGCTGCAGTATGATGGCGATTTCTTTCTGCATCTCCTGAGAGACGCGTTGGGTACGGCTGAATTCTTTAGCCATAATTTGTTACTCCAAACTTTTACTTCAACCATGCATCAGACAAATAAGGGGGCGCAAGGCCCCCAATGGTTCTGACTGTATACCCGAGAGTCCGGGTCAGATCGAAACGTTAAGCGATAGTACGTTTAATTTCGATGATTTCGAAGACTTCGATCACATCGCCAGGACGTACGTCGTTGTAGTTTTTAACGCCGATACCACATTCCATGCCGTTACGAACTTCGCTAACGTCATCTTTGAAGCGGCGCAGGGATTCCAGCTCGCCTTCATAGATAACCACGTTGTCACGCAGAACGCGGATTGGGTTATTGCGCTTGATCATACCTTCAGTAACCATACAGCCTGCGATTGCGCCAAATTTCGGTGACTTGAACACGTCACGAACTTCAGCCAGGCCAATGATTTGCTGTTTGTACTCTGGTGCCAACATACCGCTCATTGCCTGTTTGACTTCGTCAATCAGGTTATAGATTACGGAGTAGTAACGCAGATCCAAGCTTTCGTTTTCAACGACGCGGCGAGCAGAAGCATCGGCACGAACGTTAAAGCCAAGGATGATAGCGTTAGAAGCCGCCGCCAGCGTTGCGTCGGTTTCAGTGATACCACCTACGCCCATGCCCACGATTTTAACTTTAACTTCAGCGGTTGACAGATTCTGCAACGCGTCAGAAATCGCTTCACAAGAACCCTGTACGTCAGATTTCAACACGATGTTCAGTTCAGACACTTCACCTTCGGTCATGTTCGCAAACATGTTTTCCAGTTTAGATTTCTGCTGGCGAGCCAGTTTAACTTCGCGGAACTTACCTTGACGGTACAGCGCAACTTCACGCGCTTTCTTCTCGTCACGTACCACGGTAACTTCGTCACCCGCAGCCGGAACGCTGGACAGACCCAGAACTTCGACAGGGATAGAAGGACCCGCTGAGGTGATGTCGCGACCCATTTCGTCACGCATAGCACGCACGCGGCCGTATTCGAAGCCACACAGGATGATATCACCCTTGTTAAGCGTACCTTCTTGAACCAGAACAGTAGCAACTGGGCCACGGCCTTTATCAAGGAAGGATTCGATTACAACACCGTTTGCCATACCGGTACGCACTGCTTTCAGTTCGAGAACTTCAGCCTGCAACAGGATAGCTTCCAGCAAATCGTCAATACCGGTACCCGCTTTAGCAGATACGTGGATGAATGGAGACTCACCGCCCCACTCTTCTGGCATAACGTTGTACTGAGACAGCTCGGTTTTAACGCGATCTGGATCAGCTTCAGGCTTATCGATTTTGTTCACTGCAACAACGATAGGCACGCCAGCTGCTTTCGCATGCTGAACCGCTTCTACGGTCTGTGGCATCACGCCATCGTCCGCAGAAACAACCAGAACAACGATATCGGTCGCCTTGGCACCACGAGCACGCATTGATGTAAACGCGGCGTGTCCAGGGGTATCGAGGAAGGTGATCATGCCGTTTTCGGTTTCAACATGATAAGCACCGATGTGCTGAGTAATACCGCCAGCTTCGCCTGCGGCTACTTTCGTTGAGCGAATATAATCGAGCAAAGAGGTTTTACCGTGGTCAACGTGGCCCATGATGGTCACAACTGGCGCACGTGGCTCGGCAGCAGCTGAAGCACCGGTATCACGGTCGCTCATCAGCGCTTCTTCCAGCTCGTTTTCACGACGCAGGATAACTTTGTGGCCCATTTCTTCAGCAACCAGCTGAGCAGTTTCCTGATCAATAACTTGATTGATGGTGGCCATAGCGCCCAGTTTCATCATAGTTTTGATGACCTGAGAACCTTTAACTGCCATTTTGTTTGCCAGTTCGGCAACGGTAATGGTTTCGCCAACGACTACGTCGCGGTTAACAGCGACTACAGGCTTGTTGAAGCTCTGTTGCAGGCTGCTTGGCTTACGCTTACCTTTGCCATTACGGCCCACGGCACGGGCTTCTTCGCGATCGGCTTTAGATTCAGACAGTTTATTGCCTTTCTTCTGCTTGGTCGCTTTGCCACCGCGAGTACGGGTGCGGCGCTCGCCTTCAACTTTGGCATCGTTCTCATCTTCAGCAGCACGAGCGTGCTGGGAAGTGGTTACGTGGTAGTCCGCAGTTTCAGCTTCTGCTTCACTTGGCGCAGGGGCTTCAGTCCAAACGCCTGAGTCAGCCATTTTACGTGCTTCTTCAGCAACGCGTTTAGCGTTCTCTTCGATTTTGCGCTGGGCTTCTTGTTCCGCTTTACGCTTAAGTTCTGCGGCTTCAGCTTCACGGCGTGCTTTTTCTGCCTGAGCTGGCTTGGTTACTTCGTCGGTATGTTGATTCGTCACTTTATCTTTTTCCGCTGCGTCACGCTTAGCTTTATCAGCGGCCTCACGTTTGGCTTGCTCAGCGGCTTCACGTTTAGCTTTTTCCTGAGCGGCCACTTGCTGGGCCTGCTCTTGTGCTACACGCTGAGCCTGTTCTTCCGCTTCACGCTTTGCCTGCTCTTCCGCTTCGGCCTGGGCAAGTTCTGCCTCGGTCATATCACGTTTAACATAAGTGCGTTTCTTGCGGACCTCGATTTGCACCGATTTACTCTTCCCGCCGGTGCTCGGAACATTAAGTGTACTACGCGTTTTGCGTTGTAACGTCAGTTTGTTTGTCGCATTCGAATTTCCACCATTCAAATGCGCCAGCAAAGTTTCTTTTTCATGCTGGGTGACAGAGTCAGCTTCCGACTTGTCGATCCCTGCATCAGCAAATTGCTGTACCAGGCGATCAACCGGAGTTTGAATCTCCGCTGCCAGCGATTTTACGGTTACATCTGTCATGCTGTTCCTTCCTGCTACAGTTTATTACGCATTGTCGCCAAACCAGCAGATATTGCGTGCGGCCATGATTAACTCACCAGCCTGCTCGTCATTAAGACCTTCAATATCTGTCAGATCGTCAACACCCTGCTCGGCAAGATCTTCCAGCGTGCAAACACCGATTGCTGCCAGTTTAAACGCCATGCTGCGTTCAAGTCCTGCAAGATTAAGCAGGTCTTCAGCTGGCTTGTTGTCACCGAGACTTTCTTCCTGTGCAAGGGCCAGGGTGGTCAGCGCTTCTTTCGCACGTTCGCGCAGCGCATCTACCGTGTCTTCGTCCAGACCATCAATTTCTAACAACTCGTTCACCGGCACGTAAGCCAGTTCTTCGAGGGTTGAGAAACCTTCTTCAACCAGAACAGTCGCGAAATCTTCGTCGATTGCCAAATACTTGGTGAAGGTTTCGATTGCAGCATGCGCCTCGGCCTGATGTTTGGCCTGCAGGTCGTCTGCTGTCATCACGTTCAGTTCCCACTTGTCATCGCCACGATGCTGCTTTAAAAGCTGGGAGGCTAAACGCACGTTTTGGCCGTTACGGCCAATCGCCTGTGCCAGGTTGCTGGCTTCAACGGCGATATCCATGGTGCACTTGTCTTCATCAACAACGATAGACGCGACGTCTGCCGGCGCCATAGCGTTGATAACGAATTGCGCAGGATTGTCATCCCAAAGGATGATATCGATACGTTCCCCGCCCAGTTCACTGGAAACGGCCTGAACGCGCGCACCGCGCATACCGACACAAGCACCAACAGGGTCGATACGCTTATCATTAGTCTTCACTGCAATCTTGGCGCGTGAACCAGGGTCACGGGCAGCAGCTTTGATTTCAATAAGTTCTTCGCCGATTTCAGGTACTTCGATGCGGAACAGTTCAACCAGCATCTCGTTACGTGAACGACTAACAAACAGTTGTGCACCGCGCGCTTCTGGGCGCACAGCGTAAAGAACGCCGCGAATACGGTCACCAGAACGGAAGTTCTCACGTGGCAGCATGTCTTCGCGCAGGATAACAGCTTCAGCATTGCTGCCGAGATCCAGGGCGATGCTGTCGCGGTTAACTTTTTTAACCACACCGGTCACTATCTCGCCTTCCTGTTCACGGAATGCGTCAACTACCATTGCGCGCTCGGCTTCACGTACTTTCTGTACGATAACCTGCTTGGCAGTCTGAGTGGTGATACGGTCAAAGGTGACAGATTCGATTTGGTCTTCGATGTAACCACCCAGTTCGATGGATGGATCTTCGTATTGGGCAGCTTCGAGAGTAATTTCGCGCGTCGGCTGAGTCACTTCATTTACAGCAACCCAGCGGCGGAAGGTGTCAAAGTCGCCGGTTTTACGATCGATGGTGACGCGAACTTCGATTTCCTGCTCGTACTTCTTCTTGGTCGCTGTCGACAAAGCAGTTTCCAGCGCTTCAAAAATCTTCTCGCGCGGGAGGGCTTTTTCATTAGAAACTGCTTCTACAACAGCCAGAATCTCTTTATTCATCCTAGTTGCCTCATCCTAACTTTAAAAGTGGGGTACCAGGTTCGCCTTCTGGATGTTGCTCAGTGCGAACACTTCATCTTTCCCATCCACCGTAACCGTGATCATTTCGCCTTCGACAGCCTTGATAATTCCCTGCCATTTGCGGCGGTTCTGCATTGCCATGCGCAATACAACGCTGACTTCATCACCAAGGAAACGTTGATAATGCTCTGCGGTGAACATAGGGCGATCGAGGCCCGGGGAGGAAACTTCCAGGTTGTAGGCGACGGTAATCGGATCTTCTACTTCGAGTACAGCGCTAACCTGGTGGCTGACATCAGCACAATCATCAACGTTGATCCCGTCTTCACTATCAATATAGATGCGTAGTGTAGATTGGCGAGCTCGAACGAACTCAATACCTACCAGCTCGAAACCTAATGCCTCGACCGGTGCTGAAATCATCTCTGTTAATTTTTGTTCTAATGTGGACAAGTCCACCCCCAAGACATAAAAAAAGGGCTTAATAGCCCAGTGATTCTGTTGCCAAATAACAAAAAACCCCGATAAATCGGGGCTTTATGATACTGGACCCTATTTGCCGCATGGCGGCTTCGGTGCACTTTCAGAAGGATTTTTTTCAAATGGATACTCGGAAGCACCAGGGAGATACTAGCAGTATATTTGAAAACAAATACTTGAGGAAAGTGGTTGCGGGGGCCGGATTTGAACCGACGACCTTCGGGTTATGAGCCCGACGAGCTACCAGGCTGCTCCACCCCGCGTCCGAAAACAACGTAACGCGTATATATTGACGCGACTTGATGTCGCAAAATACTACGCTGATAACCGCAAGAATGCAAGTTATCAAAAGATTGGTACCGAGGACGGGACTTGAACCCGTAAGCCCATTCGGGCACTACCACCTCAAGGTAGCGTGTCTACCAATTCCACCACCTCGGCACTCTTTTTTTCTCAATCGCGCTTACTGTCCGAGTAATTGCAATTGTTTGAAACTCTTTGCTTTTCAGCACTGACGACTGGCGTCAATCTTACTTTAACTTTACTGCGACTACAATCTACAACTTACTTAGGAAGATCGCTGGTCGGCCCTGTTGGTGCTGCCGGCGCAGTAGTCTGCTCAGATTTAACTGGCTGACCCAGATTTTCCCACTCGCTGCCTTGTTTGGTTTTATTGGTGCTCAAGTTACCCAGAATCAGGCTAATGACGAAGAAAAGCGCCGCCAAAATAGCTGTCATTCGAGTCATAAAGTTACCGGAACCACTCGAACCGAACAAAGTGCCTGATGCACCCGCTCCGAAAGAGGCTCCCATATCTGCACCTTTACCTTGTTGCAGCATAACCAGACCGACAAGGCCGATTGCTACGATAAGGAAAATCACCAGAAGAGCATCGTACATAGTTGTACCTGTATCCTTGCGGGTTCACCGCGTGCTAATTGCTTCTCACCAGCTTCTTACTATGATTAGCCGTAAGTCTTCAAGGACCTACTGAAGCGGGTCTGAATACTAACCAAACCCTAATGTTCGCGCAAGGGCAATTTTCAGGTTAGCGTTTGATTGCGGAAAAAAGCGCCAAATACAGCAATCCCCCGCCCTTTACGGCGAGAAGATGAACAATTTGGCGCTCACTTTTTACTTTTATTACAATTACACCGCTTTGACTGCATCGGCGATACGATGCGCCAGACTCTCAACCAGAGACGCGTCTTCACCTTCAACCATAACGCGAATCAGCGGTTCAGTACCCGACTTACGCAACAGTACGCGACCTTTGCCCGACAGCTGTTTCTCAACCTCGGCGGTCACGCTTTTCACTTCCGCATTTTCGAGTGGATCACTTTCACCCGAGAAACGAACGTTTACCAGAATCTGTGGCAATAGTTTCATGCCGCTGCACAGGTCATGCAGGCTCATGTGATTACGAACCATTGCAGTGAGCACTTGCAAACCTGCGACAATACCGTCACCGGTGGTGGTTTTGTCGAGTAAAATCACGTGACCGGAGTTTTCTGCCCCGATGCGCCAGCCCTTCTCCTGCAGTTTCTCGAGCACGTAGCGGTCACCCACTTTCGCACGCGCAAAAGGAATACCCAGCTGCTTAAGCGCCAGCTCAAGGCCCATGTTGCTCATCAGCGTACCGACTACGCCGCCGCGCAGCTGGCCCTGACGCAGACCCTCACGCGCGATGATGTAAAGGATCTGGTCGCCATCGACTTTGTTACCTTCGTGGTCGACCATGATGATACGGTCACCGTCGCCATCGAACGCCAGGCCCAAATCGGCCTTCTCTTCCAGTACACGCTGCTGCAACAGAGTCACGTCGGTCGCACCACAGCCTTCGTTGATGTTCATACCGTCAGGCTCACAGCCGATGGCAATCACTTTCGCACCCAACTCACGCATCACGCTTGGGGCGATGTGATAGGTCGCACCGTTGGCACAGTCGACCACAATCTTCAAGCCGCTCAGGCTAAGCTCTGCGGGGAAGGTGCCTTTACAGAACTCGATGTAACGCCCTGCCGCGTCGACGATACGGCTCGCCTTGCCTAATTCGGCAGACTCGACGCAGGTCAGCGGTTTTTCCATCTCGGCTTCAATCGCCTCTTCCACGTGGTCAGGCAGCTTTGCGCCATCCGTTGAGAAGAATTTGATGCCGTTATCGTAATAAGGGTTGTGGGAGGCGGAAATCACAATACCCGCCTCGGCACGGAAGGTGCGAGTGAGGTAAGCGATCGCCGGCGTCGGCATCGGACCGGTAAACGAGGCTGAAAGCCCCGCAGCGGCCAGGCCCGCTTCGAGAGCTGACTCGAGCATATAGCCAGAGATGCGCGTATCTTTACCGATAATCACCTTACCGGAGCTATGACGAGCCAGTACCTTGCCCGCAGCCCAACCGAGCTTTAGTACAAAATCAGGCGTAATCGGGGTATCGCCAACCTTGCCACGAATGCCGTCTGTACCAAAGTATTTACGGTTGCTCATAATTTATTCTCATCCCTTCTTAGCTGAAAGTGTTGCTTCGACGATACGCATGGCCTGCACCGTTTCTTTGACGTCATGGACTCTGACAATATGCGCCCCCTGCATCGCAGCAATTACTGCGCAGGCAACGCTGCCGGTCACCCGCTGTTCGGGGGAAACGTGTAACAGCTGACCAATCATCGATTTTCTCGACATGCCGACGAGTAGCGGTAATCCAAAATGGTGAAACTCTGCCAGTCTGGCCAATAATTCATAGTTATGGTGCAAATTCTTACCGAAACCGAACCCCGGGTCGAGCAGCAATTTTTCCCTCGGGATACCTGCATCGATGCACTGCGCAATATGTTGCACAAAATACTGATCGACTTCAGCGATTAAATCACCGTATTGCGGCGCATGCTGCATTGTTTTTGGCTCACCCTGCATGTGCATCAGGCAAACTGGAAGACCGCTCTCTGCGGCAGCTTTTATCGCACCCGGCTCCTGCAAAGAGCGAATGTCGTTGATCAGATGCGCGCCCACGCCTGCCGACTCTCGGATAACCGACGCCTTTGAGGTATCCACCGACAGCCACACGTCAAAACGTTTTGCCAGCGCCTCGACGACCGGAACCACGCGCGACAGCTCTTCGTCATCGCTGACCTCCGCTGCACCAGGACGCGTGGACTCACCTCCGATGTCGAGAATGGTCGCGCCCGCATTGATCATCTCCTGAGCATGATGTATTGCGAGATCCAGCGTATTGTGACGGCCGCCGTCGGAGAAGGAGTCAGGGGTGACGTTGAGAATTCCCATGACTTGAGGGAACGTGAGATCGAGAGTGCTGCCGTTCGCGGTGAGTTGCATGTTGTGATTCCAGTAAAAGGGGTATTCCCGTAAAGCGATTCTTGGTGCGCAATATGTAAAAAACCCCGGGCAAGGCCGGGGTTTTATTTTAGTCAGAACAGACTAGGTAAGCAAAGCCAGACATCGGCCGACTTACTTGCCGCTGTACTGCTCGCACATCGTATTGCCTGGATTAGGCGTACGTGGCTCATCGACAGGCGTCGGTGCTTTTGGCGTACCGTTGTTGTCATCAGAACCGGTGCTGGTTGCTGCATCCCAACCGGCTGGCGGACGAACCACATCTTTACGCGTCATCAGATCGTCAATCTGTGGTGCATCGATGGTTTCGTACGTCATCAGCGCTTTCGTCATGCTGTGCAAGATGTCCATGTTCTCATCCAGAATCTGACGGGCACGCTTGTAGTTGGTCTCGATTAAAGACTTCACTTCCTGGTCGATAATACGCGCGGTTTCATCGGACATGTGCTTGGCTTTCGCCACTGAACGTCCCAGGAATACTTCGCCCTCTTCTTCTGCATACAGAAGTGGACCCAGTTTCTCGGAGAAGCCCCATTGAGTGACCATGTTACGGGCAATCGAGGTAGCAACTTTAATGTCGTTAGAGGCACCGGTAGAAACTTTACCTGCACCGTAGATAATCTCTTCCGCCAGACGACCGCCGTACAGAGTCGAGATCTGACTTTCAAGTTTCTCACGGCTTGCGCTGATTGCGTCGCCTTCCGGCAGGAAGAACGTCACGCCCAGAGCACGACCACGTGGGATAATAGTCACTTTATGAACCGGGTCGTGACCCTTGTCTTTCAGTAACCAGCCAATAATTGCATGGCCCGCTTCGTGGTAAGCAGTAGATTCTTTCTGCGCTTCGGTCATTACCATGGAGCGACGTTCCGCACCCATCATGATCTTGTCTTTGGCTTTCTCAAACTCGACCATCGACACAACGCGTTTGTTGCCACGGGCAGAGAACAGCGCCGCTTCGTTGACCAGGTTAGCCAGGTCAGCACCGGAGAATCCAGGTGTACCGCGCGCGATTACCGCTGCATCGATATCTGGAGACAGTGGCACGCGACGCATGTGAACTTTAAGGATCTGCTCACGGCCACGAACGTCCGGCAGGCCAACAACAACCTGACGGTCGAAACGACCCGGACGCAGCAACGCAGGGTCCAATACGTCTGGACGGTTGGTGGCCGCGATAACGATAATACCTTCGTTACCTTCAAAGCCATCCATCTCTACCAGCATCTGGTTCAGAGTCTGTTCACGTTCGTCGTGACCACCGCCCAAACCGGCACCGCGCTGACGACCGACGGCGTCGATCTCATCGATGAAGATGATGCAAGGGGCCGCTTTTTTCGCCTGCTCGAACATGTCACGCACACGAGATGCACCCACACCCACGAACATTTCTACGAAGTCGGAACCTGAAATGGTAAAGAACGGCACCTTCGCTTCACCGGCAATCGCTTTTGCCAGAAGGGTTTTACCGGTACCTGGCGGGCCCACCATCAGCACGCCTTTAGGAATCTTACCGCCCAGTTTCTGGAAACGGCTTGGCTCGCGCAGGTAATCTACCAGCTCGCTCACCTCTTCCTTGGCTTCGTCACAACCTGCGACGTCGGCAAAAGTGGTCTTGATCTGATCTTCCGTCAACATGCGGGCTTTGCTTTTACCGAAGGACATCGCGCCCTTGCCGCCGCCGCCCTGCATTTGGCGCATAAAGAAGATCCAGACCCCAATCAGCAACAGCATTGGGAACCAGGAAATAAAGATAGATGCCAGCAGGCTCGGCTCTTCAGGCGGCTCGCCAACAACTTTCACATTCTTGGTCAACAGGGTATCCAGCAGTTTAGGATCGTTGACAGGGATGTAGGTCGTGTATTTGTTACTGTCTTTCTTGGTAACGTCAATCTCACGTCCATTAATGTGTGCTTCACGAATCTGATCTTGGGTCAATTCGGACATGAAGGTAGTGTAATCTACCCTACGGCCATTAGACTCGCTGGGCCCAAAGCTCTGAAATACAGACATCAATACAACCGCGATGACTAACCAGAGAATCAGGTTCTTCGCCATGTCACTCAAGGGATTAACCTCATATTACAACTGTGTTAACAAACAGCGTTAGGGTACTACGATTTCCGCCCTGTCGCTACGATGTACACTTCTCGGGAACGAGCTCGGGAAGCGTCTGGCTTACGAATCTTAACCTTCGTAAACAGGGAGCGAATTTCCCGTAGGTATTCATCAAAACCATCTCCCTGGAACACCTTCACCAGGAAACTTCCGCCTGGTGCCAGTACATCACGACACATATCCAGCGCTAACTCAACCAGATACATCGATTTTGGTATATCGACTGCCGGAGTACCACTCATATTCGGGGCCATATCGGACATGACCACCTGAACTTTGTTTTCTCCTACTCTGTCGAGCAGGGCTTTGAGAACTAATTCATCACGAAAATCGCCTTGAAGGAAATCAACACCTACGATGGGATCCATAGGCAGAATATCACAAGCGATAATACGCCCCTTGTTGCCTATCTGCGTTACGACGTACTGAGACCATCCACCCGGAGCTGCACCTAAGTCAACAACGGTCATTCCCGGTCTGAACAGCTTGTCGACCTGCTGTATTTCATCAAGTTTAAACCAGGCGCGTGAACGCAGCCCTTTTTTCTGTGCTGCCAGCACATATTTATCGCTAAAGTGTTCCTGCAACCAGCGACTGGAACTTGCAGAACGCTTTTTATTAGACATTATTTAGTAACCATATAGTTTTCAAACTACCCTGAGTAGAGCCTTTACAACAAGCTCTTAGCGTCGTTTAGTCTATGGCTAAGTCGTCTCGGCACGTCACTCGGTTACACACCGAGTTGGTGATATAGATGAGATGGCGGTAGAATGCCCCGTTTTCAATCCCAACTTAAGCAAAAAAAGACGATGAATCTTAACAATAAACAAAAACAGTACCTGAAAGGCTTGGCACATCCGTTAAAACCGGTTGTCATGCTGGGTAATAACGGCCTCACTGAAGGTGTGCTTGCCGAAATCGAACAGGCGCTGCAGCATCATGAGCTCATCAAGGTGAAAATTGCAGCCGAAGAGCGAGAAACCAAGACATTGATCGCAGACGCTATTGTGCGTGAAACCAAAGCAGTCAACGTGCAAGTTATCGGCAATATGCTGGTACTGTATCGCCCTTCTACTGAAGACCGCAAAATTATATTACCGCGTTAACTTTTTAGAGTTTAACGAAAAGCGCTTTGGATTTAACGAAAAGTTGCTATCTATACGTGGTTTTACAAAAAGGCCTTAACGGGCCTTTTTCATTTTACCGCCATCATGACCGGTAAAAAGAGCGGCAGTCATCACATAACCACCGCCTGACCACTCAATTAAATATATTCTACTTTCAGCACTTCGTATTCGACGTCGCCACCCGGCGTTTTGATAACCACCACGTCCTCGGCTTCTTTGCCGATCAGGCCGCGCGCGATAGGCGAGTTGACCGAAATCAGGTTCTGCTTGAAGTCGGCTTCGTCATCACCCACGATGCGATAAGTCTGCTCTTCATCAGTATCAAGGTTCATCACAGCCACCGTTGCGCCAAAAATCACGCGCCCAGTTTGCGGCATCTTCATGATATCAATAACTTGAGCATTGGAAAGTTTAGCTTCAATTTCCTGAATGCGCCCCTCGCAGAAACCCTGCTGCTCGCGAGCGGCGTGGTATTCAGCGTTCTCTTTCAGATCGCCGTGCTCACGTGCGGTTGCAATATCCGCAATAATTTTTGGGCGTCGAACGCTTTTCAGGTGGTCCAGCTCTTCACGTAATCTTTCAGCGCCACGCAATGTCATCGGAATCGGTTTCATATTTTCACTACCTCTAACTTTGTCCTTTCGGTATACACCGTCCTGAATTTATCAGGTAGAAATCAAGCCTTTAGGATCGATTCACTCGGGCGATAAACAAAAAAAACCTCACCCGGGGAAAGCCCCAAGCCAGGATTGGTTTTTCATTTTGAGTCGTATTTTAGCCTAGAGTTCATTCGGGATCATCGTTTACTTTCACCCACGTTGCGCCCCCGTTCGTTGCATCGTAGTATGGCACCACGTCATCCTGCAGTTATCCAGAGCCTATACTCAAAATAATGCGTTTTTTACGAATTGTCAGTGGATTAGCCTGCGCGATTGCTCTTAATGCAAACGCTGCACAGGTAGAAAACTATACTCAATACCTGCCAGAAGGCACCAACTTGTCGGTGCTGGTACAGAAGATTGGAGCAACCACGCCCGTTGTCGATTACCACGGCGACCAGATGGGCCTGCCTGCCAGTACCATGAAAATATTCACCGCGCTGGCAGCGCTGCTCCAGTTAGGTCCGGATTTCCGTTTTAATACCACCTTTGAGACCAAAGGCAGTATCAGCGACGGCGTTCTGCGCGGCGATTTGATCGCACGTTTTGACGGTGACCCGACTTTTAAGCGTCAGAATATTCGCAATATGGTGGCTGCGCTCAAAAAGCAGGGCGTTAAAGAGATTAGCGGTGACGTCGTCATCGATACCTCCGTTTTTGCCAGTCATGACAAAGCGCCGGGTTGGCCCTGGAACGATATCACCCAGTGCTTCGATGCCCCGCCGGCAGCGGCGATTGTAGACCGGAACTGTTTCTCGGTCTCGCTGTATAGCGCGACCAAACCGGACGAGAATGCGTTTATCCGCGTCGCGTCTTACTATCCGGTGCAGATGTTCAGCCAGGTTCGCACGCTGGCAAAAGGCTCGCCAGATGCTCAGTACTGTGAACTTGACGTGATGCCGGGCGAATTCAACCGCTATACGCTGACTGGATGCCTGACTCAGCGGAGCGAACCGTTGCCGCTGGCCTTCTCGATTCAGGATGGCGCGGCCTATGCGGGCGAGATCCTTAAACAGGAACTTTTGCAGGCGGATATCCAGATAGACGGCCGACTGAAACGTCAGACGCGCGTCACCCCGGCAGGCACTATTTTGGCTCAAACCCAGTCGGCACCTCTGCATGAGCTGCTGCACACGATGCTGAAAAAGTCTGACAACATGATTGCCGACACCGTGTTCCGCACTATCGGCCATCAGCTGTTTGGCGTACCCGGTACCTGGCGTGCAGGCTCGGATGCCGTGCGTCAGATCCTGCGCCAAAAAGCCGGTATCGAGTTGGGCAACACGATTCAGGTAGACGGCTCAGGCCTGTCTCGCCATGACCTGGTGTCGCCAAAAACCATGATGCAGGCGCTGCAATATATCGCCGAGCATGATAAAGAGCTGGATTTCATCTCGATGCTGCCTTTGGCAGGCCATGATGGAACTCTGCAATATCGCGGTGGCCTGCATGAAGCAGGCGTAGACGGCAAGGTGTCGGCGAAAACCGGCTCCCTCGCGGGCGTCTACAATCTGGCAGGCTTCATTACCACCGCCAGCGGTCAGCGTCTGGCCTTTGTGCAGTATCTTTCCGGCTATGCCGTACCGCCTGAAGATCAGCGCACACGTCGCGCACCTTTGGTCCGTTTTGAAAGCCGTCTGTATCGGGATATTTATCAAAACAATTGATTGGATGAGGGTCTGAGCACGTTTTATGAAATTACTCATAGTCGAAGATGATGACCTGCTGCGTCAGGGATTAACCCTGGCGCTTAACGGCGAGAACTATGCCAGCGACAGCGCCTCGACCGCAGCGGAGGCCAACGCGCTTTTGCAAAGCAGTCAGTACAGCCTGATCATTCTCGATCTGGGCCTTCCAGATACCGACGGCGCCACATTATTACGGCAGTGGCGCCGCCAGAATATCTCGCTGCCGGTGCTTATCCTCACCGCGCGCGATGCGCTCGAAGATCGCGTTGACGGATTAGACGCAGGCGCAGATGACTACCTGGTCAAGCCATTCGCTCTGGTTGAACTGATGGCCCGCGTGCGCGCGCTTATCCGCCGCTATCAGGGTCACAGTGACAACCTGCTCGAAGTCGGCAACCTGACGCTCAACCTCTCGTCGCAGCAGGTTTATCAGCAGGGACAACTGGTCGAGATCACGCCGAAAGAGTTCGCTATCCTCTCGCGCCTCATCATGCGCGCCGGTCAAACGGTGAATCGTGAGCTGTTGCAGCAGGATCTTTACTCCTGGCAGGACGATCTGGGATCCAACACCCTCGAGGTTCACGTACACAACCTGCGCCGTAAACTCGGCAAGGATCTTATCCATACCGTACGCGGGATCGGTTATCGCCTGGATACGCCTAAATGACCAGCATGCGCCGCCGTCTGTTGGTGATGCTGGCGCTGATCCTGTTTGTTACGCAGCTGACCAGCGTGTTCTGGCTGTGGCATGAGAGTCAGGAACAGATAAACCTGCTGGTCAATGACACGCTTTCAGCCAAGGTACGTAACGCTCACGTCGAGAAAGAGATAGCCGAGGCCATTGCCTCGCTTATCGCGCCTTCATTGACCATGCTGGCGGTGACACTGCTGCTGTGTTTCTGGGCGATCAACTGGATCATCAGACCACTCAAGCAACTGCAGCACCGCCTTGAAACACGCTCGGCCGATAATCTTACGCCGCTGCCGTTGAACACCGAGATTCAGGAAGTCTTCTCGGTGACCATCGCCTTGAATCAGCTGTTAGCCCGGCTTTCACAAACCATCGCGCAGGAAAGGCTGTTCACCGCCGATGCAGCCCACGAGTTGCGCACTCCGCTGGCGGGGCTGAGACTGCATCTCGAGCTGATGGAAAGGAAAGGCGTTGACGGCAGCAGTATGTTGATAGGCCGTATTGACCAGTTGATGCATACCGTAGAACAGCTGCTGATGCTCTCTCGCGCCGGACAAAACTTCGCCGAGGGGCAATATCAGAAGGTTAATCTTGTCATCGACGTAATAGCGCCATTGCGGGAAGAGCTTGAGGAGCTGCTGGCAGGCCATCGACAGCGTCTGATTGTGAAACACAGCGAGCACGCCGAGGTTGAGGGTGACGCAGTGTTGCTGCGTTTAATGCTGAGGAACGTGGTCGAGAATGCCTACCGCTATGGCCCACAAGACAGCGATATCACCATAACGCTCTCAGAAAGCGATCAGGGCGTTTTAGCGCAGGTAGATGACTGCGGGCCTGGGATTGAAGAGAAACGCGTAGGAGAGCTTACACAGGCCTATAAACGTGCCGATCAACGCTTCGGTGGCAGTGGTCTGGGGCTCAATATCGTTTTACGTATTTTGAATATGCATGGCGGAAGCCTGCGTCTGGTCAATCGAAAAGACCGCAGCGGGCTCAGCGCGCAGTGCTGGTTACCGCGTCAGGCCTTTACGCAAAACAGTGCGACCTCGCTGTCAGAATAGCGAAAACGCCAAAAGAAAAGGCCGCATTGAATGCGGCCTTTTTTTCGTCATGATGGAGGTCGATGACTACGCGTAATTAACGCTCATAAATGATTTCAACGCCTTCGTCGTCTTCATCATCCCAGTCGTCCCAGTCGTCATCTTCTTCTTCGACCACGGCCAGCTGTTCACGGTGATAATCATCCCACATGAACTCGACTTTCTCCGGTACGGCTTCTTCAACGGACATGTGCTTAGGATTCTCGTTGATGAACTTCATCACTTCCCAGCACAGCGCGTTAACGCCTTCGCGGTTGGCAGCAGAGATAAGGAAGTAATCGCCTTCCCAGCCCATGCCCTCAGCAATTTCTTTCGCGCGGCGTTCTGCTTCTTCCTGACCAATGACATCAATCTTGTTAAAGACCAACCAACGCGGTTTTTCTGCCAGTTTCTCGCTGTACTGCTGCAGCTCATTGATGATGACTTTGGCATTTTCAACCGGATCAGATTCATCAATAGGCGCAATATCAACAAGGTGCAGAAGCACGCGGCAACGCTCAAGGTGCTTCAGGAAGCGGATACCCAGACCGGCACCGTCAGAAGCGCCTTCAATCAGGCCCGGGATGTCGGCAACCACGAAGCTCTGCTCGTGGTCCATACGCACTACGCCGAGGCTTGGCACCAGCGTGGTAAACGGATAATCGGCTACCTTTGGCTTAGCGGCAGAAACGGCACGAATGAAGGTAGATTTACCGGCATTCGGCAAGCCCAGCATACCCACGTCGGCAAGCAACATAAGTTCCAGGGAGATATCACGCATTTCACCCTTGGTACCCATGGTTTTCTGACGCGGAGAGCGGTTTACGGACGATTTGAAGCGGGTATTGCCCAAACCGTGCCAGCCGCCTTTCGCAACGAGCTGAACCTGACCGTGGCGGGTCATGTCTGCCAGAACTTCGCCGGTGCCCTGATCCAGAGCGCGAGTCCCGACAGGAACTTTGACGGTAATATCTTTACCGCGCTTACCGGTACAGTCACGGCTTTGGCCGTTTTCACCACGTTCGGCGCGGAAAGATTTTACGAAACGGTAATCGATCAGCGTGTTAAGGTTTTCGTCGGCTATCAAATACACGTCGCCGCCGTCTCCGCCGTCACCGCCGTCAGGGCCACCACGAGGAATATATTTTTCGCGGCGGAAGCTAACGCAACCGTTGCCGCCATCGCCTGCTACGACCAGGATCGTCGCTTCATCTACAAACTTCATTTGAACTGTCTCCGTAAATCATTCACCCGGATGCTGCAATCAGCCGCCAGGTCTTGTTCTGTTCTTGGTTGCCATTACGATGGCCAATTGCAGAAAATATCGCCCCTGCAACGACCACAAAGGCACCGAAATAACCCGTCAGGTTAAGCACTGCAGAACAGAAGACAGGCTACTTGCCAGCATAAAAAATGTCTCAGGCTTCGCCAAAGGAAGCAGTGCGATAGCACATAAAGTGTACAGCAAAAAGAGAAGCCGCGTTGATGCCAGCCCTCTTAACATTCATTTTTTTCTTGCCGGTCTTGGCCAACAGAATGTAAAAAGCCCCGCAACTAATTGCGGGGCTTACATCACTTTCAAGGACAAGAGAAAGGTAAATTATTCAGCTTCGATGCTGATGAATTTACGGTTGTTCTTGCCTTTAACTTCGAACTTGACTTTACCGTCAGTCAAAGCAAACAGAGTGTGGTCTTTACCGCAACCCACGTTGATACCAGCGTGGAATTTGGTGCCGCGCTGACGAACGATGATGCTGCCTGCCAGTACTGCTTCTCCGCCAAAGCGTTTTACGCCCAGACGTTTAGCTTCTGAATCGCGACCGTTGCGGGTGGAACCGCCAGCCTTCTTGTGTGCCATTGTTCCGCTCTCCTAAACTTAAGCGCTAATGCCGGTGATTTTAACATCAGTGAACCACTGACGGTGGCCCTGCTGCTTACGGTAGTGCTTACGACGACGAAACTTAACGATCTTAATTTTCTCGCCACGACCGTGAGCAACAACTTCTGCCTTGATCACACCGCCAGCAATTAAAGGCAAGCCGATGTTGATTTCTTCACCGTTAGCGATCATCAGAACTTGGTCAAACTCAATTGTTTCACCAGTTGCGATGTCCAGCTTTTCCAAGCGAACAGTTTGACCTTCGCTTACTCGGTGTTGTTTACCACCACTTTGGAAAACCGCGTACATATAAAACTCCGCTTTCCGCGCACTCAACTTTGTATAGTTCAGAGGGCGCTATAAATATTCACAATAGGGCGCGAATTCTACGCAAAAACTCAGCATATGACAAGAGCACATTCACCAGAAAAGAAGAAAAAAAGCGCAGTTCACTTGAACGCGTTTATCTCACTCATTTTTCAAGTACAATCTCTGCTACAGTTTGCATCATGTGCCAATGTGAGCCCGTTCTCATTGCGGTGAAGAGAAATAAAGCCGAAAAATCACAATGAACCTAGAACAGATTACCGACCTCACCGAACAGGATATGGCTGCAGTTAATGCGGCAATTCTCGAACAGTTGAACTCTGATGTTTCGCTCATCAATCAACTAGGATATTACATCATTAGCGGTGGTGGTAAACGAATTCGCCCGATGATTGCCGTTCTTGCTGCTCGCGCCCTTGAGTATCAGGGCGACAAGCACGTCACCGTCGCTGCGTTGATAGAGTTTATCCACACGGCGACCCTGCTGCATGACGATGTGGTTGACGAATCGGATATGCGCCGCGGTAAAGCAACCGCCAATGCGGCCTTTGGCAACGCAGCAAGCGTTCTGGTGGGTGACTTTATCTATACCCGTGCGTTCCAGATGATGACCGACCTGGAATCACTTCCGGTGCTGGCGTTGATGTCTAAAGCAGTGAACGTCATCGCAGAAGGTGAAGTGCTGCAGTTGATGAACTGCAACGACCCGGACATTACTGAAGAGAGCTACATGCAGGTTATCTACAGTAAAACGGCGCGTCTTTTCGAGGCAGCGGCACAGGCATCAGCGATGCTTGCCGGCGGTAATGAGGCACAGGTTCGTGCCTTGCAGGACTACGGTCGTTACCTCGGCACTGCGTTCCAGCTGATTGACGATCTGCTGGACTACGACGCCGACGGAGAAACGCTGGGCAAAAACACTGGCGATGACCTTAACGAAGGCAAACCGACCCTTCCACTTCTGCACGCGATGAAAAACGGCAGTCCGGAACAGTCAAGCATGATACGCCTGGCTATCGAGGAAGGTAACGGCAGGCATTTGCTGGAGCCGGTTCTGCAAGCCATGCATCAATGGGGTTCCCTGGTATATACCCGCCAACGTGCAGAGGAAGAAGCAGACAAGGCTATCGCCGCGCTGCAAATATTGCCTGAGTCGCCTTATCGTCTCGCGCTAGAGGGTCTTGCCCATCTGGCCGTGAAACGCGATTTCTAACTGAATCTTTTTTAAGCAACATCTGGCTGGCAGGGTCCCTCCCTATGGGGTGCCTTGCCTATTCACACTGTCCCTCATTGACGCTCTTTTCTCTGGCTGGCCCTAAACGACTAATTATCGCCATCATCCCCTCGCGTACAATGAACGAAATAATCTGTTCACGTTCCGAATCTTTGAGCTGTTTATAACTCTCAATCCATATCAACAGGGGGTCATGATAGGAAGCACAAAGATATTCAGCGGATTTTTCCTGAATGATTAATGCGGGTTTCATCATTTTCGGTAGACTATTGATATGATATTCCACCGCCCTTCCCTGAACACCCACGCGACGGCGTTTTTCCCATTCTTGCCGTCTGGCCATTCCATGGATACCCTGCGTTGAAGTCGGCAGACCATTTAATCCGACGAGATCCCTTGCTGAAAACCATTCCTTTTTCATGGCGATCCTTTTAATTGTCTTAAGCTCTAGAAGTCACGCAGCCCATGTTTGCGGTCACGCAATCTACAGTTAACACATAAGGTAACTCATTTACATCAACGGTTAATTAGAAATTTAGTTCGTTAAAAATTAATAATTTGAGAAAATATCTATTTAATAAATGGTTTCATCCAATACATTCAGCCTATTTATCATTTCAGTCAAACCTTCCCGAACAATAAAGGTTATAACCTGCCTTCTCTCTATTTCATCTAGTTGCTTATAACTTTCAATCCAAATAACCAGCGGATCCTGATAATGAGAATAAAGATACTGTGCCGACTGTTCTTTTAGCACTAAATTTGAAATTGTTTTAACCGGGAGACTGTCTACATGATATTCAACGCCTCTTCCCTGGACACCAAACCGCCGACGTCGAACCCAGCTTTGCCGTCTTGCCATACTGTGGACTCCCTGAGTAGATGAAGGAAGTCCAGTAAAACCAATTAGTTCCTTCGCTGAAAACCACTCTTGATTCATAAACTTTCTCTCTTGTTATCTCATCTATTTACGTAATGCAAATTATAATCTCCACATCGAGATAATAACTCATATTTCAGGGTAATAGGCTAGCACCTGCATTTACATAGAACGTTTAACTTATACCACTACACAATACGCCTATGCATCACGAAATTAAAACCTGGCGCAGCATAATCGTGATGAAATATTTTTATTGAGAATAATAA
>NZ_MRWE01000034.1 GCF_002093665.1 Rouxiella badensis | reverse complement strand
AAAATATTGTACAGGTCACGGAAAATTGTATAACTTTATGCGCCTCAAGACGGACGGCAGGGTTTTTTTCATTTTAAACCCAGGCTGTCTAAGGGTTGTAAAGAACATATTTAGATAACGGCAAAGGTGCGCGAGTAAATAATTATTCGCCGATCTTCAGTGCTGAGTGGGAATTTTCTTAGAGAATTTGAATTTAAATTATGGGCAAAATTAACACCTTAATGACCTCAAAAATAGGCCCAATTTTTGAGGTATTTTTGTACGATGATTCTACCGCGAATCGATAAAAATAAACTCTGCTTAGATAAATTATTCACTCAAATAATTTACGCAGGTGACTATAACCTTGATGATCGTAATGCATGCAATGAATCAATAAAAAAGTGTCATTTCAGACCCTGCTATCGAGAGGATTCTCAGGAATGATGCTAGCAATAGGTTAATAAATAAATATTAGAAACATTCTAGTGTGCATTTAAATTCTGTATGAATTTTTTCCAGGGTAATATATGAACATATTTAAGTTGGCGTTCTTTTCTTTGCTGTTACTGCCGGCGTGTGTTTTTTCCCAAACGCGGCTATTGGACAATGCTTGTAATAGTATCGACAGCAAGGTGAGTAATACCAATATGATTGCCTGCTATCGCGAAACGCTCGCGAAGCAAAGGCTTGACTACCGCTTTGTCAGCAACCAGGCGTATCCGCGCGAATATCGGTATTTATTAAACGATATCGTGCCCGCCCGATATGCTATTGATCCCAGCAAACCGCCCGTTCAGATCAATAGATATCAAATGCTGTCACAACACTGGTCACCTGACGGTTTGGTCACTCCTGGCCAATGGCATCATGACGTCAATATTTATATTCCCAAAAACGCTAGGGGCACCAGAGCGCTTATTGCCGTCGATCTTAGCGAAAAGATGATGGCCGAAATTGCACAATCAACGAATACGATTGTTGTTTCTCTGGATAATATTCCGGCTATCGGACTGGAGTATCAGCACGATGGAATTTCACGCGTTGAGGACGACAGTATTGCGCGCAGCTGGCAATTAACGATGCAAAGTCCGCAAAACCGGGCACTGCTGCCACTGCATGTGCCGATGGCCGAAGCTATTTCACAAACCATCAGGCTGGCTAAAAAAGAGCTGAGACCCTGGCATATTGACAAATTTATTGTCACCGGCGCGTCCAAGCGCGGCTGGGCAACCTGGCTTGCCGGTATTTCAGACCCGTCGGTGGAAGCCATTGTGCCTTTCGTGGCGGACGCACTGAATACGCAAGACATTGTGAAGCACATGTACCGGGTCTACGGCGGGAACTGGCCCATTGCCTTTAAACCCTATTACGACAATCAGATCGATCTCAAGCTCGGCACGCCCGCCTTTGAGCAGTTGATGAAGATTGAGGATCCGTTGCAGTATCTGGCGACTGACGCGAGGTCTCGACTGGCGATTCCTAAATACATCATCAACGCCAGCGGCGACGACTTCTTTCCGCCGGATGATACGCGCTACTACTTTGATCCACTGCCCGGTGAAAAATCTCTGCGTATCGTGCCCAACAGCGATCATCTCGGGATTGTGAACGTCATGCAGCAGTCGCTGGTCGCGTTTATCAACCGTTTGCAGGACTCCCGTCCGCTGCCAACCGTGACCGTCACAAATTCGGCCAATAGCGACGTCGATCGACAGGTGAGTTTCTCCGAGAAGCCGGTGAAGGTGCTGCAATGGACCGCCACAAATCCTGATTCCCGAGATTTCCGCTACGCCTGCGGCATTCGTTACGCGTCTACACGCCTTACGCCCAGCCCGCAAAATACGGTGAATCTCTCGCTGGACTATGCCGGTGCTGGCTGGCAGGCGAGGTTTATTGAGGCCACCTTTGCCGATGGCTACGTGGCAACCTCACAGGTTTATATCACTCCCGATGCGAAATATCCCGTTACGGCTCCCCTCTCGGCAGGAAAAACCTGTCAGACACTGCCGGGACGAAATTCCTGAGTTTTCAATTAACTCATCATTTTTCACTTTTATCAGACACATCGTATACAGGAACGTTTTATGACGTATTTCATGACAGGCTTATTGGTGATGCTCGCATTGGTCGCGGTAGTTGGGCTGTTTAACACTATCAAGTCTCGCCAGTCGCTCAAGCGCAATTTTGCAAGCTGGTATGAGTCCTATGAGAAATCATTACGGATCTCGAAAAACAAGATGGCCAAAGAGTTGATTAAACACGCCATCGAAATCGCTGCGTCACAGAACGTGTTGACCAATACGCAGAAACACAACATTTTCAGAGCCGTGAGCAATGCGGGCTATGGTAAGGCGTTCAAAGCGTGGGAACGCAACACGTTAAATCCGATTCGCCATTCGCTGGGCGGAGAGACGCTGTCAAACATCAACGCGGTGAATGCGGGCGTGGTGATGATCATCTTTTTACTGCACAAAGAAGATGACGACTTCAAGTTGGCCAGCAACAAAGCGCTGGCCTTTATTAATCCCACCCGCCGATAAAAATCGGGCTGCCCTGCACGGGCAGCCCGAGCAGGCCTAGAATGAGACCATTTTTCCGGGCGACAGGCGAGTCCCAATGCCCATCAAGGTTTTGGCTATCGGGATAGCCACCGGGGCAAGTTGACGGCCTATCATCAACGAGCGATGTTTGATGGTGGTCAACATGTTGAAGTCATTATTGAGTCGCAAAACGTCATCACGGATAGCCTTGCCTATCCTCACCGTCTGCGCAATGCCGTGTCCACTCCAGCCGTGTACGGCATAAATGGGCGCACGTTTTCCCAGTTTTCGGCAGTCGGTTGCGCCATTTAGCGTTAAATCGGTGGTACCGCTCCAGGCAAATTCGAGCTCAAGGTCATCCCGGTCAGGAAATACGGCGCGCAGGCGAGAGGTAAGGTAATCTACGGTTTTATCGTCATGCCAGCGCATCCCGGTTCCCTGACCGCCAAACAGCAGGCGTTCGTTCCTCACCGGGCGATAATAGTCTATCTGGAACTGTGTATCGTAGACCGCTTTGCCGGTAGGCAGCAGAGAACGCGTACCGCCTTCGACCGGGCAGGTGGTGCCGACGTAAGTATAGAAAGGGATTGTCGTTGAGTTGTCCTGCGCCAGCAGAGTGTAAGTGGCACTGTGCACGGCGAGGATCACGCCTCGGCGGGCAAGAATCGATCCCTGTGGGGTGTGTACTCTCACGCCCTTGTCCGTTTCCTCGAGGCGAATCACCTCGCTCTGCTCGTGCACGGTACCCCCGTTGGTGACAAAACCATAAATAAGGCCTCGCGTCAGGGCCAGTGAATGAACCTGTCCTCCAAGCATGTCCAGCGCGCCACCGTGGTAGATATCGGACTGAATATGACTCTTGATTTCGTAAGCTCCGAGGATGGTCACGTTTTCGTCACCGAGAAACTTCCTTGCATCGGCTTCTCTGACCAGCGAGTTGAGGTGCCCGGGATGAACAGCCGCCGTTAGATGGCCGCGTCCGCGATCGACCTCAAGGCCATAGCGTGCCGTTATCTCGTCAATCAGCGACATCGACTCCGACGAGGTAAAGGTCCACAGGCGGCGTGCTTCCTCAAAGCTGAGATTTTCCAACATTGATTCTGCCTCCCAACGCGCCAGCCCGGGCGTGAGCTGTCCGCCATTGCGCCCCGAGGCGGCAGAGCCAATCCTGTCTTTTTCAAGCAGTACGGTATCAACGCCCGATTCTGAAAGGTGAAGAGCGGCAGATGCGCCCAGCAGACCTCCTCCAATCACTACCAGTTCACACTCTTTGTCCTCGATAAGCGGTGGGAAGTTTTCCCAGGGGGAAAGTGTCGACTCGTAGTAATTAGCGGGATTTCCAGGGTCCAGATTTTCGGTCTGTTTTTTGTCGTTGACCCAGTTCCAGTCACCGTGAGTTATCTCGTTCTGGGCCTGGATACAGATTGCGTCATGGGTTAACGCAGGCTTCTTAATAGCCGTTTTTAGGGACATGGCATTTTCTCAATAAGTTAATCACAGTCCTTCAGGAAGACACGCTGAGGACACCTTCAGGGAATGACTACCGGTTACACTTCGGAAAGCACCACCACCTTGTTAGTCAGTTTGCAATAGACCAGATAAGCTGCACCCAGCGCTGCCCACGTCAGGCCCAGCTCCAGCGCGTCTTTATCCAGGTTGAACCACATTACGGCGACGGTGAGTAGCCCCAACAGTGGCATGACGACGTTATTGATTCCCTCACGCAGCGAGTTGATCTGCTTTTTCAGTACGGCAAAATGCATTAATACCGAGATATTCACTGAGCTAAAGGCCACCAGCGCACCGAAGCTAATCAATGACACAGCGGTATCGAGATTGAAGAAAACTGCGGTCATCGAGATTCCACTGACGAATAGAATGCAGTAAAGAGGGCTGTGGGTTTGCGGATGGTTATAGCCAAAGAATTTCTGCGGGAAGATGTTGTCTCGCCCCATGATGTTGAGCAGTCGCGCGGCGCTTGCGTGGGAGGCCAACGCAGAGGCAAAGGTATTCACCAGAATTGCCACCAGAAATACCGACTGGAAGAATTTTCCGCCGACGTAAAGTACGATTTCCGGCATGGCTTCGTCCGGATTCTTGAACTGCGCATTGTTGGGGTAGTAAAGCTGAATAAACCAGGCGGCGACGAAGAAAATCAGTCCACCGCTCAGTGCGGTAATGAAGATAGCGCGGGGGATAACCTTGCCAGGATTACGCGTGTCGCCAGACAGGGTGGTCACGGCATCAAAGCCCAGGAACGAGAAACAGAGCATCGCCGCGCCGCCTATCAGCGGAAGAACACTGGCGTTGCCGTTGAGCAGTGGGGCTAACGTCCAGACGTGGCCGCTGCCTGCATGATGGCTCACCCCCTGAATCACCAGATAAATAAAGATGCCCATCAATATCACCGGCAATCCGACAAAAATAACGTTCAGATTCGCCAGCAGTTTGATGTTGCGGCAGTTAATGAAGGCCACCAGAAGGGTAAAAGCCATGATAAACAGGGCGGGGGGAATGTGCGGAAACAGCGACCTCAGATAAATCCCCGAGAGCAGGGAGTTGATCATCGGCAGCAGAATATAGTCGAGCAGAGAGGACCAGCCCACCAGGAACCCAAATTGGCTGCCGCAGGTGCCTCGGGCGTAGGTATAGGCCGAACCGGCCTCAGGATAAAGCTTGACCAGGCGACCATAGCTTAGTGCGGTGAGCAGAACCGCCACCAGCGCCAGCAAATAGGCCATCGGCACGCGTCCTTCAGTCACGCCGGAGACGATGCCGAAGGTGTCAAACACGGTCATTGGGGTCATATAGGCGATGCCGATTATCACAACCTGCCACAGGGAAAGCCCGGAACGAAGTCTAGAATCATTCATAGTGGTAATACTGCCTCATCATTGTATGGGAGATTTTATATAAGCAAAACGCATGCCACCCCAAAAATAAAACATTCCATAATCTTATGTATGTTTGACTTAAATCCTTATTCGACGCGGATTTAAATCGAACTCATATTTTTTATTAAATAAAAAATATGAAATTTTATAGTTAAATCATTAATTAGAATGAACAAGCGGTTTCTGAGACTGTGCGCACCAAAAGATAGCAATGCACTATAAAGATGAGATTTTCTGATGTTTATGGGGCGAGGGAGAGGAGGGCGGATGTCTTTTTCTTATGATTTTGAATCAGAGAATAAAACGAGAAAACGGAGGGTGGGCGTCTTAAATGACAATGCCGCCCTGAGGCGGCATTGATTGCGCTTAGCCTCTCAGGCTTGGCAATCAGGGCGCGAAGATGCCGTCAGCCGACTTAAGATTATTTGTAATGCTTGAGGCCGCTACGTGTAACGCTGCTATTTCATGTGTCATATCACACCTCTCTCTATCCCTGTGATTATCAGCGTACTCAACTGACTGCACATTTCGCAATAGTTTAAGGTTGTCAGGTTTTTGGAGGGGTTATAAGGGCGGGAAAAAAGTTTTACATAATGAGTAAAAGAGCCATCAGCTTGCGCTGATGGCTCAATAAAAACGACTTCTATATAGTTATGGGTAGAACGTGCTGTGTGTAAATATTATGCGGACAAAATTCTATACCTAATAAGCACTAGGTCAAGCCCGCTGAAGAAATTTCACACAGCCTTCCGAACCTCTGCCACACACTAATTAGGGTGGCTAGCATAACTCATGACGTTTTTTTATTTTCGGCCGAGCAGATAACCGATGAGAATACCTACCGCGCCTGCAACTGCAACGCCTGCGAAAGGATTTTCTTTAACCTGATCGACGGCAGTCGATACTGCATCTTTAGCCACATAGCTAGCTTGAGAGGCATATTTACGTGCTGCGCCTTTGGCCTGATGCTCGGGTGAATCAGTGAGATCGCCGTAAGCTTCCTGTGCAGCGCCCGCAACTTCTTTTACTTTGTCTTGTGCTTGATTAAACATACGCTATCTCCTTTTGATTGGTTAGATAAGGTTAGCAGAGAAAACCAGAATTGTTATCCTCTGCCACAAAATACGCGTGTTATCAGACACATCTTATAAACCACGTCCTGCCAGAGTAGTGCATGCATCGCCGTTGGCTGGCGGTGGGGTGGTAGGGTATTTATCGTCAGGCGTAATATAAACCTGCGAGGTGGCGATATAGCCGTCGCTAAACGTCGCCTCCACAAAGGTGGCCTGCCAACCCGGGCCTGGATAGCTCAGCGGCACGGAGACATTATTTCCACCGTTCATGGTAATGTCGCTAGCAATATATTTGATGCCGCATGCAAAGCGGAAATCACGTGCCGCAGGATTAGTGGCGGTCCAACGTATTACCTTCAGCGGTTTTTCGGAAAATGTGATATTCAGGCTGTTACTTTTATTTTGACGGTAGGGAGCAATGGCTAGCGTTGGCAATGCTTTGTTGTTTTGAATTCGATTGATAAACGGCACCAGTGATTTTTCGAAATCATCCTGAATGCCGATGTGGCCGGTATTTGGCGCAATACGTAATGATTTGGTTCCCGGCAGCTTGTCGTAATAATATCTTGTATTATCAGGAACAAAGAAATCATCACCGCTGGCGTTAACGATATACTTTGGAATAGCCAGGCGTGATTCGGAGGGGGTATCCATATATTGCAATGGATCCTCTATTTTCATCAATTTGATAAAGTTCGAGGAATTAACCAGCTTATCGATGCCTTGGTTATAATAGGGTGTAAAAGCCACAGGCCAGTTTCCACCGTACGAGCGATAGATATTCTTCATCACCGAATCGGTGTCCAGTACGTCAATGACAAAGGGAACGATTGCCACCACGCTGGGATCTGAAACGGCGCTTAGCCAGGTTGCCCAGCCGCGTTTCGACGCACCGGTCACGATGAACTGATCAATATTCCAGTGCACCAATTCCTTTTTTGCTAGCCTTATTGTTTGGGATATTGTGGCCGCCATCGGGACATGCAATGGCAGAAGTTGGCGCTGTGCCGGGTCTTCGGTGAATAATTTCCAGGTGCGTGCAATGCTGTCATCCTCGACGCGCACTTTGTTGTCGTTCTGATACACCAGATTATTGTTCGGGATCGTCTTGAGCGAAATGACGATAGTGTTTGTCTCCTGCACCACCTTTAACAGGGTTCCCTCGTCCATATCGACGGCGATAAGCGCACGGGTTGATTTAGGGTGTTTGGGAATACCAATCGCCACATTTTCAAGCCACTGTGAAGGCGAAACCAGATTTTCAGGAGACCAGGACTGAGAAATCATCTGATAGCGGTTAACTTCGACATCGCCATATACCTGATTGCTCAAAAACCAATATTTAAGCGGCTGCGATGCCAGCGTTTGGCGATAGCAGGAAATAACCGCTGAAGGATCATTAGCCTTCATATCTTTACACGCATTATCAGGAGTATTTGTAGCTGCAAAAATTTCACTGGTTAAAAAAAGTAAGGAAGAAATCAAATAGTGAATCTTTTTCATCATTCATCCTCAATATAATGAATGGCAGGTTTCATCTTCGAATTAACAATAAATGCTATTGTTACTGTGGGTGATTTTCTCACTCCTTGACTATTACTTATATTCTAACTGATTTTTAATCATTCTTTGTCAGCGTCCTTAAAATCAGATTATTGCTACACAAATGCTGTTAAATTAAAAAAGATATGGGTTATTTTCTGATTTCTAAAGAAATAACACTCAGTGAAATTGTTCGAATTATTTGAATTCCAAGAGGCTATTTTAGCGTTAATTTTTGATTTTGTTTGAATGACTCAAAAATATTAATGACAGAAAGGGCAACTGTAAAATTTAAGTGTGCACAATTTACGCGGTTAACACATTGATGTGCAATGTTTTAAATCTAACCGAGAGGTTTTATCATCGTGCAGAACGAGAGGAAGAGTTTGGTGATAAACCCGCCCCCGGAGACGTTAGGGGGGCGGGGTAAAGATTAAGGCTTGTTGGCAATTAACAGCGCGCGGCGTGGGGCAGGGTAGCCTTCAACGGTCTTGCTGCTGTCATTAGGGTCGAGGAACTCTGCCAGAGATTCGCTGGTCATCCACGGGGTTCGATGCTGTTCTTCCACCGTAGTCAGGCTAACATCGGCAATGCGCACATTGATGAAGCCGCATTTGATGAGCCATCCTTTTAGCGCCTCGGCGGAAGGAATGAAGTAGATATTATTCATCTGCGCATAGCGGTCGCCCGGGACCAGCACTTGATTGCTGTCACCTTCGATAACAATCGTTTCAAGCACTAACTCACCGCCGCTAACCAGCTGATTTTTAAGCTGTAGAAGGTGGTCGAGCGGGGAGCGGCGATGGTAAAGCACGCCCATCGAGAACAGAGTGTCAAAGGCGTTCAGTTCCGGGAGCTGCTCAATGCCCAACGGCAACAGGTGAGCGCGCTGACAGCCGCCCAACAGCTTGCGAACGGCCTCAAACTGGCATAAAAACAGCTGCATTGGGTCGATTCCGACCACAAAATTCGCGCCTGCGCCAAGCATGCGCCACATGTGGTAACCGCTGCCGCAGCCGACGTCGAGGACGGTACGACCCGCCAACGAAGAAATGTGCGGCAGTACGCGGTCCCACTTCCAGTCAGAACGCCATTCTGTTTCTATTTCAATGTCATACAGTGAGAATGGACCCTTGCGCCACGGCATGAGGTTACGCAGTAGGTTTTCCATGCCTTCGCGCTGACCCTTCGGCAGCGGCTCAAGCATATTGGCCGTCACGCTGTGCAGCAGATCCAGGCGTTCGGGTTGCAGCAACGGCAACCTGTCAACGGCGTTGAACCACATTTTGAACTTACCGTGCAGCGACTCTTTCTGCCAGGCCGTCAGCTGTGAAGGCAGAGTATTGAGCCACGGGCTTAGCGGACCCTTGGCGATAGCCTGATAAAAATCCCCAAATTCAATCACGCCGCGTCCCCTGCTGTCTCATCTGCCTTGATGGCAATCAGTGAGCCAAAGTTGAAGCACTGGAACCAGACCTCGGCGTGTTCAAAACCGGCCTGTTGCAGGCGTGCCTTGTGGGTCTCAACCGAATCAGTCAGCATCACGTTTTCGAGCATGCTGCGTTTCTGGCTGATTTCCAGCTCGCTATAGCCGTTGGCACGCTTAAAGTCGTGATGCATGTTGAACAGCAGTTCGCCGACGTTGACATCTTCAAAGCTAAATTTCTCCGACAAGACCAGCGCGGCCCCCGGACGCATGCCCTGATAAACCTGATTTAACAGGCGCTGGCGATCGTCGGGCTGCAAGAATTGCAGGGTAAAGTTGAGCACCACCATCGAGGCATTTTTCAGCTCGACGTCAAGAATATCGGCTTCGATAACCTGCACCGGCGTCTCGGCGCGGAAGGCGTCGATGTGGCGGCGGCAGCGCTCGACCATGGCCGGGGAGTTGTCGACGGCGATGATTTCACACCCAGAGACGTGAATATTACGGCGCATTGAAAGCGTCGCTGCACCCAGAGAGCAGCCCAGATCGTAGACGTTGCTGTCGGGTTTCACGAAGCGTTCGGCCAGCATGCCAATCATCGAAATGATGTTGGAGTAGCCAGGTACCGAGCGTTGGATCATATCGGGGAAGACTTCGGCTACGCGCTCGTCAAAAGTCCAGTCGCCGAGTTTCTCAATCGGTGCAGAAAAAAGTTTATCTTGGTTAGTCATAGTGCTGAATCAGACCAAAAAAAGTAAAAAGGGGAGCAAAAATCGTCGGTTTGCTGCTATGGGGGCGGAGTTTAGCAGATTCCGCCCGCTGGATACTCGAAAAATATCAGCCTAAGCACCGCGTGCCGGGTCCCGGTTGTTAAAACAGCGAGTTTTGCTCGGGCCAATCTGGCTCAGGCGGCAGCGCCGGAAGATGGCCTCTCAGCGTTCGCCAAAGGACCTGTGCCTGCTGCGGAGCATCGCTGCAGTCGGGAGAGTGAATAAACAGGTAAGGGGAATGCCCCTGTTGCTGCCAGTCGACCAGCTTTTTTATCCACTGCGAGAACCATTTTTGATTGACGTTAATGTCGTCCCCTCCGACGAAGCGCACTATCGGATGCGTGGCAGTGACCACGGCGTGCACCGGCAGCATCGGTTTCTTTCTTTTCGCCTCAAGCACCGCGTGGGTGGTGCTGGTGGCGTGATGCACCGGACGGCTGTCGAGCAAGGTCCGGTTGATGCCACGTTCATGAAGACCGCGATTCAATGCGCGCTCTTCCTCACCTTTCTCAAAAAACTGTGAGTGCCTGACTTCTACGCCGTAATCAAAGCTGGTAGGCAAGGCATCAAGAAACTGCCACAGGCGGTCGAGATGCTGAGGTGAGAAAGTGGAGGGTAACTGTAACCACAGTTGGCCGATGCGGTTCCCCAGCGGCGCGATGCACTGATAGAAGGCATCGATTTCCCGCTGACAGTTTTGCAGCGCGGCCTTGTGGCTAATGGTTTGGGGAAATTTGAAACAGAAACGGAAATCATCATGGGTCATGTCGCGCCAGCGCATAACAACCTCGGCATTGGGCAATGCGTAAAATGTCGTATTGCCTTCCACGCAGTTGAAGTAACGGGCGTAATCGGCCAAATCGTGCAGGCCGATGCTGTTCCATGCACTGTGGTGCCATTGGGGAAGTCCAATATACATGCCGTTTCCCTATTGTTGTTCCGTTTCTAAAATGAAAAACGCCGCCCATAGGCGGCGTTGGCTGATATCGGCAGGGTAACCTTACTCGGCGATGGCAGCAAGTACCTCGTCAGTGGAGCGAACGCGACCGATGCGAGGGAAAATGAAGTTGATGCTTGAACCGTGGTGGTCAGCATTGTGTGCGCTGCATGCGTCTTCAGCGAACACCAGTTCGAAGCCCAGCTCCCACGCATTACGCGCGGTGGACTCCACGCCGATGTTGGTAGAGATGCCGCAAAGAACGACGGTTTTAATACCACGACGGCGCAGTTGCAGCTCGAGGTCGGTACCGTAGAACGCGCCCCATTGGCGTTTTACTACCAGCAGGTCTTTATCGGTAACGTTAAGTTGCTCTGGGAATTCCCACCAGTCTTCAGGCAGGCTACCCCCACCGGCAGAGATGTCGGTAGGTTGTTTCAGCGCTTCGTCGAAGGTTGCAGACCAGCCTACGCGAACCATAAATACCGGCGCGCCAAGTTTGTTGAAGCGGGTTTTCAGTTCAGTTGCTTTATCCAGGACTTGCTGAGCGGTATGTGGCCCCCCGGCAAAAGGCAGAATACCTTTCTGCAAGTCGATCAGCACCAGAGCAGTTGTTTTAGGATCAAGTGTTAGAGACATAATAGGTAGGCTCGCGATTTTATAAGTTTAAATAACCCACGGTCGTTGCGCAGCCTCCGTGCGACGGCAATTACTTAGGGCACTAATAGTCCGTAAGAGTCTAATCCAGGTTAGGGTAGGGTTTGTTGATAATTTTGTTAAATTATATGTGAGGGCGCGCCAAAGCGAATTTCAGGTGCATCAACTGCGTGTTCGCACTTATCCTGCGAACGAAATTCCTTTATAATGACCGCCTTTTTTCGACCCATATTAATCCGATGCTCACAGGCAGTGAGATCAAAGGGATACCGTTATGCGTACTGAATATTGTGGCAAGCTGAATTCGTCCAACGTTGGTCAGGAAGTGACTTTGTGCGGTTGGATTAACCGCCGCCGCGACCTGGGTGGTTTGATCTTCATCGATTTGCGCGACCGTGAAGGCATCGTGCAGGTATTTTTCGATCCGGATCAGAGCGCAGCGTACGAATTGGCGTCAGAACTGCGTAATGAGTTTTGCGTGCAGTTAACCGGTACCGTTCGTGCGCGTCCTGAAAGCCAGTTTAATAAAGACATGGCAACGGGTGAAGTTGAAGTCTTTGCCAGCGCGCTGAACATCATCAACCGTTCAGAACCGCTGCCGCTGGATTCCAACCACAACAACACCGAAGAAGCGCGTCTGAAATACCGCTATCTGGACCTGCGTCGCCCTGAGATGGCCAACCGCCTGAAAACTCGCGCACGCATCACCAGCTTTGTACGCCGTTTCATGGACACCCATGACTTCCTCGACATCGAAACGCCGATGCTGACCAAGGCCACGCCGGAAGGCGCGCGCGACTATCTGGTGCCAAGCCGCGTACATAAAGGTAAGTTCTACGCATTGCCACAGTCCCCACAGCTGTTCAAGCAGCTGTTGATGATGTCTGGCTTTGACCGTTATTACCAAATCGTTAAATGTTTCCGTGACGAAGACCTGCGTGCCGACCGTCAGCCTGAATTCACTCAGATTGACGTTGAAACCTCTTTCATGACCGCAGAGCAGGTTCGCGAAGTCATGGAGAAGCTGGCGCGCGAGCTGTGGCTGGAGGTTAAAGGCGTCGATCTGGGTGATTTCCCGATCATGACCTACGCCGATGCTATGCGTCGTTTCGGCTCCGACAAGCCTGATTTGCGTAACCCGATGGAGCTGGTCGACGTTGCTGACCTGTTCAAGTCCGTCGAGTTTAAAGTGTTCTCCGATCCGGCTAACGACCCGAAAGGTCGCGTTGCCGCGCTGCGCGTGCCGGGTGCTGCCCAGCTGAGCCGTAAGCAGATCGACGAATACGCCAAGTTTATCGAAATTTACGGCGCCAAGGGTCTGGCTTACATTAAAGTCAACGAAGTGGCTAAAGGCCTCGAAGGTATCCAGAGCCCGGTTGCCAAGTTCCTGAACGAAGAACTGCTGAGTGCGCTGATAGAGCGTACCGGTGCACAGGATGGCGATATGATTTTCTTCGGCGCCGCCAGTGCCAAGATTGTCACCGATGCCATTGGTGCACTGCGTCTGAAACTGGGTCGCGACCTGAAAATCACCAACGAAAGCGCCTGGGCGCCGCTGTGGGTGGTTGACTTCCCAATGTTCGAAGACACCGACGAAGGCGGACTTTCGGCCATGCATCACCCGTTCACCGCACCGAAAGAAATGACGGCGGAACAGCTGATCGCGAACCCAACCTCCGCTATCGCCAACGCCTACGACATGGTTATCAACGGCTATGAAGTGGGTGGCGGTTCCGTACGTATCCACCGTGGTGAGATGCAGCAGGCGGTATTCAGCATTCTGGGTATTACCGAACACGAGCAGCGCGAGAAGTTTGGCTTCCTGCTTGATGCGCTGAAATACGGCACGCCTCCGCATGCGGGTCTGGCGTTTGGTCTTGACCGTCTGGTCATGCTGCTGACCGGCACCGATAACATCCGTGACGTTATCGCGTTCCCGAAAACCACGGCGGCAGCCTGTCTGATGACCGAAGCACCTAACTTCGCCAATCCGGCGTCTCTGGTTGAGCTAGGGATTAGCGTTATCGCTAAAAAAGCGACCCCAGACACAGATTCAGAGAATAACTGATGAGCTACAAGCGTCCTGAGTCGATACTGGTGGTCATCTATGCCAGAAACAACGGCCGGGTGCTGATGCTCCAGCGGCGTGACGATACGGAGTTCTGGCAGTCGGTTACCGGCAGCCTGGAAGACGGCGAGTCACCCGCGCAAACTGCGCAGCGTGAGGTTCTGGAGGAGGTTGGCATCGATATCGCTGCCGAAAATCTGCTGTTACAGGACTGCGGCCGCTGTGTCGAGTTTGAACTGTTTGCGCACCTGCGCTATCGCTATGCCCCTGGCGTGAGCTGGAACAAAGAGCACTGGTTCTGTCTGGCATTGCCGGAAGAGCGAAGCATTGTTCTGACCGAACACCACGCCTATCGTTGGCTGGACAAAGCGGCTGCGGCCGCTTTGACCAAGTCACCGAGCAATCAGCAGGCGATTGAAGAATTTGTTATTTATTAGGCCGGTCTCAGAGTCATTGAGTCTCGGAGCAAGGCCGTTGATTATCTAAAATGAGTTCAGCCTGTATAAGGCTAATGGAGATCTTTTATGGCAGGTCACAGTAAGTGGGCCAACACCAAACACCGCAAAGCAGCACAAGACTCTAAACGCGGTAAAATTTTCACCAAAATCATTCGCGAGCTGGTTACCGCTGCGAAACTGGGCGGCGGCGATCCGGGTGCCAATCCACGTCTGCGTGCGGCCATCGACAAGGCGCTGTCAAACAACATGACGCGCGATACCCTGAACCGCGCCATCGCGCGCGGCGTGGGCGGCGATGACGACACCAACATGGAAACCATCATCTATGAAGGCTACGGCCCGGGCGGCACCGCCGTGATGGTTGAATGTCTGAGTGATAACCGTAACCGTACCGTTGCTGAAGTGCGTCATGCTTTCAGCAAAACCGGGGGTAACCTGGGGACCGACGGCTCCGTCGCTTACCTGTTCACCAAAACCGGCGTAATCACCTTTGCTCCAGGCCAGGACGAAGACGTTATCATGGAAGCCGCGCTCGAAGCGGGTGCTGATGACATCCAGACCTATGACGACGGCGCAATTGACGTTTACACCGCATGGGAAAGCCTGGGCGATGTAAAAGACGCGTTGCAGGCCGCTGGCTTCGTGGCCGATCAGGCTGAAGTCACCATGATCCCTTCTACCAAGGCCGATATGGACGCCGAGACCGCGCCTAAGCTGCTGCGTCTGATTGACATGCTGGAAGACTGTGATGATGTGCAGGAGGTTTACCACAACGGTGAAATCTCCGACGAGATCGCAGAAACCCTGTAATCTTCCTCACGGGCGAAGGCGCGACAGGCTCGCGTTTTCGCCCGGCTTTACGGACATCCTCAGTCCGGTTTGTTTTTTCCTTCAATTCAAGACAAACTTGCCAACAGAACATTTCATACGCCAACCGGTCCTCTGCCCGGACAGGCTCAGCGTTATCATAAGATAAGGTATTAATAAGCGATGGCTATCATTCTGGGGATTGACCCCGGTTCACGCGTCACAGGCTATGGCATTATCCGCCAGCAGGGCAGGCTGCTCAGCTATTTGGGCAGCGGCTGCATTCGCACGGTGGTCGATGACATGCCGGGGCGTTTGAAGCTGATTTATGCGGGCGTTACCGAAATTATCACCCAGTTTCAGCCGGACTTTTTTGCCATTGAATCGGTGTTTATGGCCAAGAATGCCGACTCGGCGCTCAAGCTGGGTCAGGCGCGCGGCGCGGCGATAGTGGCGGCGGTTAATCAGGATTTGCCGGTATTTGAATATGCGGCGCGACAGGTCAAGCAGACCGTCGTCGGTACCGGTGCGGCGGAAAAGAGTCAGGTGCAGCACATGGTGCGTTCCTTGCTCAAGCTGCCTGCCAATCCTCAGTCGGACGCCGCCGATGCGCTGGCTATTGCCATAACTCATTGTCACGTCAGCCAAAATGCGATTCGCTTAAGCAGCGACAGGCTCCAGTTGGCGCGGGGGAGAATGCGTTAATTAAGGCTGGATATCTATCCAGCTCTTTTCTATGATATAAACCATAAAAATTTTCGTCATTCCGCTGGCCTTGCTGGCGGATTCATCGGCAAAGGAAGGTAAAAGTGATAGGTCGTCTCAGAGGCATTATTCTGGAAAAACAGCCCCCGTTAGTGCTGTTGGAAACCAACGGCGTGGGTTATGAAGTGCACATGCCGATGACCTGTTTTTACGAACTGCCGGAGCTGGGGCAAGAAGCGGTGGTCTTCACCCAGTTTATCGTGCGTGAAGATGCGCAGCTGCTTTACGGCTTCAATGATAAACAGGAACGTGCGCTGTTCCGCGAGCTTATTAAGGTCAACGGCGTAGGGCCGAAGCTGGCGCTGGCTATTCTCTCTGGCATGTCTGCGCAGCAGTTTGTGAGTGCGGTAGAGAAAGAAGAAATCACCTCGCTTATCAAGCTGCCTGGCGTGGGCAAGAAGACCGCCGAACGTCTGGTGGTTGAAATGAAGGACCGCTTTAAAGGGCTCAACGGCGACCTGTTTAACAATCCGGTCGATATTAACCTGCCTGCTGCTGCGTCGAAGGCGAAAGAGTCTGACGCCGAAGGCGAAGCGGTTGCCGCACTCATTTCTCTCGGCTATAAGCCGCCAGAGGCGAGCCGAATGATCAGTAAAGTGGCCAAACCCGGCGCAGAGTGCGAGACATTGATTAGAGAAGCGCTTCGCGCGGCTCTGTGAGGTAACAGATGATAGAAGCTGACCGTCTTATTTCTGCTGGTGTTATCAGCGAAGAAGAAGTTATCGACAGAGCGATTCGTCCTAAACTGTTGTCCGAATACGTTGGGCAGCCGCACGTTCGTTCGCAGATGGAGATCTTCATTCAGGCGGCCAAACAGCGCGGCGACGCGCTGGATCACCTGCTGATTTTCGGTCCTCCCGGACTGGGTAAAACTACGCTGGCCAACATTGTTGCTAACGAGATGGGCGTGAACCTGCGTACCACGTCGGGTCCGGTGTTGGAAAAGGCGGGTGACCTCGCGGCGATGCTGACCAACCTCGAACCTCACGACGTGCTGTTTATCGATGAAATTCACCGTCTTTCACCGGTAGTTGAAGAGGTGCTGTATCCGGCAATGGAAGACTATCAGCTGGATATCATGATTGGTGAAGGCCCGGCTGCGCGCTCTATCAAACTCGATCTGCCGCCGTTCACGCTGATCGGTGCGACGACGCGGGCGGGGTCATTGACCTCTCCACTGCGCGACCGTTTTGGTATCGTGCAACGCCTGGAGTTTTACCAGGTTGCCGATTTGCAGCACATTGTGGGGCGCAGCGCGTCTTGTCTGGGGCTTGAGCTGTCGGAGGAGGGCGCGCATCAAATCGCTCGCCGTTCACGCGGTACGCCGCGTATCGCCAACCGACTGCTGCGCCGTGTGCGTGACTTCGCCGAGGTCAAAGGCGACGGCACCATCAACGGTGACGTTGCCAACGGCGCACTGGACATGCTTGACGTCGACGCCGAGGGCTTTGATTACATGGACCGTAAGCTGTTGCTGGCAATTATCGACAAATTTACCGGCGGCCCGGTTGGACTGGACAACCTCGCGGCGGCGATTGGCGAAGAGCGCGAAACCATTGAAGACGTCATTGAACCCTTCCTCATTCAGCAGGGATTCATTCAACGCACACCGCGTGGGCGTATGGCGACCCATCATGCTTACCGGCATTTTGGGATGACCCGGCCTGAGTAAAAGGTTTTTTTGGCTGGTGGCCCGCGGCGCTGTTTGTGGAGATTGTCTTTAAGGCCAACGTCAATCTACGCCGAGTCGCTTTTATGGCTTATCGGCTTCGATAGGCCACCGCAGCGAACCTGGGCAAGAGGGGGAAGTCAGTACCTCTTGCCTCTCTGCGCCTTTTTTCCATTTTGTTCCTCCCGTCCCCGCTGTACTCCCCTAAAAAGATCAAATTTGAAATTAAAACTCAATTCCAATGGTATAATGCCGCCCCTCTGACAAAATAATGATAACTCCAGTCAAAAGTTCTCTTTTGCTCTCAGCTATTTGCCGACAGGCAGGCTGCGGGCGCAGTATTCTAGACTGCTGCAATACCTAAATGCTTAGTCTGAAAACAGGCTTAAGAACGATAAAAACGATAAGCCTATTGTGAAACAGAAAAAATGATCAAAATGAAAAAATCCTTCTTGATCCGCGCCGTGATGGCCGCATCATTATTGACCGCAAGCGTGGTCACCACCGCTCAGGCGGCAGTATTGGCGTCTTTGCGCCCGCTCGGTTTTATCGCCGCCGCTATTGCCGATGGCGTTACGCCAACGGATGTCCTGCTGCCGGACGGTCAGTCTCCCCACGGCTATTCTTTGCATCCCTCCGACCTGCAACGCATGCGTAGCGCCGATCTGCTGGTGTGGGTAGGGCCGGACATGGAAAGCTTTATGAGCAAATCGGTGGCGCAATTACCGCCTAATCGCGTCGTCGACCTCTCGGCAATCCCGGAAGTGAAACCCCTACTTATGGCGGCGGATAACCAAGAACAGCGTGAACATGACATTCGTGCGCATAATAAAATCGCCGACGATCAGCAAACTGCCGTCTACGACATGTCGGTGTGGCTTTCCCCGGATATTGCGAAACTGACCGCTATCGCAATTCACGCAAAATTATTGGAACTAATGCCGCAAAAGAAGGACCAATTAGATGCCAACTTGCGCCAGTTTGAAGCCGGATTGACAAAAACTGACATAAAGCTTGGTAAGATGCTGCAACCTGTTCAGGGAAAGGGATATTTTGTTTTTCAGGATACATTCAGTTATTTTGAAAAACACTACGGGTTGTCGCCGATGGGGCGCCTCTCTGTGAATCCTGAAATCCCGCCTGGAGTACAGCGATTACATCAAATTCGAACACAGCTGGTTGAGCAGAAAGCGGTCTGCGTTTTTGCTGAACCACAGTTCAGGCCGGCCATAATTAATGCCGTTGCCCAGGGAACAACAGTGCGTACGAGCACATTGGATCCGCTGGGAGGCGGTATCGCACTGACCAAGGACAGCTATGTGAACTTCCTGTCACATCTGACTTCTCAGTACGTGAGCTGCCTGAAGTAAGCTATAAGGATCCATTTAAGTGCAGCTACTACCCCGATCGATCGCTCTGGCGCTCAACAGTCTTCCACGACCCCACCGTATCATGCTGGGGTCACTGACCGCGCTAACTCTGGCCATGGCGATATCAAAACCCTTTGTATATCATAATGATGACGACGGTTATCACCAAAAGCCTATTGCCAAACAAATCCTTCTCGACGCGCAACAGGTGCGTTCCCTGTTGCCTGAGGCGAGCGAACCTCTCGACGACAGTGACTCGCCACCCGCCGCGGATATCCCTAAAGATGAACTCGATGATAAAACCGAGAACGAAAAGGGCGTTCACGAGTATGTGGTCTCTACCGGCGATACGCTCAGCAGCATTCTGAATCAGTACGGTATCGACATGTCTGATATCTCCGCGCTGGCAACCTCAAACAGTGACCTGCGTAATCTGAAGATAGGCCAGCAGCTGTCCTGGACGGTTAACGACGACGGTGATTTACAGCGTCTGACCTGGGAAAAGTCGCGCCGTGAGACGGTGACTTTTGACCGCAGCGGCAACGGCTTCAAGGCCTCAACCGAAATGTTGAAAGGCGAATGGCAAGACCAGGTGCTCAAAGGCACCGTCGGCGGCAGTTTCGTCGGCAGCGCTAAGGAAGCTGGTCTCTCCAATGCCGAAATCGGCGCGGTGGTCAAAGCCCTACAGTGGCAGATGGACTTCAAAAAATTGCGTAAAGGCGATCAGTTCTCGGTGTTGATGTCGCGCGAAATGCTCGACGGCAAGAGCCAGCAGAGCGAACTCGCCGGCGTCCATATGCGCAGCGGCGGTAAAGATTACTATGCCATTCGCGCCGAAGACGGAAAGTTCTATGACCGTTCGGGCAGCGGGCTGGCGCGTGGTTTTCTGCGTTTCCCAACCCTCAGACAGTACCGCGTTTCCTCCAACTTCAACCCACGTCGCCTTAATCCGGTCACCGGCCGTATTGCGCCACACCGCGGCGTCGATTTTGCGGTGCCTATCGGTACGCCGGTACTGGCCGTCGGTGACGGTGAGGTGATCGTCGCCAAGAACGGCGGCGCGGCGGGTAACTACGTTGCGCTTCGTCAGGGGCGTCAGTATATGACCCGCTATATGCATCTCAGCCGGGTGCTGGTTAAGCCGGGACAAAAAGTGAAGCGTGGTCAACGTATTGGACTGTCAGGGAATACCGGGCGTTCAACCGGGCCGCATTTGCACTTTGAAGTGTGGATCAACAACGTCGCCGTCAATCCGCTGACCGCCAAGCTGCCGCGCTCCGAAGGCCTCAGCGGCAAGGACCTGAAAGACTATCTGTCTACGGTGCGTGAAGTGATGCCGCAGCTGAAACTCTGAGGTGTCCCATAGACGCAACGAATAAAATCTCTTCGTTTTCTTCTGGTTGAATAGCGTCGTCTGCCGTTGCGGGCGACACTATTCATTGCAAAATAATTCACTGCACCTATCATTGGACGATTGAATTTTATAATTAGTATAAAAGTTTATGAGTTAACGCATGCAATCAGAAAAAAAATCGAACGTTGAGTTTATCCCGCAGTTCCAAAAAGCCTTTTATCATCCGCGTTACTGGGGCATTTGGTTGGGCGTTGGCGCAATGGCGGCAATGGCTTACGTTCCGGCACCGATTCGTGACCCGATTTTGGGCGGACTCGGTCGTCTGGCAGGAAAGTTCGCGAAAGGGGCCCGTCGCCGTGCGCGCATCAACCTGCTTTACTGCCTGCCTGAATTGCCCGAAGCACGCCGTGAAGAGATAATTGACGACATGTTTGCCGCTGCGCCGCAGTCGATGGTGATGATGGCCGAACTGGCCTGCCGTGGCGATGCGAAAAAGCTGCTTGGACGCGTTCACTGGCACAATCAGGAGATAGTTGATGGCCTGAAAGCAGAAGGGAAGAACATCATCTTTCTGGTGCCTCACGGTTGGGCGGTGGATATTCCTGCCATGCTGATGGCGGCGACCGGTCAGCCGATGGCGGCGATGTTCCATAACCAGAAGAACCTGCTGAGTGACTATCTGTGGAATACCGTACGACGTCGTTTTGGCGGCCGTATGCATGCGCGCAATGACGGGATAAAACCGTTTATCAGCTCGGTTCGTCAGGGATACTGGGGCTATTATCTGCCGGATCAGGACCACGGCGCGGAACACAGCGAGTTTGTCGATTTCTTTGCAACCTATAAGGCTACGCTTCCGGCGGTCGGTAGGCTGATGAAAGTGTGCCGCGCTGAAATCGTGCCGCTTTTCCCGGTGTATGATGGCAAAAAACATCGTCTTGATATCCATATCCGCCCGCCGATGTACGACTTGGCAACGGCTGATGATGCTACCATCGCGCGTCGTATGAACGAAGAGGTCGAGGTATTGGTTGGGCCTAATCCCGAGCAGTACACCTGGATCCTTAAACTGCTTAAAACCCGCAAGCCGGGCGAGCAGGAGCCGTACACCCGTGACGAACTTTACCCACGCTAAGGGGTAAGGCACAAAAAAACCGGCCAAGGCCGGTTTTTTACGTTCTACTCTAAGTGCCACCGCGGGGTGTCACGATTCAGTCAACGGCTTATTCAACCGTCAGAACGCGCGTGGTGTTGGTCGTGCCGGTGGTGCTCATCACGTCACCCTGGGTCACGATGACGATGTCACCGGACAGCAGGTAGCCTTTGTCACGCAGCAGATTAACCGCGTCGACAGCCGCGGCGACGCCGTCGTTGTTGCTGTCAAAGAATACCGGCGTCACGCCGCGATAAAGCGCCGTGAGATTCAGGGTATGTTCGTGGCGAGACATCGCGAAGATAGGCAGGCCAGAGCTGATACGCGACATGATGAGCGGCGTTCTGCCTGACTCCGTGAGTGAGATGATCGCGCTGACGCCCTTGAGGTGGTTGGCCGCATACATTGAGGACATAGCAATGGTTTCTTCAATGTTGTCGAACTCGACGTCAAGACGGTGCTTCGAAACGTTAATGCTAGGGATTTTTTCAGCGCCAAGACAAACGCGTGCCATCGCCGCCACGGTTTCTGCCGGGTATTGACCCGCCGCCGTTTCTGCTGACAACATCACCGCGTCGGTACCGTCGAGCACGGCGTTAGCGACGTCCATAACTTCCGCTCGGGTCGGCATCGGGTTGGTAATCATCGACTCCATCATCTGGGTCGCGGTTATCACGGCGCGGTTCAACGTACGAGCGCGGCGGATAAGCTTCTTCTGAATGCCCACCAGCTCAGGATCGCCAATCTCGACGCCTAAATCTCCACGCGCCACCATGACCACGTCAGAGGCGAGAATAATGTCATCCATTGCCGCATCGCTGGCAACCGCTTCTGCACGCTCAACCTTCGAGACGATTTTCGCATGGCAGCCTGCATCGCGCGCCAGTCGGCGTGCATAGTTCAGGTCTTCACCGGTGCGTGGGAAAGAGACGGCAAGGAAGTCGACGCCAATTTTTGCCGCAGTCAGAATATCGGCTTTGTCTTTTTCGGTCAGCGCTTCAGCCGAAAGTCCACCGCCCAGTTTGTTGATGCCTTTATTGTTCGACAGCGGACCGCCAACGGTAACTTCGGTGAACACTTTCGCGTCCTGAACTTCGAGAACCTTGAGCTGCACACGTCCGTCGTCGAGTAGCAGGATATCGCCGGGGACCACGTCGGCAGGCAGGCCTTTGTAGTCAATCCCAACGCGCTCCTTGTCGCCTTCGCCCTTACTCATGTTGGCATCGAGCAGGAACTTATCGCCGATATTCAGGAAAACCTTGCCTTCCCTAAAGGTGGAAACGCGAATTTTTGGGCCCTGGAGATCGCCGAGGATAGCCACGTGACGACCGAGTTTAGCCGCAATTTCGCGAACTTTATCGGCGCGAAGCTGGTGATCTTCCGGGGTGCCGTGAGAGAAGTTAAGGCGGACGACGTTTGCACCGGCGGCAATAATTTTTTCAAGATTATTATCGCGGTCCGTTGCCGGGCCGAGGGTGGTGACAATTTTGGTTCTTCTGAGCCGTCTGGACATGCATTACTCCGTTGACTTGTGAAGCATTTGCGCTGCTAAACCTGAATAACGTGTTACGGGATAACAACATAAGGGAGGTTGATTGTAATTTTAATACAAAATTGTTGCACCCATGAGAGAGAAGGCGCGTAGCCTGCTCGACACTTGTTGTTATCCCAATAAATGTTATCCGGGCAATTTTGTCTGGCTCTTGTCGGAGAGGATTGAAAGCCCACTCCTGACGGCCAGACCCCTAGTATTTAACAACATTGTAACAAACGTGGCGGCATAAAAACATCCGTCAATTTACGGATTTATTCAAATCGTGGGGGGGCAGAAACCCCTTTATCAAAACGCGAATCGCGTAATGATTCTTTGACTCGCTTCAGGTTATCTCTGAATTTAGCCCCGCGACGCAAAGTAAATCCTGTCGCCAGCACGTCTATCAGCGTGAGCTGCGCCAAACGCGAGACCATCGGCATATAAACGTCGGTGTCTTCAGGAACGTCGAGCAGCAGGGAAAGGGTCGCTTCATGAGCCAGCGGTGTGTCTTTGGAGGTGATAGCAATGACCGTTGCGTCATTTTCGCGGGCAAGATGCGCCAGCTCGACTAAGTTTTTCGTGCGGCCGGTGTGAGAAATCAACACCACGACGTCACCTTCGCCCGAATTCATACAGCTCATGCGTTGCATTACGATATCATCGAAATAGATAACAGGGATGTTAAAGCGGAAAAACTTGTTCATAGCGTCGTGTGCAACGGCTGCTGACGCACCAAGTCCGAAGAACGAGATCTTCTTCGCCTGGGTCAGGAGATCGACAGCGCGGTTAACTGCCGAAATATCAAGCGTATTTTTCACCTGCTCGAGACTGGCCATCGTCGATTCAAAGATTTTCGCGCTATAAGCCTCAACGCTGTCAGTTTCTTCGACGTTGCGGTTTACGTATGGCGTTCCATTAGCCAGACTTTGGGCAAGCTGTAATTTGAAGTCAGGAAAACCCTTGGTTTCAAGGCGGCGGCAGAAGCGATTGACGGTAGGTTCACTGACGTCCGCCATTTTGGCTAATGTCGCGATGCTGGAATGTATGGCAGTTTGTGGTGAGGCAAGGATAACTTCAGCAACTTTTCTTTCAGATTTGCTGAGGATGTCCAAAAAGCTGAGGATTTTTTCCAGCGTATTCATGGGCGGCTACTCAATAGGTTTCATCGATTTCAACGAAAAGGAGAAATCATGTCAGTTTGATGAAAATATACTACGGCGCTGAATGAGGTGGCAGGGACAATCTGGTGAAATCCAAGCTTTTTTTCCAGAACATGAGCCAGATCTAAGTTTCAATATGGTAATTAATGCTCAAATTTGTCATAAAATTACATCAGGGTTAGCGTAAAGCTTAGCCGATTTAACAATCATGACAAATTATGTGGTTTTTTATTCATTTATTAATGCCTTAGATCTTGGTTTACTGACTCTGCCTAATCAGAGTACATTGTGGCGGAAACGCAAAACCTGCTGAAATAAAATTACAATCTACCTAAACGTTTGAGATGCAAACGCTTCGGCGCTGCATTTCCAGGCAAAAAGGGTAAATCCTGCTCTAAGGAGAAGAACATGGCGGTAAACCAACCAGCCCAGGCGTGTGACCTGGTTATTTTCGGTGCTAAAGGCGATCTTGCACGCCGTAAGCTGTTGCCTTCCCTGTATCAGCTGGAAAAAGCTGGACACATTCACGACGACACCAAGATCATCGGCGTAGGTCGCGCCGAGTGGGACAAAGCGGCTTATACCGAAGTGGTAAAAGAAGCGCTAACCACCTTTATGAAAGAAAAGCTGGATCCTGAACTGTGGGAAAAACTCAGCGCCCGTCTGGAATTCTGTAATCTGGACGTTAACGACATCAAGCACTTCACCCGCCTGGGCAAGATGCTGGATACGTCAAAACGTACCACTATCAACTATTTCGCCATGCCGCCGAGCACCTTCTCAGCTATCTGTAAAGGTCTGGGCGAAGCGGGTCTGAATAAAGAGCCAGCCCGCGTTGTCATGGAAAAGCCGCTCGGTACCGACCTGGCGTCTTCTCAGGAAATCAACGATGGTGTGGCGCAGTACTTCAATGAAAGCCAGGTTTATCGTATCGACCATTACCTGGGTAAAGAAACCGTATTGAACCTGCTGGCGCTGCGCTTTGCCAACAACCTGTTTGCCTCCAACTGGGACAACCGCACTATCGATCACGTGCAGATTACCGTGGCCGAGGAAGTGGGCATCGAAGGACGTTGGGGTTACTTCGACAAAGCCGGTCAGATGCGTGACATGATTCAGAACCACCTGTTGCAGATTCTGACCATGATCGCGATGTCTCCACCGGCGGATCTGAGCACCGACCGTATCCGTGACGAAAAAGTGAAAGTGCTGCGTTCTCTGCGTCGTATTGACCAGACCAACGTGCGCGAAACCACCGTTCGTGGTCAGTACACGGCGGGATTCGTGCAGGGCAAAAAAGTTCCTGGTTACCTTGAAGAAGAAGGCGCGAACAAGAGCAGCAGCACCGAGAGCTTCGTGGCCATTCGCGTGGACATCGACAACTGGCAGTGGGCGGGTGTGCCTTTCTACCTGCGTACCGGTAAGCGTCTGCCAACCAAATGTTCCGAAGTTGTCGTTTACTTCAAGACTCCAGCCCTGAACCTGTTCAGTGATTCCTACCAGCAACTGCCGCAGAACAAGCTGACCATTCGTCTACAGCCGGATGAAGGGATCGAAATCGAAGTTCTGAACAAAGTTCCTGGTCTTGAGCACAAGCACCGTCTGCAAACGACTAAGCTTGATCTCAGCTTCTCTGAGACCTTCCACGAAGAACACATTGCCGATGCCTACGAGCGTCTGCTGCTGGAAACCATGCGCGGTATTCAGGCACTGTTCGTTCGTCGTGACGAAGTGGAAGAAGCCTGGAAATGGGTTGATGGCATCATCAACGCCTGGGCCGCAGAAAACGAAGCACCTAAGCCTTATCAGGCGGGTACCTGGGGACCTGTTGCCTCGGTGGCGATGATTACCCGTGATGGCCGTTCATGGAATGAGTTCGGCTAATCCACCGTAGTTTCACGGCACGTCAGGTAAGGGGCAACAGATGGCCAATTTCGTCGAATTTTCCGGTGCAGCGGCGCTCAACCAAAATCTGGCCGGTAAAATGGCTGACGCATTGCGCCGCGCCATTGCGGACCGAGGACAGGCAACGCTGATTGTTTCGGGGGGCAGAACGCCGCTCGAACTTTTCAGGCAGCTGTCTCGCCAGGAGCTCGACTGGAGTCGCGTGACCATTACCTTGGCCGATGAACGTTGGGTTACCAACGACAACGGCTCCAGCAACGAGAAAATGGTGCGAAACAGTTTGTTGCAGGGTGAGGTGGCGAAAGCCACCTTTATTGCCCTCAAGAACGGTGCCGGGACTGCCGCCGAGGGTGAATCGACGGCTGAGTCGGCGCTGGCGGCACTGCAACTGCCTGCGGACATCACGCTGCTGGGCATGGGGGACGACGGACATATCGCGTCTCTGTTTCCCGGCAGTGTCAATCTTGCCAGGGCGCTTGACCTCAAGACGACGCGGCGCTGCGTAGCGATTACGCCGCTGACCGCGCCACTTGAGCGCATGACGCTGACGTTGCCGGTACTGCTCAACAGTCGGCGAATCTATTTACTGTTGGCCGGTGAATCCAAACGCGAAGTTTACGAGCGTGCGGAGAAAGGCACCGATCAAAACAACATGCCCGTCAGGGCAGTATTGCATCAACAACAGACTCCGGTAGAGGTTTACTGGACCGCTTAGCGGGATAAATGGAGACAAAGATGAAGAACTGGAAAACAAGCGCAGAACAGATCCTGACCTCGGGTCCGGTCGTTCCGGTCATTGTGATTAACAAACTGGAACATGCCGTTCCCTTGGCCAAAGCGCTGGTGGCGGGCGGTGTTCGCGTGCTTGAGGTGACGCTGCGCACTGCCTGTGCGATTGATGCCATCAAGGCAATCGCTCATGAGGTGCCGGACGCCATTATCGGTGCAGGAACCGTGCTTAATGCGCAACAGCTGGCGGAAGTGACCGCGGCGGGCGCGCAGTTTGCTATCAGCCCGGGCCTGACCGAGCCGCTGCTAAAGGCGGCCAATGAGGGTCCAATACCGCTTATCCCAGGGATTAGTACCGTGTCGGAGCTGATGCTGGGACTGGATGCCGGTCTGCGCGAATTCAAGTTCTTCCCTGCGGAGGCTAACGGCGGTGTCAAGGCGCTACAAGCCATCGCGGGGCCTTTCCCACAGGTGCGTTTCTGCCCAACTGGCGGTATCACTCCGGGCAACTACCGTGACTATCTGGCGCTGAAAAGCGTGCTTTGTATCGGCGGTTCCTGGTTGGTACCTGCGGATGCGCTAGAGCAAGGTGATTATGCCCGTATCACCGAGCTGGCGCGTGAAGCGGTGGCGGGCGCGAAAGCCTGATTGTTGATGTAAAGGTAAAGAAAAAGCCTCCTGATTTGCGTCAGGAGGCTTTTTTTATGGCCTATCCAGCCGAGACTTAAAGCGCGGCGATAACCTTGATTTCAACCTTGTACTTCGGGTTCATCAGTTTAGCTTGCACAGTGCAGCGAACCGGCGCATTGCCCGGTGAAACCCAGGCGTCCCAGGCTTCGTTCATTGCGGCAAAGTCATCGCCGTCAACCAGGAAGATGGTCGCATCCAGAATTTTGCTTTTGTCTGAACCGACTTCCAAAAGCGCCGCATCGATAATCGCCAACGTTTCGGCGGTCTGATCTTTGGCGTTGGCGTCGAGGTTTTCCGGAACGCTGGTGTAATAAACGGTGCCATTGTGGACAACGATATCCGACATCCGTGGCTCGGGTCTAATGCGTTGAATTGACATAAAGAGTGCTCCTGAAAGTCGCTGTTTTAATGATAGGCAACAGGGTAACACATCGTGAGCCGACAATGGACCGACAGATGGTGGTGGTACGCGGCGGCAAGGATTGGCATAATCAGCGCTGATTCAATTAATGTGGGTTTAGCGTGATAGACGATTTCGCAACAGACGGCGCACTGGCGCAAAAAATTGAGGGCTTCAAACCCCGTGAACCCCAGCGTCTGATGGCGAATGCGGTGGCTCTGGCAATTAAAAATAAGCAGGGATTGGTGGTAGAAGCCGGAACCGGAACCGGTAAAACCTATGCTTATCTGGCCCCGGCGTTACGCTCTGGCAAAAAAGTCATTATCTCAACCGGCTCCAAGGCGTTACAGGACCAGCTCTATTCCCGTGACCTGCCCAAGGTAGCCAACGCGCTAAAATTCAAAGGCAAGCTGGCGCTGCTGAAAGGGCGCTCCAACTACCTGTGCCTCGAACGCCTCGATCAACAATCGATGGCGGGCGGTGAACTGGCCAGCCAGTCGCTCAGTGACCTCGCGCATCTGCGCAGCTGGTCGGCCAAAACCGAAGAGGGTGATATTAGCACCTGCAACGTCGTCGCTGAAGACAGCTACGTTTGGCCGCTGGTAACCAGCACCAATGACAACTGTCTCGGCAGTGATTGTCCGATGTACAAAGAGTGCTTTGTGGTCAAGGCGCGCCGTAAGGCGATGGACGCAGACGTGGTGGTAGTCAACCATCACCTCTTCATGGCCGATATGGTGGTCAAGGAGAGCGGCTTCGGCGAGCTTATTCCGACCGCCGATGTCATGATTTTCGACGAAGCGCACCAAATCCCCGACATTGCTAGCCAATATTTTGGGCAGCAGCTTTCGAGCCGCCAATTGCTCGATCTGTCGAAAGATATCACCATCGCCTATCGCACCGAGGTGCGTGATTCAGCGCAGCTGCAAAAAAGCGCTGACCGCCTGAGCCAGAGTGCGCAGGATTTTCGTCTGGCGCTTGGCGAACCCGGTTTTCGCGGCAATTTGCGCGACGTATTGGCCGACACCAACATCCAGCGCGCGCTGCTGCTGCTCGACGACGCTCTCGAGCTTTGCTACGACGTTATGAAGCTTTCACTGGGGCGTTCGGCGCTGCTTGATGCCGCCTTCGAGCGCGCCACGCTGTACCGCAACCGCCTGAAGCGCTTAAAAGAGGTGAGCGTTCCAGGCTACAGCTATTGGTATGAGTGTAACTCACGTCATTTCGTGTTGGCACTGACGCCGCTGTCGGTGACCGATAAGTTTCGTGAATTGATGGACGATAAACCTGGGGCATGGGTCTTTACCTCGGCCACGCTGTCGGTTAACGAAAAGCTCGAGCACTTTACCCAGCGGCTAGGGCTGGACGGCGCGCAAACGCTGCTGCTGGCGAGTCCGTTCGACTACGCCAATCAGGCGCTGCTCTGCGTGCCACGCTATCTGCCTTCACCCAACGAGCGCGGCGGTTCGCGCCAGCTGGCTCGGATGCTGCGCCCGCTTATCGAGGCTAACCAGGGGCGCTGCTTCTTCCTCTGTACCTCACACCAGATGATGCGCGAGCTGGCTGAAGAATTTCGTGCCAGCATGACGCTGCCGGTGCTGGTCCAGGGTGAGACCAGCAAAGGTCAGCTGCTGGCGCAGTTTGTCGAGGCGGGCAATGCGCTCTTGGTGGCGACCAGCAGCTTCTGGGAAGGAGTAGACGTACGCGGTGAAACGCTGTCATTGGTTATCATCGACAAGCTGCCGTTTACCTCACCAGACGATCCGCTGCTCAAAGCGCGGATTGAAGACTGCCGCCTGCGCGGCGGTGATCCCTTCAACGAGGTGCAACTGCCTGATGCGGTCATCACGCTCAAGCAGGGAGTGGGGCGGCTTATCCGCGATACCGATGATCGAGGCGTAATGGTCATTTGCGACAACCGACTGGTCATGCGACCTTACGGCGAAGTGTTTCTCAACAGTCTGCCGCCAACGCCGCGTACGCGTTCCATCAGTGAAGCGATGGCGTTCTTGCAGAAAAGTTAACATTTCAGCCTGCATCGCCGTATTGGCGAAGCAGGCCGCTATTCAGCGTAACGACTCTTTTCGATAGCAACGCCAACTATGTTATTATCCGCAAACTGTTTCTATTTTTTATTCCCCGCCTGAGGTTTGGCATGTCCACGCGAATTTTAGCAATTGATACGGCAACCGAAGCCTGTTCCGTTGCGCTATATAACACGGCAACGTCGGCCGCAAACGGCGAGAAGCTGGCTTATTTTGAACTCTGCGCCCGCGAGCATACCCAACGTATTCTTCCTATGGTTCAGCAAATTCTGTCAGAGGCCGGCCTCACGCTCAATCAGCTCGATGCGCTGGCCTTTGGTCGTGGTCCTGGCAGCTTCACCGGCGTGCGTATCGGTATTGGTATCGCTCAGGGTCTGGCCTTTGGTGCCGATCTGCCGCTGCTGCCTATTTCTACGCTACAGACTATGGCACAGGGTGCCTACCGTCAGACGGGGGCAGAACGCGTTCTCGCGGCGATTGACGCCCGCATGGGTGAGGTTTACTGGGGGCAGTTCACCCGTCAATCCGAGGGCGTGTGGGAAGGGGAGGCCAGCGAGGCCGTGCTGAAGCCTGAACAGCTGGCAGAGCGCGAAGCCGCGATTCAGGGCCGTTGGTTCACGGTGGGTACCGGCTGGCAAACCTATCCTCAACTGCTAAGTTCAACAGCCGTTGAACTTGTGGACGGTAATATGCTGCTGCCACAGGCCGAAGATATGTTACCTCTTGCCATTGCCGCGTGGGAGCGTGGGGTGAGAGTCAATGCCGCAGAAGCGGAACCGACTTACTTACGTAATGAGGTAACCTGGAAGAAGCTGCCTGGCCGATAAAAACGGCAACTTGTGAAAGAAAAAGTTGTCGAAATAGATAATGTACCCAGGGGTGTTTACCATGCGTAAGATATTCACAAGTAAGAAAAGTGTGGCCTTGGCGGTGGGGTTAAGCGTGCTGTTGCTGTCAGGATGCGTCACGGTGCCGACCGCTATCCGCGGCACGACGGCAACACCGCAGATGAACCTGGTGGCGGTTCAGGGCGCACCGCAGATTTATGTCGGTCAGGAAGCGCGATTTGGTGGACGTGTCGTCTCGGTGACCAATGAAGGCAGCCGCACGCGTCTCGAGATAGCTGCGATGCCGTTAGACTCAAGCGCTTCGCCAATTCTGGGTGAACCTTCTATTGGACGCCTTGCGGCCTATTACAACGGCTTCCTCGACCCGGTTGATTTCAAAAATCAGCTAATAACCGTGGTGGGGCCGATCACCGGCGCTGAAAACGGCAGCATCGGCCAAACGCCTTATCGTTTTGTTACTGTCAGCGTGAACAGTTTCAAACGCTGGCGCGAGGTGCAGGAAGTGGTGATGCCGCCACAGCCTATGGGACCATGGGGTTGGGGATATGGAGGCCCCTATGATCCACGTTGGGGGCGAGGCTTCGGCCCGGCATGGGGATTTGACCCGGGCCCGGCCAGAGTCGAGACCGTCGTTACGGAATAACCCGCCGCCGCACGGCGCGCCGCCTCCACGTGGGGCGCCACCGCCGCACGCCTCACCACCCGTGCAGAATCATCCGTCACATGCGGTGCCTATGCTCCCCCCTCCGCCTGCGAGAAAGTAGGCGAAGCATTAACCTACGGCAGCCTGGCTCCGTAGGTTATGCACTCGTTAATATTGACCTTCATCAAGCTTTAATTAACTTCTCACTTTCGTTTCGCGTTTATTTCCTGTTTTCTGCAATAATAAACCTGCGCCTGCTAATGTCTGGAATAATACAGGCCCTCATCCTCTCTCACAGGAACGTGAAAATGAATAAAAATACATTCAAACATATGATGCTGCCTGTCTCATGGAGTACGGTAAGTGTTTCGCCGGAAGATACTCAAAACGCAACGGACTTTTTCCTGGGACTGCACTTCGAATATCGTCTTGATGAAGGGGAAAAACTGCCCTCGGCGAAAGATATCATCGTGACGCTTGATATCTCTACGGCCAAAATAATGATTGAGAATCTCCAGACCTGGTTAACCTATATTGAAAGCGGAACCTATACGCCGTTTGGTATGGTAAATCACTAATTTATTTTTGTTACGCTTTCTAGTAAATGCTAACCGTCTTTATTGATTGGTATGATATAAACATACCTAATAATATAATTAAATATAGAGCTGTTTCTCTTTGGCGGCATTTGGCCGCCTTTTATTTGTTTCATTTTCACGGATTAATTATGAGTGCGCCGAGTGAGTTAAGGCCGTTAATACGTTATTCGTAAGGGTTTATATCCAGTGGCAATGAAATTTTGTTTCTCAAGGTTATTATGTTGGCATGCCTGATAATGAATTTTTGCCAGGGCGTCTGTCATGGCATCAAAAGAATTTAGCCGCTATACTTCAATAAATAAATGATTTATCAGACTTTATAGATTTTGGTTCGATGGCGTTTTTATTGTGCCGTAGAGGTTAGTGAGTGAAATTAGTGACCTGCCTCTCAACCTAAACATTGTTTAAAGCTTAGCTGGTAAGATGAGTTAAAATATTGTTAAGGGTGTGGTAAAAGTGCGTTATTGAGAGCGCGTGAGATAATGATATCAGGAGTGTAACCTTGGAAAAGGTCTGGCTAAAACGTTACCCGGCGGATGTTCCAGAAAACATCGATCCGAACCGCTACAGCTCGTTGGTTGAGATGTTTGAGAACGCGGCACTGCGTTACGCAGACAATCCGGCGTTTATCAACATGGGTGAGGTGATGTCGTTCCGCAAGCTTGAAGAACGCAGCCGCGCATTCGCTGCTTATTTGCAGAACGAGCTTGGGCTGAAGAAAGGGGATCGCGTGGCGCTGATGATGCCTAACCTGTTGCAGTATCCCATCGCGCTATTTGGCGTGCTGCGCGCCGGTATGGTGGTCGTCAACGTTAATCCCCTCTATACCCCACGAGAGCTTGAACACCAGCTTACCGACAGCGGTGCCTCGGCCATTGTCATCGTCTCAAACTTCGCCCATACCCTGGAAAAGGTCGTACACAATACGCAGGTTAAGCACGTTATCTTGACTCGCATGGGCGATGAGCTTTCCGCTGCGAAGGGCACTCTGGTCAACTTCGTGGTGAAATACATCAAGCGCCTGGTACCGAAATATCATTTGCCGAACGCGGTATCGTTTCGCACGGTAATGCATCAGGGACGGCACATGAAGTATGTGAAACCCAACGTCGTTAACGATGACATTGCCTTCCTGCAATATACCGGGGGGACCACCGGCGTCGCCAAGGGCGCAATGCTCACCCACCGCAATATGCAGGCCAACCTCGAGCAGGCCAAAGCGTCCTATGGGCCTTTGCTGCGTCTGGGGCAGGAGCTGGTGGTCACCGCGCTGCCGCTTTATCATATTTTTGCGCTGACCATTAACTGCATGTTCTTTATCGAGCTGGGTGGCAGCAGTCTGCTTATTACCAATCCGCGCGACATTCCTGGCCTGGTGAAAGAACTTTCACGTTATCCGTTCACGGCGTTGAGCGGCGTAAATACCTTGTTCAACGCGATGCTCAACAATGAAGACTTCAAAAAACTCGATTTCTCCAACCTGCGTCTTTCCGTAGGCGGCGGCGCGGCGGTACAAAAATCCGTTGCGGAACGTTGGGAGGCGCTCACCGGGCTGCATCTCCTCGAGGGCTATGGCCTGACCGAATGTTCACCGCTGGTGACCGGCAACCCTTACGACCTCAAACATTACAGCGGCAGCATCGGTTTACCGGTGCCATCGACCGACATTCGTTTAGTCGATGAAAACGGACACGATGTAGCCGAGGGCGAGGCCGGAGAGCTGCTGGTGAAAGGTCCGCAGGTCATGCTGGGCTACTGGCAACGTCCTGATGCAACCGATGAAGTGTTAAAAGACGGCTGGCTCTCGACCGGAGATATCGCTACAGTGGACGAGCAGGGATTCTTGCACATCGTCGATCGTAAGAAAGATATGATCCTGGTGTCAGGTTTTAACGTTTATCCTAATGAAATTGAAGAAGTCGTCTCGCAGCATGCGAAAGTGCTTGAGGTCGCAGCCATAGGCGTACCGAGTCAGTCTACCGGCGAGAAGGTCAAAATCTGCGTGGTTAAGCGCGATGCTTCTTTAACGGCAGAAGAAATACTCGATCACTGCCGTCGCAATCTTACCGGCTATAAAGTGCCTAAGATTGTCGAGTTCCGTGATGAGCTACCGAAATCGAACGTCGGTAAAATCTTGCGCAGGGAGCTGCGTGACGAGGCCGTAAAGGCCAACGCGCCCGACCGGCAGAACGCAGCCTGAACCAATGATGCTGTATTTTTCATCAACTGAAGGCCTCCTTCATTCAACGCCGGATTAAGTCCGGCGTTTTCACGTTATAATGCGCGTAACGCGAAGCAGTAGTCTTTGTTTTCTAATGCCCGGCGGCAGGATGCAGGCCGATCCGGTTTTTAACAGCGAAAAGAGAAAAAGCTTTGAATTATCAGTTGATCGTTAGCAATGAAGATCTGGCAAAGGTTTGTCAGCAGGCGCAACAGTTTAGCCAGATTGCGTTGGATACCGAATTTGTCAGAACCCGTACTTACTATCCGCAGTTGGGCCTGATCCAGCTCTTTGATGGTGAAACCTTAACGCTGATTGATCCCTTACCTATTACTGCCTGGCAGCCATTTATCGACTTATTGATCCATCCCAATGTGGTCAAGTTTCTGCACGCGGGCAGCGAAGATCTCGAGGTCTTCCTGAATGCCTTTGGCGTGCTGCCGGTGCCTTTCATTGACAGCCAGATCCTCGCGGCCTTTAGCGGGCGTCCGCTCTCCTGCGGTTTTGCGCGTCTGGTTGCCGAGACAACGGGCGTGGAACTCGACAAGAGCGAGTCGCGTACCGACTGGATGGCCAGACCTTTGACCCAGAAGCAGTGTGATTACGCCGCTGCCGACGTGTTCTATCTGCTGCCGCTGGCACGTCAGCTCGAGCAGGAAACCATTAATGCGGGCTGGATAGACGCGGCACTGGACGAGTGTGTCTCGCTCTGCCGCCGCCGTCAGGAAGTGCTACAGCCGGAACGGGCTTACCTCGAAATCGGCAACGCCTGGCAGCTGCGTCCACGTCAGTTGGCGTGTTTGCAGAAACTGGCCGAGTGGCGTCTGAATCAGGCGCGTCAGCGTGATTTGGCGGTCAACTTTGTGGTGCGTGAAGAGAACCTGTGGCAGGTTGCGCGCTATCAGCCGCATTCTCTGGGTGAGCTTGAAGCGCTCGGCCTGAGCGGTCCTGAGATTCGCTATCACGGCCGCACGCTGCTGGCGCTCGTCGCTGAAGCCGAAACGCTGGACGAGTCGGCACTGCCCGCACCGATCGCTAACCTGATAGACCAGCCTGGCTACAAGAAAGTCTTCAAGGACATCAAGGCACTGATTCAGACGGTAAGTGAAGAAACGGGGCTCAGCGTAGAGCTGCTGGCGTCACGTCGCCAGATAAACCAGTTGCTGAACTGGCATTGGCAGCTGAAGACCAAGGAACATGAACCGGAGTTGGTGAGCGGATGGCGCGGGACATTGCTTCGCGAGAGGCTAGTCACGCTGCTGGAACAGAGTTAAGCGCTAAGCATTTAACGACATTAAAAAGGATACGCCAGAGATTGCGCGTATCCTTTTTGACTGATGCTAACCGGTTGATAAAGCGCGTTATCAGACCGAAGGCTCAGGCTTTTTGATGTGAATATAGGTCACCAGCCGGGTCATAAACACCGTCAGTAAGGCAAAAATCCCTCCCAGCGTCGTCGCTTCCAACCGCTGTACGCCGATATTCCCCTGTACCAGACCAATGCCTGACAGCATGAAGATGATCATCATGGTAATAAAGAACGCAAAAAAGGCGTAGGTTTTCGAGGTGAGAGAATACGACATAAAAATAGCGATACCTGCCGACAGAAAGAACGCCAGGATTATCAGCAAATCGTCGTGCAGATAGGTGCTTAACGTACCCGCCGCCAATACGCCCACCAGTGTGCCAATGATGCGTGCCGGCACGCGCAGCAGAGATTCGTGATAATCGCTGCGCAGGCAGATTAACAGCGTCATTTCGGCCCAATAGCTGTGCTGAATATTGAAATGATGGTCAAGGGTAATGGTTAAGCACATGGCGATCACCCCGAAAAATATTGACCACCGGAGATGAATATATTGCTGATTTAGCTGCTTTACGCCTTCGTAGAATTTAATTTTTCTCAGGGAGGTCACTTCACGGAAATTAAAACGCAGCCCGCTAAAGAACAGTCCCAGACTGAATATCTGTAGAATACAGCCGCAGCCTAATAGCGTGGCGCGGGTAGTTGCCGCCTCGAGTTTCCCCGGGAAAAACCCTGAGACCATAAAGGCGATTGCAGATTGCAAAAATATCCAGCCCAGATTGGCGTTAATATCCAAAATAACAATATATAGCCCGGTTGCCAGCAGCGCGCCCGCTAAATAAAGCAGCGGGAAATTACCTGCCAGGCTGCCCAGAAACGACGCAGCCATTAGCCCCAGCGCGGTGGTAAATAACACGACGAAAGAGGAATCTCGCCAGGTCTTATTGGCCCCAAACGCCAATGAAAGCGCGCCGCTGGCAATAAGCATCGCAGGAGCCTGTTTGTTCAAATAAAAACCGACGGCAATAATAATGATAATGGCAGGCAAACAACATAACGCTAACAGCAAGTTATGCCGATGGCCTGGGGGAATGCTAATCAAAAGAGGGTTACTCCGTGCCGCAAAATTGAAAATGATTGCTCAAGGTAACATATTTGCCGCGTCTCAACGATGTTGCGCATGTTTCAAATAGGCGCAAAACATATCAGCCATAGCCTCGGCATAGAGTTCGATTTCGTTATCGCTGCGTGGGGTAGAGGAAAATGACTTGCCAACGCGACTCAGCGTGGTGGCAATCAGGTCGCTGACCCGCTGCCGACTCTCGGCGGGCACCGTCGGCAGCGCTTCTTGCATGAACTCATTAAAAATCCTCTCTCCCGTGGCTTTTGCCTCCCGCGCCTCGGGCGCATCGCGGTAAAGCGGTGCCGTATCGCTGAGCGCCGCCCGTATCTCGGCTTCCTCACACTCTGAACGAATGAAAACATGCACCAGCTTACGCAGTCGTTCGGTGGGCGTTTTCGCGTGATTTTGCAGGATATGGCAGAGCATCTCGGTGGTTTGCCGCCATTCGTCGCTCTGTAATCGAAACAGTATTGCTGACTTATTGGGGAAATACTGATAGAGCGAACCAATGCTGACGCCCGCCGTTTCTGCCACGCGTGCGGTGGTAAAACGGGTTGCGCCTTCCTTCGCTAAAACGCGAACAGCGGCTTCAAGAATGGCGGCGACCAGCTCAGTAGAGCGCGCCTGCTGTGGCTGTTTTCGCGAGGAAACACGCGGGATGGGGCGATGCGTCATGGTGATATCTGAACCCTGGACTGAATGCGATTAGAAAATGTGATGAATTCATCACATTATAAATATGAATGATTCATCACATTTTAGCCTGTGACTCACAGGTGCTCAACCCCAAGAGGATAACCATGACTACCTTAACAACGTCCCCCCTAGCTCCCTTGCTCGACCGCCTGTTTGCTGAAGCGGACAGCGTGACCAGCACAGTGCTGACCTCAGTCTCTGCCAAAGAGCGTGACCGACTGATGCACAGTAAGACCGAGTACCTCAGTCTGTATGGACGTTTAAAAGACCTGTGGTTGCCCGTTTCGCGTGACACCGGTGCGCTGCTGTACATGCTGGCGCGTACTTCGAATGCGCAAAACATCGTAGAATTCGGCACTTCATTCGGTCTGTCGACTCTGCACATGGCCGCGGCGCTGCGTGATAACGGCGGCGGAAAACTGATTACCAGTGAGTTTGAGCCGTCCAAGGTACAGCGCGCTCGTGCACACTTTGTCGAGGGCGGCGTGGCGGACCTGGTTGAAGTCCGTGAAGGTGACGCGCTGAAAACTCTGGCGGTCTCTCTGCCGGAGAAGATAGATCTGCTGGTGCTCGACGGCGCGAAGGCGCTTTACGATGACATCCTGGATTTGCTCGAGAGTCGCCTGAGGGTGGGGGCCATCATCGTCGCTGACGATGCTAGCTACAACGCCGAATATCTGGCCTATGTGCGTTCGGCGGCGAACGGTTATCTGTCGGTTCCGTTCGGCGATGACGTTGAGGTGTCGATACGTCTCGGCTAAAGACGCGGCGGCTGTGCGCCTTCAAAAACATGCTCGACGACCCAACTCGCGGGCTTGATTTCGCCCTGAGGACCAAACACCAGCGGCCGTTGGGCCGGTCGTCCATGGTCCTGAACGGCACCGGCAATATGGGGGCTGTCCCAAACGCCCCAGGTAATGACGGTGGAGACGGCGCGTGTGGCGAGAACCGCCTCGAGATAGCGTTTATAGGTCGCCGCGACCGCATCGTCACGGGCTTGCATCGAACCGTTAAACTGGCTGTCATCGACGTCCAGCTCGGTGACATAAACCGCCAACCCCAGTGCACGTACCGCGAGGATGAACCGCGCAAGCTCCGGCCCAAAGGTGTCGCCGAGGCGTAAGTGCGACTGGATGCCAAGCCCATGAATCGGCACGCCGCGTTTTATCAGGCCCTGTAACAGAGTCAGAACCGCGGCACGTCTGCTTTCTCCATAGTGAGTGTCTTTTTCCAGCCCGTAGTCGTTGTAGCACAATACGGCACCGGGGTCAGCCTTATGGGCGGCATGAAAGGCAACGTCGAGATAGCGCGGGCCAAGCATCTGATACCAAAAGGCATTGCGCAGCCCGCCGGGTTGGCCATCTTCCAACTGAATGGCCTCGTTGACGACGTCCCACGAGGCCATTCGGCCGCGATAATGGGCGGCAACGGTGGTGATGTGTGCGTTCAGCACGCTCTCGGCGTTAGTCGGCGTCACGGTTTTGTAGACCCAGTCGGGCAGTGCGCGATGCCAGCAGAAAGTGTGGCCGCGCAGGCGTTGCTGATGGACCTGGGCAAAGGCGGCGAGGGTATCGGCCTGACTGAAATCGTAGCGCTCGGGTTCCGGGTGAACGGTCTGCCATTTCAGGGCGTTTTCCGGGACCAGAATGTCCGCCTGACGGGCGACGACGTCACGGTAAGTCGCATCGGCGTCGAGCTTTTTCGGGTCTACCGCGAAACCAAAGGCAATGCCTTTATCTTTCGCCAGTTGGCGCAAGGGTGAAAAGGGGGCGGCGGCAAAGGACAGTCGGCTACCCATAAAGGGCGCGCAGAGCAGCAAACTCAGGGAGCCGAGAATAAAACCGCGACGACTTGCGGTTGAATTTTGTGTAGAGGCGGGACCTAAACCCATCGTTAACTCCATGAGCAGAATCGAAGGCGCTTATGGTGCTGATAGCCCAAAGACTGCGATGAGAGAGTGCATAGATAAAGTCTATGCATTAAACCAACAAATGGCGGATCTGCTCAATATGTCGGTACATCAGCTCCTGTATCTGTACCACATGCGCGGCATCCGCTTTTTCGCGCATTAAATAGATGCCTACGTTGTAGCGCGGGCTTTGCTGCGTGGTTTGCAGCGCCACGATGTTGTATCGGGCAAAGTAGCTTGCCATACAGCTTGGATAACTTAGCATCACCGCATCAGACTCGTTGATCATGTCCACGGCGGCCATCATCGAGTTGGTCGACCAGATAACCCTTTCTTGCAGATGCATCCGGTTACGCGCCAGCCTCTTTGGCTGCATATCTTCAACCATATGCTGAAAACGCCCCTCATCCGGGGTTAGTTCTACGCAAGGATAGTCCTGTAGATCAAAATTTTCGATCACCCGGCTGCACAGCGGATGCCCACGGCGCACAAACAGGCTGTCGGAGACCCCAAACAGCGGCAGGAAGCTGATCCCCGCCTTGGCATTAAGCCCCTGAATTTCATGGCCGATAAACAAGTCAATGTCGCCGCCGAGCAGCAGGTCCATCAGCCTGAGGTGGTTACCCTGATCGATATGAATATTCACGGTGGGATGCAGCGCCCGGTAGCTGTTGAAGCTGTCGCGCATAAACATGTGCCACCAGGCGTGGCCGGTACCCATGCGCAGACTCTGCACCTGGCGCGCCTTGATAATGGCCAACTTGGCCAGGGTGTTGTCGTAAATCCTCTGCATCATTTGCGCCTGCTCAAGCAGCAGATCGCCATACTCGGTGGTTTTGACGCCGGTCGAGGTGCGCTCTAGCAAAGGAACGCCAAGATTTTCCTCCAATTTCTTCATGTTATGCGTCAGCGTGGGTTGGCTAAGACATAATTTGTTTGCAGCATGACTCACATTTTTGAACATAGCCACTTCGATAAACTGCCGAAGAATTTTATCCACGATCACACATTCCCTTGATGATATAGAGTATTTCTATATCGTAGAGGCGAAAATCAATTTCCGCCAATGTCTCCGCTTCGCTATTTTTCTCGCATGACGGTATTCCCGCCATCACCTGAGAAGAAGCCATGAGAAGAGTGATCCCGGGACTGATTGCTGCCGCGCTGGCCCTGACGTCGGGTTTGACGCACGCTGATACGCTGCGAATGGAATGTCCACCTAGCAAGGAAGGTCGTCAGTTCTGCAACGAGATTAAGCAGCAGTTTGAGGCCCAGACCGGTAATACCCTGGCATTTATCGATCTCCCGCCAGCTTCAAATGAAAAACTATCCTTATTTCAACAGCTATTTGCCGCCAAAGATTCGGGGGCTATCGATCTGTTTCTGGCCGATACCGTCTGGATTGGCGTGTTGAACAAGCATCTGCTGGATTTGACCGACAGCGTGAGCAGTCTGCGCACAGAGGTTTTCCCTGCGGCCCTGCAAAATGATGTCGTCAATGGTCGTGTCAAGGCGATTCCGGCTTATATGGATACCGGTGCGCTCTACTACCGCAAAGATCTGCTGGAGAAATATCACGAACAGCCGCCTGTCACCTGGAGCGACCTGACGCGTATCGCGACCCGCATTCAGCAGGGCGAACACGATGCGGGACATAAAAATTTCTGGGGGCTGGTCTTTCAGGGCAAAGCCTACGAAGGCTTGACCTGCAATGCGCTGGAGTGGGTGGCCTCGCAGAACGGCGGGTCGTTTATTGACTCCCAAGGCAATATCACCATCAATAATGCGCGCGCCGCACAGGCCCTCGACATGGCCGCAGGCTGGATAGGCAAAATCTCGCCGCCCGGGGCTTTGGGCTACATGGAGGAAGAGTCCCGACCGGTATTCCAGAACGGCGATGCGCTGTTTATGCGCAACTGGCTTTATGCCTACACCCTGGCTGAAGACCCGACCAGTCCTATCCGAGGCAAGGTGGCTGTGATGCCGCTACCGAAAAGCGATGACGGGGTTTCTGTCAGTGCGATGGGTGGCTGGCACTGGGCCATCAGCGCCTATACCAAGAATCCCCAGGCGGCTATCGCACTGTTAAAAATTGTCAGCAGCGTTCAGTCGCAGAAAAAGGCGCTGGCATTGATGGGGTGGGCACCTTCGCGCACTGCACTTTACGAGGATCCTCAGGTATTGGCGCAGGCCCCATTCCTTGCCGATTTTAAGGGGATTTTCATGCACGCCGTGCCGCGTCCGGCCACGCAAACCCGCCGTCAGTACGCTCAGGTATCCAACGCAATCTACAACACCACCTACAACGTCTTGAGCGGCAACAGTGACGGGGCGTCCGCCGTCGTGGCGCTACAGCAGCGGCTGGAAATCATTAAAGCCAAAGGATGGCGTTGAATGCAGTCCCCCCTTAACGGAATTCACGGTTTGGAGTCTGATGCATGAAGCAAGAAATCACCTCGTTATCCCTGCCCGGCAGTCAGGCCGGAAGCCGCGTAGCGAAACGCACAAAGCTAAGCTACCGGCTGCGTCGTAGCCGAATTGCCTGGCTGTTGGTGGCACCGGCCCTCCTTCTGCTGGTAGCCACCGCAGGCTGGCCGCTGTTGCGCACGCTGTTTTACAGTTTTACCGACGCCATGCTGGACGCACCCGATGACTACCATTTTGTGGGCTTTGCCAACTATTTTGACCTGAATCAGGGAGGCCACCATTACGGGGTACTGGCCGATCCGCTCTGGTGGCTTGCCGTCGGCAACACCTTGCGCTTTAGCCTGCTGTCGGTCTCGTTTGAGCTGGTGTTCGGTATGCTGCTGGCGCTGCTGATGAATCAAAAATTCCGCGGTCAGGGACTGGTGCGAACCGCCATTCTGGTGCCCTGGGCAATCCCGACCATCGTCTCGGCCAGAATGTGGAGCTGGATGTTTCACGACCAGTACGGCGTCGTGAATGACCTGTTGCTCAAGATGGGCGTTATTAGCACGCCGCTGGCCTGGGTCGCAGAACCGAAGCTGTCAATGTGGGCCGTGGTTATCGTTGACGTATGGAAAACCACGCCCTTTATGGCGCTGATGCTGCTGGCCGGACTGCAGCTTATTCCCCGCGATTTATACGAAGCCGCGCGGATTGATGGCGCTAATGCCTGGCAGCGTTTTCGTCGCATCACGCTGCCGCTGATTATGCCGGCGATGATTGTGGCGCTGATTTTCCGCGTGATGGATGCGCTCCGGGTGTTTGACCTTATCTATATCCTGACCTCCAACAGTGAATCGACCCTTTCGGTGTCCGGCTACGCACGTGACCTGTTGGTGAGCTATCAGGAGATGGGATCCGGCTCCGCCGCCTCGGTGCTGGTATTTATGATGGTCGCCGGCATCGCTGCCTGCTTCTTGATGATTGGCCGCCGTAACAGCGGGGAGGCGAAATGATGAGCCTGAAACTGCAACGACAAAAAATGGCCCAGCGCGTGCTGATTTTCACCAGCGCAGCCCTAGCCTGCATTATCTGCCTTTTCCCGTTCTATTACGCCATCCTGACTTCACTGCGTTCGGGGCAAAACCTGTTCAGGGTGGGCTGGTTACCCAACGAGATGAATTGGGGCAATTATGTCACCGCATTGATGGACAGTGGCATCGCTCGCAGCCTTCTCAATTCGGCGATAGTGGCGACCCTGACGGTAGGGCTGTGCCTGCTGGTGTCGATTACAGCAGCATTTGCGCTGGCACGCATTGGCTTCCGTGGCCGTAAGTATCTGCTGTTCACCATCCTTTGTGTGTCGATGTTCCCTCAGATTGCGGTGCTTTCCGGCATGTTCGAGCTGGTGCGTTTCATGGGGCTTTACGACTCACTCGGGGCACTGGTGCTGTCTTACACCACCTTTTCACTGCCGTTCACCATCTGGGTGCTGACCACCTTTATGAAGGCGATTCCCACCGAGCTGGAAGAGGCCGCCATCGTTGACGGTGCCAGCACGTGGACCATTATCAGTCGCATCTTTGCGCCGATCATGGGGCCGTCACTGGTCACCACCGGACTTCTGGCGTTTATCGGCGCCTGGAACGAATTCATGTTTGCCCTGACGTTCGTTATCTCCAGCGGCAAACGCACGGTTCCTGTGGCGATAGGCATGCTTCATGGCTCCTCTCAGTATGAACTTCCGTGGGGCACCATCATGGCGTCCTCGGTGATAGTCACCTTACCCATCGTGGCGCTGGTGCTTATTTTCCAGCGACGAATCGTCAGTGGATTAACCCATGGCGCAGTCAAGGGCTGATGCCCGAATTACAACTTGCAGGAGAGCAGAATCAACTATGGCTACCAAAATCGTTTTGATAGGCGCGGGCAGCGCACAGTTCGGCTACGGCACGCTGGGCGAGATATTCCAGAGCACAACGCTGTATGGCAGTGAGATTGTGCTGCTCGACATCAATCCAACCGCGTTGGCGGCGACCGAAAAGACCGCCCGTGATTTTCTGGCGGCAGAGGACCTGCCGTTTACCCTGACGGCGACCACCGATCGCCTGACGGCGCTGCGCGGCGCTGAGTTCGTTATTATTTCCATTGAGGTAGGCGACCGCTTTGCCCTGTGGGATCTGGACTGGCAAATCCCGCAGCAGTACGGCATTCAGCAGGTTTACGGCGAGAACGGCGGCCCCGGCGGCTTGTTCCACTCCTTGCGCATCATTCCGCCTATCCTTGACATCTGCGCTGACGTGGCCGAAGTCTGCCCCAACGCCTGGGTATTCAACTATTCCAACCCGATGAGCCGTATCTGCACCACCGTACATCGCCGCTTCCCGGAGCTAAACTTTGTGGGAATGTGCCACGAAATTGCTTCACTTGAGCGCTACCTGCCGGAGATGCTGGGCACCTCATTCGACAATCTCTCCCTGCGTGCGGCCGGTCTCAACCACTTTAGCGTACTGCTGGAGGCTCGTTATAAAGACAGCGGCTACGATGCCTATCCTGACGTGCGCGCCAAGGCGCCAGACTATTTCTCCACTCTGCCTGGCTATAGCGACATTCTGGCTTACACCCGTAAAAATGGGCGTCTGGTGGAGACCGAGGGCAGCACAGAGCGTGACGCGCTCGGAGGCCGCGACAGCGCCTATCCATGGGCAGACCGAACTCTCTTTAAAGAGATCCTTGAGAAGTTCCACCATCTGCCAATCACTGGCGACAGCCATTTCGGCGAATACATTCGCTGGGCTAACGAGGTCAGCGACCATCGCGGGATCCTCGATTTCTACACCTTCTACCGCAACTATCTGGGGCAGGTACAGCCGAAGATTGAGCTAAAACTGAAGGAAAGAGTGGTGCCTATCATGGAAGGGATCCTCACCGATTCCGGCTATGAAGAGTCTGCGGTCAACATTCCTAATAAAGGCTTTATTAAACAGCTGCCTGAATTCATTGCCGTTGAGGTTCCGGCTACCGTCGACCGCAAGGGGATTCACGGCATTAAGGTTGACATCCCGAGCGGCATCGGCGGCTTGCTCAGTAACCAGATAGCCATCCATGACCTGACTGCCGAGGCCGTGCTTCAGGGCTCGCGCGATTTAGTGATACAGGCGCTGCTGGTGGATTCGGTGAACGACAAATGCAGGGCGATTCCTGAGCTGGTGGACGTCATGATCTCGCGCCAGAGTCCTTGGCTCGATTACCTGAAATAAGCCGCATTGCTGCACTCATGCCGGCGGACGGCCGGCATTTCATTATCATGGATTTGGAGAACAATATGGCGCAATTGACGTTAGACAAAATTCAGAAACGCTACGGTGCCAACGCGGAGGTTATCCACCAGCTCGACCTGCATATCAACAGCGGGGAGTTTATGGTGGTGGTCGGGCCTTCCGGCTGCGGCAAGTCTACGCTGTTGCGCATGATTGCGGGGCTTGAGGAGATAAGCGGTGGCGGCATGTATATCGATGGCCATTACGTCAACGATGACAGCCCGGCCGAACGCGGTATCGGCATGGTGTTCCAGTCCTATGCACTTTATCCGCATATGAGCGTTTACCAGAATATGGCCTTTGCCCTCGAGCTGGCGGGCCATTCCAAATCAGAGATTGACCAGCGCGTGCGGGAATGTGCACGGATTTTGCAGCTGGAGAAGCTGCTGGAAAGGCGGCCGAAAGACCTGTCCGGCGGCCAGCGCCAGCGCGTGGCGATTGGGCGAGCTATCGTCCGCGAGCCTCGTTTATTTTTGTTTGATGAGCCGTTGTCGAATCTGGATGCGTCGCTGCGCGTGCAGATGCGCATGGAGGTCGCGGCGCTGCATAAGCGGCTGGGCGTGACCATTATTTATGTTACCCACGATCAGGTGGAGGCGATGACGCTGGCTGACCGCATTGTGGTGCTTAACAAAGGGAAAATTGAACAGGTCGGGACGCCTCTTGAACTCTATGACCACCCGGCTAACGAGTTCGTGGCTCAGTTTATCGGTTCGCCAAAAATGAACCTGATTCCGGCAACGCTGCGCCAGTCCGGTGAACGGCAAAGCGTGGTCGAACTGGACAACGGCAAGACGCTGGTGCTGCCTGTCGCGACCCCGGCGTCGGCACAGGGTCGAAGCGTTAACATCGGCATTCGCCCTGAGCATATTCGCAGCGGTGACGCCGCGCAGTGCGAATATCAGGGGGAAGTGAAGTTTGTTGAACAAATGGGCAATGAAACCTTGCTGTATTTGGACAACGGCAACGCGAGCGAACCCTGGGTGGTGCGCCATCCTGAACGCTCTGCTATTCGCGTGGGCGCGACGGTGGGGGTGCGGCTGCCGGTTGAGTGCTGTTATCTGTTCGACAGCCAGGGGCAGGCGTTTCAGCGTATCAAGGTAAAAAGTCACTCATCGGTCCCGGAGGCCCTCACGCTATGACGGATAGAAAGACGGCGGAAGCCTGGAAAGAGGCGGTGGTCTATCAGGTTTATCCGCGCAGCTTTATGGACAGCAACGGTGACGGTATTGGTGACCTGGCTGGCATTATTGGCAAGCTCGATTATTTGCAGCAGCTGGGCGTCAATCTCCTGTGGCTCTCACCGGTTTATCGCTCGCCGATGGACGACAACGGCTATGACATCTCGAGCTACGAGGACATCGCCGAGGTGTTTGGCACCCTGCAGGAGATGGAACGCCTGATCGCCGAGGCGAAAGTGCGCGATATGGGTATTCTGATGGATCTGGTGGTCAATCACACCTCCGACGAACATCCGTGGTTTCTCGAGGCACTAAAGTCAACGAACAGCCCTTATCGGGATTTTTATATCTGGCGCAAACCCGCAGCAGACGGCGGACCGCCCAACGATTTCCGCTCCTACTTTGGCGGCAGTGGCTGGACGTTCGACATTGCCAGCGGTGAATACTATTTCCATCAATTTTCCAAACGGCAACCGGATCTCAACTGGGATAACCCGCAGGTACGAGAAGAAGTGCACGCGATGATGAATCGCTGGCTCGACAAGGGGATCAGTGGCTTTCGGATGGACGTTATCGACCTGATTGGTAAAGACGTTGACAGACAGGTGATGGTCAACGGCAAGAATCTGCATCAGTTCATCCACCAGATGAACCGCGCCACCTTTGGGCATCGCGACTGTGTGACGGTCGGTGAAACGTGGAGCGCAACGCCGGAAGATGCGCTGCTCTACAGCGCCGAACAACGCGAAGAGCTGTCGATGGTGTTTCAGTTTGAGCACATCAAACTGTTCTGGGACGAGCATGACGGCAAGTGGTGCAATAAACCCTTCAATCTGCTGCGCTTCAAAGAGGTTATCGACAAATGGCAGCGGGCATTGGCCCATCAGGGCTGGAACTCGCTGTTTTGGAGCAATCACGACCTGCCGCGGGCGGTTTCTCGCTTTGGTGATGATGGCCGCTATCGCGTCGCTTCGGCAAAAATGCTCGCGACCGCGCTTCACTGCCTGAAAGGCACGCCTTATATCTATCAGGGCGAAGAGATTGGCATGACAAACGTGCGCTTTGCCAGCATTGATGACTATCGCGATATTGAAAGCCTGAATCTTTACCGCGAGCGGACGGAGGCCGGCGTCAGCGATGCGCAGATGATGGAAGGCATCTACGCCAATGGGCGCGACAATGCGCGAACGCCGATGCAGTGGGACAACAGTCCGCATGCCGGTTTTACCCAAGGCACACCCTGGATTGCGGCTAATCCTAATTATCAGCAGGTGAATGTGGCGGCGGCGCTGGCCTGTCCCGACTCTATTTTTTTCCACTACCAGAAGCTGGTGGCGCTGCGAAAAAAACTGCCGTTGCTGGTGCACGGTGATTTCCAGCAGATCTTCGCCGACCATCCTCAGGTCTTTGGCTGGCTGCGTAGGTTCAACGGTCAGACGCTGGTGGTCATCAACAATTTTACCCCCGAGCCCGTCACGCTCGACGTGCCTGAGGCGATGCAGGGAAAACAGGGGACCTGCCTGATCACCAACTCTTCACCGCGCGTGCGGCTGCCAGCCAGCCTGGAGCTGCAACCTTTTGAATCTTTTGCTTTATTACTGGAGAGGTCGTAATGGCGAACTGGTGGAAAGAGGCCGTGGCCTACCAACTATATCCACGCAGCTTTAAAGACAGCAACGGTGATGGCATCGGCGATTTGAACGGCATCACCGAGAAGCTCGATTATCTACAGGATCTGGGCATCGACCTTATCTGGATTTGCCCAATGTACAAATCGCCTAACGATGACAACGGCTACGACATCAGCGATTACCAGGACATCATGACCGAGTTCGGCACGATGGCGGATTTTGACCGCCTGCTTGCGCAGGTTCACGCCCGCGGCATGCGGTTGATCATCGACCTGGTGGTCAACCATACGTCGGACGAACATCCGTGGTTTATCGAGTCACGCGCTTCGCGTGATAACCCGAAGCGTGACTGGTACATCTGGCGTGACGGCAAAAATGGCGCAGAGCCGAATAACTGGGAGAGCATTTTCAACGGCTCGGCCTGGAAGCACAGTCCGGAGACCGGACAGTACTTTCTCCACCTGTTCTCCGAACGCCAGCCGGACCTTAACTGGGAGAACCCGGAGGTCCGTTCGGCCGTATACGCGATGATGCGCTGGTGGTTGGACAAAGGCATTGATGGTTTTCGCATCGACGCGATATGCCACATGAAAAAAGAACCGGCCATGAGCGACATGCCCAACCCGCTGGGGCTGCATTTCGTGCCCTCATTCGAACGCCACCTCAACTACGACGGGCTGCTTGATTACGTCGACGACATGAGTGAGCAGGTGTTCAAACGGTATGACATCGTGACGGTAGGGGAAATGAACGGCGCCTCGGCCGAGCAGGGAGAAGACTGGGTGGGCGAGGCGCGTGGCAGGCTGAACATGATCTTCCAGTTCGAGCACGTCAAGCTTTGGCAGGACAGTCAGGGAGGCTTGCGCGAGCCGGAGCTGGACGTTCGCGGTCTGAAAAACATCTTTACCCGCTGGCAGACGCTGCTCGAAAACAAAGGCTGGAATGCGCTGTACGTTGAGAATCATGACCTGCCGCGGGTAGTTTCCGGCTGGGGCGAGGTGTCGCGTTATCGGCGGGAAAGTGCGACGGCAATTGCCGCGATGTATTTCCTGATGCAGGGGACGCCCTTTATTTATCAGGGGCAGGAACTGGGCATGACCAATACGCATTTTGCCAGTCTGGATGATTTTAACGACGTTGCGGCCAGAAGGCGTGCCACTGAAATGCTCAGGCAGGGGATCGATGAGAAGGTGGTTCTGTCGTTCCTGAGCCGCAATGCGCGCGACAACTCGCGCACGCCGATGCAGTGGGATGAGAGCGTTAACGCGGGGTTTAGCACCGCCCGGCCCTGGTTCCCGGTGAACGCCAATTATCGTGAAATTAACGTTGCGCGTGAGCGGGAAGATGCCGATTCAGTACTCAATTTCTACCGTGCGCTGATACGCCTGCGTCGCCAGAAGCCGGTGCTGGTTTATGGCCGCTATGAAATTCTGCTGGCCGATCATCCTTATCTCTACGCCTATACCCGCAGTCTGGACCACCAACGGGTGCTGGTGCTGTGCAATATCAGTGCCTTGACTCAGGATGTTGACGCGAATCAGTTAGCGCTGGAAGGCTGGCAGCCGCTGCTGGGGAATTATTCGAATCAGGGAGAAAGCCAAAAACTGCGGCCTTATGAGGCAAGGATTTACCAGCGGCATGAAGCGGCCGAACTCCGCTAAATAAGCCTTAAATCGATGCGCGATGCAGCCAGGGGCTCGCCACGCGGACCGTCTCGCGATGGCTATCTCCGTTGATAATGTGCAGCGCACTCAGGCGACCAATCTCGTAATGGGGGAGCTGTACGGTCGACAGCGGCGGCAGAAAAAGGTCGCCAATGCCGACCATATTATCATAGCCCAGCACGCCGACATCGGTGGGGATGCGGATGCCGTGTGAAAGCAAGGTCTGATAAACCAGGAAGGCGATACGGTCGTTGCCACAGATTACGCAGTCAAAGGTCGGTTTGCCCTGCGGCATCTGGGCCTCGATCATCGCCGGAATGTCCTGGTAGTGAGCGTCACCGTCCTGCATATAGCAATGTATCCACGTCTCGGGACTTAGACCCGCCTCGAGACCGGCGCGAGTCAGCCCCTTTTGGCGACGAACGGTTGCCAGACGGGCAAAGGGCAGGTGCAGGCACAGGGGGCGACGATAACCCGCCTTCAGCAACGCTTTGACACCTTCATACTGACCCTGCTCATCGTCAGGAATATAGCTGGCCACCGGCTGGTGCAGACTTTCACAGTTTGCCAGCACACAGGGCAGCGTCAGGAGCTTGGCGGGAACCGGGACCTGTCGCAGGCCCATGGTGGTGTAAATTATCCCGCCCGGGCGGTGGGAGAGCAGCAGATCGACAATCTTTTCCGGACTGTCGTCGGAGAACATGTTGACCACAAAGCTGTTCCATCCGTGGGCGCGGGCTGTTTCTTCAATGGATAAGGCTATCTCAACCGAGAAGGGGGTTGTCACCGTGTCCAGCGCCAGCACACCGATCGTTTTGGGCGTGGCGCGTGCACCACGGATTTTTTTGGCCGACAAATCGGGGACGTAATTTAATTCGTTAATTGCGGCCTGTACGCAGGCAAGCGTGTCAGGTCTGAGCCTTTCTGGACTGTTTAAGGCCCGCGATACCGTCATTAACGATACGTTTGCCCGCTTTGCCACATCTTTTAACGACGCCATGAGTACCTGTCTTGATTGGAAAGTGTCTGGCCAATGCCCCTGTCTGCATCAGGCTATACAACTCACTTTATGATGTAAAAGGATGCGGCGATATTTTTGTTCACCGTCATCTCCCTGAGGAGTCTTTAAACATGACGTTAAAATTTGATCATGCTCCCAATTGCACTATGTTAACGTTAACTTGTGTGATTAACATCATGTATCGCCGCAAAAGAAGGTGAGGGTGATGATTTGTTAACGTTACCATTTCATCATTATCCCTCATAGAGATCGTTATGATGAAAAAACATCATTCTCGCAGTTACTCGCTTTTAAGTGCGCTGTTGTTCTTCTTTTTTGTGAGCTGGTCATCCTCCGGCTCTTTGCTTTCCATTTGGTTACATCAGGAGGTGGGATTGAAAGCCATGGATACCGGGATTATTTTTTCCGTAATGTCAGTCTCGGCGCTCTGTGCCCAGGTTTTTTATGGCTTTATTCAGGACCGGCTCGGTTTACGCAAGAACCTGCTGTGGTACATCACCGCGCTGCTGTTCCTTTCCGGGCCAGCCTATCTGCTGTTCGGTTATCTGCTCAGTATCAATATTTTGCTGGGCAGTATTTTCGGTGGCGTGTTTGTCGGAATGACCTTTAACGGGGGGATTGGAGTCCTCGAGTCTTACACCGAGCGGGTGGCGCGTCAAAGCACCTTTGAATTTGGCAGGGCTCGCATGTGGGGGTCGCTGGGCTGGGCAGTGGCGACCTTCTTTGCCGGCATTCTGTTCAATATCAATCCAAAACTCAACTTTCTGGTGGCGTCATGCTCCGGGCTGGTGTTCTTTGGTCTGCTGGCACGTTTAAAAGTGAATACGCCAGCGAGCCTTGAGAAACTCGAACTGGGGATGGCGAAAGTCACGCTTGAAGACGCGCTGAGATTATTGACCTTATCGCGCTTTTGGAAACTGGTGTTTTTTGTGGTTGGAACCTGCATCTACGGCGTCTACGACCAGCAGTTTCCGGTTTATTTTGCCTCTCAGTTTGCCACCCTGCATCAGGGGAATGCGATGTTCGGCTATCTCAATTCGTTCCAGGTCTTCCTGGAGGCGGCCGGGATGTTCTGCGCCCCATGGCTGGTGAATCGCGTGGGGGCCAAAAACGGATTGATCTTTGCTGGCATGACGATGGCTCTGCGCATGATTGCCTCAGGGCTGGTGGAAGGGCCGCTGCTCATTTCCATCACCAAACTGCTGCATGCCGTAGAACTCCCCGTTCTGCTGGTTTCCATCTTTAAATATAACAGTCTCAACTTCGATAAACGTCTCTCCTCAACCCTCTATCTTGTTGGCTTTGCCTGCACCAGCTCGGTGATTGCGACGGTCCTCTCTCCGCTGGCCGGCTATAGCTATGAAAAATATGGATTTGCCCAATCCTATCTCATCATGGGGCTGATGGTATTTAGCACCACCTTTATCTCAATCTTTCTTTTACGCAGCAATAAGCCCTCTCCAGAAGATTTATTGTCACAACCTTCTGCCGTTTGAATGAAATAAGAGTGAATGAATATGACGTTATTAATAGACAAAGCCGAACAAGCACTCAGGGTTAAAGGTGAACAGCTGAACAGGCGCTGGTACCCCGAATATCATCTGGCGGCAAGAGCAGGCTGGATGAATGATCCTAATGGCCTGGTCTGGTTTGAGGGCTGGTATCACGCATTTTACCAGCATCATCCTTATTCCACGCAGTGGGGGCCTATGCATTGGGGCCACGCACGAAGCCGCGATTTACTGCACTGGGAACATCTGCCCGTCGCGCTCGCGCCAGAAGGACCGGAAGATAAAGACGGGTGCTTCTCAGGCTCTGCGGTTGTCAACGGTAACGAGCTAGCCCTCGTCTATACCGGGCATAAGTTTCACGGCTGTCCTGCGAGCGACGATAACCTTTATCAGGTGCAATGCCTGGCAACCAGCGAGGACGGCATTCATTTTAATCGACAGGGACAGGTGCTCGATACGCCGGCCGGACTGCACCATTTCCGCGATCCTAAAGTCTGGAAAGAGGGCGAGAGCTGGTACATGGTTGTCGGCGCACGCACCGAAGATACCGGCATGGTAAGGCTCTATCGCTCAGAGGATCTTCGCCACTGGCATGATGAAGGGGTGCTTGCTGTCGCCCCGCAAGGCATGGGATTCATGTGGGAATGCCCGGATTTCTTCACGCTGCGGGGCAAACAGGTGTTGATGTTTTCCCCGCAAGGTATGCAAGCCGAGGGATATTCGAATCGGAACTTATTCCAGAGCGGGTCTATCGTGGGGCACTGGCAACCGGGAGAAAACTTTGTGCAAGAAGTCGCGTTTCAGGAGCTAGACCACGGGCACGATTTTTATGCGCCACAAAGTTTCCTGGCACCCGATGGTCGACGCATTGTGATTGGATGGTTGGCCATGTGGGAATCACCGATGCCGGAACAGCGTGACGGATGGGCGGGAATGCTCTCTTTACCTCGTGAACTTACCCTGACGGCGGAAAATCGTCTGCAAATGCGACCCGTAAAAGAGGTCGAAGCAATGCGTCAGGATTTCTCAAGCTGGTCGGCGCAGACTCTGGATAATCAGGCGCTGTGCGTGATGGACCACTGCGAAACGACGGAGGTGATTCTCGAGTGGGACAGGGTGGGGAGTGATGCAGAGCAGTACGGTATTGCTCTGGAGGAGGGGATGCGGCTGTATGTTGATAACCAGGCCCAACGCCTGATTCTGGAACGTCATTATCCGCAGTTTGGACTCTGTGGCCAACGCAGCGTGCCATTACCGCAGACGGCAGCATTGTCACTTCGGGTCTTTTTCGACAAGTCCTCCGTTGAGGTTTTTGTTAATGATGGGGAAGCCTGCCTGAGCAGTCGTATTTATCCCGACCAACGAAAGCTGCATATCTTTGCCTGGTCAGGTAAAGCCGTGCTCAATGAAAGTGGTGCCTGGTATTTAAAATAATTTGTAAATAATGACCTTGCCCGTAATAAACGGGCGGGTTTCTCACATTAATAATAAAATATAACCCTTCGGCAAGGATTAATTCGATGAATAAAAAAGTCGGACTGGTGCTGTGTTTCAGTATTTTCTCTGGTGATCTTCTTGCACAATCCTCTCTCACATTAGAGCAGCGGTTTGCGTTACTCGAACAGCGGTTACAGTCCGCAGAAAAACGCGCGGATAAAGCTGAGGCGGAAATTATAAAGCTAAAGCAAGGGGCGGGTGAAATAAAAGAGAATATCGTCGCCGTGGTTAAAAGAGAAAGTCCCCCTTTAGTGAAATCAAATCCTAATGCAGAACTAAAGTTCTATGGTGACGTTGAATTTAATCTCGATGGCGCAAGCCGTACGGGCAGTTTAACTTCGTTAAAAACTAGCGCTAATAAAAACTGGGCACCGGGTAATAAGGAGCGTTGGGATATTAATGGACGTATATTGTTAGGTCTGGAAGGGATGCAAAGGTCGACCGCTGGCCGTTACGCCGGATTCAACGTTCAGCCGCTGGCGGATATGAATGGCAAGATGAATCTTGACGATGCGGTATTCTTCTTTGGCCAACAAAACGATTGGCAGATGAAAGTCGGGCGTTTTGAGGCCTACGATATGTTCCCGCTGAATCAGGACACTTTTGTCGAGTATTCCGGTAATACCGCAAACAATCTCTACAGCGACGGCTACGGCTATATTTACATGATGAAAGAGGCACGCGGCCGCAGCAACAGCGGTGGCAACCTGTTGGTCAGCAAAACCCTTGGCAACTGGTATTTTGAGCTCAATAACCTGGTCGAGGATGGCAGTTCTCTGTATGTCGACAGCCGCTACCACGGCACGGAATTGGAAAATCAAAAAAATGTGGTGTACACACGTCCGGTTGTGGCGTGGCAATCCGGTATTTACTCCGTTGCGGCGGCGATGGAAAGCAATCTGGTCAAGAATGCCTATGGTTATAACGACGGCAACGGGAAATGGAACGATCAGTCCAGGCGCACGGGCTATGGCTTAACCATGACGTGGAATACGCTGAAAAACGATCTCGAGAATGGGATGGTCGTTAACCTCAACACCGCCATGATGAATGCGAAAGAGGAGAAGGACTTCAGTGCGGGCGTTAATGCGCTCTGGCATCGCGTCGAGCTGGGATATATTTATGCTCACAACAAGATTTCCGAGTTTAATATTTCTGGAGTTAATGAAAGCTGTGATAATGAATGTTCGATTCTGGCGCCGGGTAATTATGATATTCACACTCTGCATACTTCCTGGCAGCTTCCTGATATTATGGCAATGCCTAACTTCAATATTTATCTGGGTGCCTACACGTCCTGGCTAAATGCCTCCTCTGAAGAGCAGGGCAATCATCAACCTCGTTATGGCGCACGGCTGAGATTCAAATATCTGTTTTAAGACAGGGCGGTCTTTTTCTCCGCTAGCCTTGCTGCCAATCAGATAAAGACTCCCCTGGATAAAAACAGGGGGGGTCTTATGCAGTCTTGGAAACAGCGATAGCTATATAGCGGATCAAAGATGGAGAAGTTTCTCAAAGCATTTCTAGACGAAAAGAACAATGGAATAATACCCATGCTGCAACTCTAGAGGATTATAAAATAAACGAAAGAGAACTGAGCCTTTATACTGATGAGACCCTACAAGCCGATTGTGAACAGGAACTAAAAGATGCCTTGGGAGGATAATTCAATGTCTTTAAAAGATATAATCAAAAATGAAAGTGTAGAGGATATATTAACATTTTTAGGACCAACGTCTGACTATCCAAAGTTAGATAAGTTATTTACATACAACCGATATGGTGTAGTTACCTGTGGAGAGCTTTCATCTAAATACGATGAGTTATTTAGAAAAGGTGTACTAGCTGATCAAAATGGGAAAATCGTAAAAGGCCCGAACTGGAAAGAACCTAAATTTGTTACTGAGAAAAAATACGGAATCGTATAATCGCTAGCGCTTTCTGATAAATCCATTTTAAGCAACGTTCAGCAACCGAGGGTTTGTTGGACGTTTTATTTGGCGGTTAGAAAGGGAAACCGCTCCTAATTCCGAACAGGATTTCGAACTATTCAATGACCCTACCCCAAAACCACTGCCTGTTATTTTTCAGGTCACATACCTGAATACAATTATTCAAGCATTCTGGTCATTTCAAAAAGTAAAAGTCGTGAATATCTACCGTCAGAACGTCAACGGGCGGAAAAAATTATCCCCTGTTCCAGGAACAGGGGAGGGTTACTCAAAGCCGATCATTTTGGTGCTTCTTCCGACTCTGACTCAGGAAGTGTCACGTTCAGCTCAAGCACCGATATATCGTCGCCTTTCTGCTCGAACTGCACGTGGAGCATTTCAGGGTCAATCTGAATGTACTTACAGATGACCGCTAAAATATCACGCTTCAGGTCAGGCAAATAGGCGGGTTCACTGTCCCCTCGACGCCGTTCAGCTACGATGATCTGTAGCCGTTCCTTGGCTATGTTGGCTGTCGATTTTTTGCGGGACAAAAAGAAATCTAACAATGCCATGGCTTATCCCCCAAACAGGCGTTTCAGGAAACTCTTCTTCTCTTCCTCAATAAAACGGAACGCACGTTCCTCACCCAGCAAACGACTGACCGTGTCATCGTATGCCTTACCTGCGTCAGACTCCTGGTCCAGAATAACCGGTTCGCCCTGATTGGACGCACGCAGCACCGATTGATCTTCAGGGATCACGCCAACCAGTGGAATGCGCAGGATTTCCAGCACGTCTTCCATGCTCAGCATGTCGCCACGGCTAACGCGGCCAGGGTTGTAGCGGGTAAGAAGCAGGTGTTCTTTGATAGGATCCTGACCCTGTTCCGCACGGCGGGATTTTGAAGACAAAATGCCCAAAATGCGGTCGGAGTCACGAACAGAAGAGACTTCAGGGTTGGTAGTGATGACGGCTTCGTCGGCAAAATACAGTGCCATCAGCGCGCCGGTTTCGATCCCTGCCGGAGAGTCACAGACGATGAAATCAAAGTCCATATCGGCCAGGTCTTTCAGGATTTTTTCAACGCCATCACGGGTCAACGCGTCTTTGTCACGCGTTTGTGATGCCGGTAAAATGTAGAGGTTTTCGGTGCGCTTATCTTTGATAAGTGCCTGATTCAGCGTGGCATCACCCTGAATAACATTGACAAAATCATACACAACGCGACGTTCGCAACCCATGATCAGGTCGAGATTACGCAAACCGATGTCGAAATCAATGACGACGGTCTTTTTGCCTTTTTGGGCAAGGCCGGTAGCAATGGCTGCGCTTGAAGTAGTCTTGCCAACGCCCCCTTTACCCGATGTAACAACAATTATGCGTGCCATGTAAAGATTCCTTGTCAAAGGTCGTAGTGTCTGCCCCAGAGGGTAAAAGAGGCGCAGAAACTTAATATAAAGGTTGTACGGTTAACACGTTATCCTGGAGGCGAAGTCTCGCAGCCTGTCCAAAATAGTTGGACGGGATTTGATCGCTCAGCCAATACTGGCCTGCGATAGAGACTAGCTCAGCGCCAAGATGCGTGCAAAATATCTGACAATTCGTATCACCCGCAGCGCCGGCCAATGCACGACCGCGCATCATGCCATAAATATGAATGTTGCCGTCGGCAATAAGCTCGGCACCGGCACTCACGCTGCTGGTTACAATAAGATCGCTGTTACGGGCATAAATTTGTTGACCTGAACGGACTGGCGTACTGACAATCCGCGTTTTGGCAGGGGCATTATCCGGTATCACCGGAACCGGGGCCGGCGGCTCTGCAAGGGCACGCTTGACGCGTCCTTCGCTTAGCAGCGGTAAACCGGTAAGCGAAAGCGCACGCTTTTGCTGTTCATCTTTGCACCCACTGATGCCTACAACGCGAAAGCCTGCAGAAACGACAGCCTGTTGAATTTTTTTCCAGTCTGCATCACCGGTGAGTGCTGCAACATTGATAACAACAGGGGCATTTTTCAGAAATGCAGGAGCTTGCTCCAACTTTTCTTGTAATGCCTGATGAATAACCTCGGGTTGTGCACTGTGTAAATGAACAACCGATAAGGTAAAACTGCTGCCTTTTAGTTCTATTGGCGATTGTGACATCTATCCTGACTCAGTCTCAGCATCTTTAAATCCCCGGAATACCACACGGGGGGCGATATTCCGATGTACGTTATGCATGGTATAGTTACAGCTATATCTAGGCAAGCCACCGTTCCAATAAAATAGAGTTAAAAAAATGCTTTGTGCAATTTATAGAAGTAATAAACGTGATCAAACCTACCTGTATGTCGAAAAAAAAGACGATTTCACTCAGGTTCCTGAAGAACTGATGAAAAGTTTCGGCAAGCCGGTGTTTTCTATGATGGTTAACCTGGGCACGCGCGAGAAGCTTGCGACCGCAGATATTGAAAAAGTTAAACAAGAGCTGACCGAGCGCGGCTATTACCTGCAGGTGCCACCTCCGACCGAGAGTCTATTAAATATCCACCTCGGCTCAGACAATAAATAATCAGATTATTCTAGGGAAAATCTGACATATCCCGTCTTTTATGAAAATGAGAGGCGGGAGTCTTGCATTCATCCTCGCGCTCCTGCACGTTAGCCCTTATGAGAAGCACAATGCATTTGCAATGAAGCATTGCCATAAAGGTTGCCACGAAAAGGAAGCACGCGATGAGCTTAAAACTATCGGTTATCACCCTGGCGATGGGCGCTGTGGCATTAAGCAGCTGCGCGAACGATAAGACCCAGTCTGCCCCTGCAAGCGTTCCTGCTGCCACTGTGGCGCCTGCTGCCGCCAAACCTGCCCAAACGACCTTAGCCGCCGAGGGACGCAATCCTGCAGAGTTTCCTGCCTACGTTGAACAGCTTAAACAAAAGGCCAGACAGCAGGGTATAAGCCAGAAAACCCTCGATAGCGCATTTGCCAACGTGCATTTCGTCGACAGAGCTATCAGCCTCGATCAAAATCAGCCTGAAAACAAGATAACCCTCGACGACTATCTGCGCCGCGTACTTGTTACCTCTAAAATCCAGCAGGGCCAGGCTCTGGCTCAACAACACGCGGCCGAACTGCAAAAAGTCAGTGACCGCTATGCTGTACAGCCACAGTATGTTGTCGCGCTGTGGGGCATGGAAAGTAATTACGGAAAGATACAGGGCAAAGATGACGCATTCTCGGCGCTGGCGACGCTGGCCTTTGAAGGTCGCCGGGAAGCATTTTTCACCAATGAATTAATCGCAGCACTGACTATTGTTGAACAAGGTAAGGCAACCAGTGAGATGATGAAAGGTTCATGGGCCGGCGCGATGGGGCAGACGCAGTTTATGCCTAGCTCTTACCTGAGGTATGGCGCTGACGGTGACGGTGACGGCAAGATTGATATCTGGAACAATACCTCCGACGTCTTTGCCTCTGCGGCGAACTATCTGTCATCTGAAGGATGGAAGGCAAATCAGGGGTGGGGAATGGAGGTCAAATTACCCGCCGGTTTTGACACCACGCAGGTTGGTTTGAAAAACGATCAGGCGCACAGCGCCGCAGAATGGCAGCAAAAGGGCGTGCTGTCGCTGGACGGTAAACCTTTACCTGCTTCTGTGACGCGTGCCTGGATTATTACGCCAGACTCCGATCAGGGGCGCGCATTTATGGTTTACGATAACTTTAGGACCATCATGCACTGGAATCGCTCTTACTATTTCGCTATCAGCGTTGGCATGATGGCAGATGATATCGCCGGAGCCTCCGTGCAATAGCGACCTATTTTTAGCCAGCAACAACCGGCTGGCAAGGGAGAGAGCCCAATGTATCAGCATCGTGATTGGCATGGCGCGTTTCTGGATTATCCCGTGAGTAAGGTGGTTTGCGTAGGTAATAACTATGCAAAACATATCAAAGAGATGAGCAGCGCAGCATCGACAGAGCCCTTGGTGTTTATCAAACCGGAAACCGCGCTGTGCGATATTTTGCAACCCGTCGCCATCCCCAAGGATTTCGGCGTGGTTCACCACGAGGTAGAGCTTGCCGTATTAATCGGTTCACCTTTAAAGCAGGCGAACGAGCAGCGGGTGAGTGAGGCGATTGCAGGTTATGGCGTTGCGCTCGATTTGACTCTGCGCGAACTGCAGAGCGAATTTATCAAGCACGGGCAGCCCTGGGATAAGGCTAAAGGCTTCGATGGTTCCTGCCCAGTGTCGGGATTTATTTCTGCCAGCGAGTTTGGTGATGCACAGCAGGCTGAACTAAAATTAGTGGTCAACGGTGAGGTGCGGCAAGAGGGCAACACGTGCGACATGCTCACCCCAATATTGCCGCTGATTGCCTACATGAGCCGATTCTTCACACTGCGCGCCGGCGACATCATCATTACCGGCACGCCGCATGGCGTAGGGCCAATAGCTGCCGGTGACGCTCTTGAAATCTTTCTCAACGGCAAAGCAATTACGACCCGCGTCATCTGACAGGCGGGTTGAATGACAGGGCGCAACCACAACGCGGCTGCTATTATGGGTCGCTTTGCTTGCATCTCGAGGCTAAAGCGTCTATATAGTCAGCCTCATTTTTATTAAAACCGGATGTCACTATGTCTCAACCCGCTTTTTGGCAGCAAAAAACGCTGTCTGAAATGACCGATAATGAATGGGAAGCACTGTGCGACGGTTGTGGGCAATGCTGTTTACATAAGCTAATCGATGAAGACACGGACGAGATTTACTTCACCAACGTTGCCTGCAACCAGTTGAACATCAAGTCTTGTCAGTGTCGCAATTACGAGAATCGTTTTGCGCTCGAAGAAGATTGCATCAAGCTGACCCGTGAGAACCTGACCAAGTTCGACTGGCTGCCGCCGACCTGCGCCTATCGCCTGATTGGTGAGGGCAAGGATCTGCTGCCATGGCATCCTCTGTTGCATAAAGAGTCCAAGTCAGCCATGCACGCCGCCCGCATCTCGGTGCGTAATATTGCGGTACGCGAAGACGACGTTGTTGACTGGCAGGATCATATCTTGAATAAGCCGCAGTGGGCCAGGTAGGTTTCTGAAGTATAAGCTTTTGTGACTCAAATTTTTGGGGCTTGAGGCATATCTGGGACAGAATGATTGAAACCAGAATTCATAACCGACATTGGTCTGAGTTGTTTTCGCTCATCCATTTGCCGTAAAGGTCATAAATCCTCTGGGCTGAAGTATGGCCCATTTGATGGGCAGCCGCGCTACAAATACGATAGTGCGCTCATCAGTTCGAGTTTTCCCTCTCCACCACTCCAGATGTGTACTGCTAGCTTTGGTTATTCTTCTATATCTTGTTAACGCTATTTGGCAATGCCTCAATGGCTGCTCATACCCGTGCCCAGCTTGAAAGTGGGTGACTTCAAGCCTTAGACATCATCAACAAAGCGTGCAGGGAAGAGTTTTGTGATTGCCGTTGATGTAGAAAAAGGCCCATCAAGAGATGGGCAAACAAATCAGTAATATTTACACACATGTGCTTTTAGCACAAAAATGACTATAGCATTGTTAAGTAATCAAAAAGAGTTAGATTTAAATCGATTTTTTAATAATTTTTTTGAAAATTTATAAACCACCCGCGTGATTATGGGTTAAGCC
>NZ_MRWE01000033.1 GCF_002093665.1 Rouxiella badensis | reverse complement strand
TTAATATAATATGTGAAATTTTACACTTTTCTCACATAACAATAAGCCAAATTCAATAAGATAGGGTAGAGTAAACCCATGATCGCAAGGTGATGCCTTGGCGTATCTCTGAAAAAAATCAGCGATCATTATTAAGCTTTTATCAATAATTTCGGAGGTTATTATGAAAGAATTAAACACTATCGAAGTTGAACAAGTTGCCGGTGGCGGTTTGTTGTCGAGCCTGATTTCTAACGTTGCCGATACCGTGGGTGTTGCTCTGAATACCGTATCAACCGTTGTAACCACAACCGTTCCTGACGTACTTGATAATGTAGGCACCGGTGTGACCGGCGCACTGAACGCACTGGGTGTGACTGGCGCGTTAGAAGCTCTGGTATAAAATCCATAACCTATTATATTCATGTCACATACTGGTCAATCATCAGTCCTCTTTAGCATGGCCAGCGTGTAACATTCTCCACCTATAGTTCAGGCTATAGGTGGTTTTATAAGCCCTCTGACAGAGTATTTTGATGTCCGCACTTTTCCGTAAGGAAGTCGCCACTCAGCAGCAGACTCAGTGGCTTGGCAAGGCGCTATTGCTTAAAGGCTGGCCGCTATGGATTACCGTCTCCCTGACCAGCCTATTCATGGTTTTACTTCTGCTATTTCTGATCTTTGCCAACTATACCCGTCGAATAAACGTCAGCGCTGAAGTGATTACTCAGCCGTATACCATTAACCTTTTTTCTCCCCAGCAGGGCGTTATTTCGAAGCTGCTGGTTAAAAACGGTCAACGTGTAAAAGCCGGTGAGTCGCTGTATCAAATAGACGTCAGCCAGATTAGCCAGTCGGGCAATGTCAGCACCTCCACCCTGGACGCTATTTATAAGCAGAAACAGCAGCTCGAAGATATTGTGGCCCAGCAGCGCAGCAATAAGGCTGCCACCTTAGCCAACCTGCAGCAGCAGCTCGAACAATATCAGCAGGCGCAGATTGGCCTGAATAAAATGCTCGCTTCCGCAAAAGACGGCCTGGAGTCGATGGGAAAAAGCCTTGCCTCTTATAATGATTCCTTGAAGAAAGGGTTAATCACCTCCGATCAGCTGAACAACCAGCGTTACTTGTATTACCAGCAGCAGAGTTCCTATCAGAATCTCACCGCGCAGGTGGTCCAGCAGTCTCTGCAAATCAGCAATTTGCAGAGCCAGAAAGTGACTAAGGCCGCAGAGTTTGACAATCAGATTTCCCAATCAATCTACCAGCAACAAGGTCTGGATCGCGAACTGGCAGAGGCTAATGCCCGAAATCTGATTATGATCACCGCCCCCACGGCGGGAAATATCTCGTCACTGAGCGTGACTCCCGGCCAGATGGTTAATACCGGGGATAGTCTGGTACAGCTGGTGCCAGACAGCGAGCATGCGTTTTATCTGGTCGCCTGGGTGCCGGATGCCAGTCGTCCTTACGTCAAGTTGGGTGAGACCATAAATGTCAGTTATGCCGCATTCCCTTTCCAGAAATATGGCCAATTTCCCGGCACGATAATTTCGGTTGCCAGCGCCCCTAGCACGCCAAAAGAGATGTCGGGCTACGTTAGCGCGCCGCGCATGAGCACCGGCGCCGTCGACGGCAGCTATTTCAAGGCCATCGTCGCTCTGAAGCGAGGCACGCTCTCCTGGCACGGCCAACCTTTAGCCTTGTCGAGCGGAATGCAGGCTGAAACCACCCTGTTTCTCGAAAAACGCCCGCTGTATCAATGGATGCTCTCCCCATACTACAGCCTGAAGAAAAGCATTACAGGACCGGTTGAATGAACACAGAGCCGTTGGACGAACTCGTACAAAAGTTACATTTTAGCTTCCGCCGCCGAGTGCCACAGATAATCCAGACCGAGGCCGCAGAGTGCGGTCTGGCCTGTGTGGCGATGATTTGCGGATATTATGGCATGCAAACCGATCTGCTGAGCCTGCGCCAGCAGTTTGATGTTTCGACGCGCGGCGTGACCCTGAAAACGTTAATGAGCGTGACCCAGCAGCTGAATCTGAAGTCACGCGCGCTGCGCCTGGACCTCGACGAACTCACCGAGCTGAAAACGCCCTGTATTCTGCACTGGGATATGAACCATTTTGTGGTGCTTATCTCGGTCAAACGTGGTCGCATCGTTATCCACGATCCCGGTTTCGGCAAACGCGTGCTGGGATTGCAGGAATTGTCGGCCCACTTCACCGGCATCGCGCTCGAAGTCTGGCCCGATGCCGACTTTAGCCACACCAAAAACGTTAACCGCCTCAACCTGCGTCGTATGGCCAGTAACGTCAGCGGCATCGTCGGCACCCTCACTAAGCTGTTCTGTTTCTCGCTGCTGATAGAGTCGGTGAATTTGCTTCTGCCGGTCGGCATGCAGCTGGTCATGGACCACGTTATTCCGGCGCAGGACGCCAATCTGCTCACGCTCATTTGCCTGGGCCTGCTGTTCTTCGTGCTGTTTCGAACCGGCATCAGCGTCCTTAAATCCTGGACCCAGCTGGTGATGACCACGCTAATTGACGTTCAGTGGAAGGCCCGGCTGTTTGACCACCTGCTCGCCCTGCCGCTGGCCTATTTCGAGAAACGCAAACTCGGTGACATTCAGTCCCGCTTCGTTTCGCTCGACACCTTGCGCAGCACGCTGACCTCGAACGTAGTGAACAGCCTGATGGACGGCATCATGTCGGTGGGTTTGATAGTGATGATGATCCTTTACGGCGGTTGGCTGGTGTGGGTTATCCTCGGATTCACCACCCTTTACTGCCTGTTCCGACTCAGTACCTACTCCACCTATCGGCAGATTTCCGAGGAGCAGTTGGTGAAGACCGCACGCGCCAGCTCGCACTTTATGGAAACGCTGTACGGCATGGGCACGCTGAAGGCGCTTGGCCTGTCCTCCAATCGTGCGCAGCGCTGGCTGAATATGAATATCGACACCGCTAACGCGACCGTGCGTAAGACGCGTTACGAGATGATGTTCCAGGGTGGCAACACTCTGATAGCCACCCTCGACCAGATTGTTCTGCTGTGGCTGGGAGCGAATCAGGTGATTGATGGCCACATGACGCTGGGTATGTTTGTGGCTTTTAACACTTATCGCGGACAGTTTTCGGAAAGAGCGGCGAACCTGCTGAACATGGTGTTGCAGCTGCGGATGCTGTCTCTACACTCTGAGCGTATCGCCGATATTGCCCTTACCGACGAGGAACATTACGTTACCGAGCGCGCCCTGCTACGCCAGGGAGAGCCCGCCGCGCTGGAGGTACACAATGTCTCCTTCCAGTATGACGTGCTGTCCGCGCCGCTGATTAAAGAGCTCACTCTTAACGTCGCGGCAGGTGAAAGTGTGGCGATAACCGGCCCTTCGGGCATGGGAAAAACCACGCTGATGAAGCTGCTTTCCGGGCTGCTGCTGCCAACCTCGGGCGAGGTGCGCCTCAACGGGATAGACATCAGCAAGGCCGGCGTCAACAATTACCGCGCCTGCATCGCCTGCGTATTACAGGACGATACGCTGTTCGCCGGTTCCATCGCAGAGAACATCGCCAGCTTTGAAGAACAGAACGATCCCGAACACCTGATCGACTGCGCCAAGCGCTGTAATATTCATAACGATATCATGGCGATGCCGATGGGTTATGAAACACTGATAAGTGAACTGGGCGGCAGTCTGTCCGGTGGCCAGAAACAGCGCCTGCTGATTGCGCGTGCGCTGTACCGCCGACCGAGCATTCTGTTCCTCGACGAGGCCACCAGCCATCTTGACGTTGAAAACGAGGCACACATTAATGCCTCGATTGCTGCGCTAAAGGTTACGCGTGTCATCATCGCACACCGTCCTTCAACAATAGCCTCCGCTGACCGCGTGATTGTGCTGGGAAGCTAACGCTGCGGACGCTCGCCGCAGAGATGAAGGTCGAGCGGGTCGAGTTTAGCCATCACCCGTTCGACATGCAGTTCGCCCGGGCGGTGCGGAAATACCGGTTCAGCCCAGGGGCCACCCAGCACACGGAAGAAGTTTTCGACTACCGTGGCCGGCAGGAAGCCGATAAAACGCGTGAAGTGAAAGTTCAACGGGTAACCATGGACGGTTCCCGTAGTCACAAACACCGCATCACCCGGCTCGGCAATCAGCCGCTGTTGATTAGCCACCGTCTACCCCCTCATTCGCCCACTCTTTTTCTGGTTTCGCGCGAGAGCATTTCATCCACCACGCCGCCCACAATGGCAATACCCTCGGCAATATCCTCGACTTTGATCGACGAAAAACCGATGCGCATATAGTTTGTTGGCCTCGTCTGGGTCGAGTTGGAAAGCGGCAGAAAATAGCTCTCGCCCGGCTGAATGTAAACGTCGCGCGCATAGGCACGCTTTGAGAGTTCACGGGTGTTTATCTCGGCAGGCAGGCGCAGCCATACGGAGCTGCCGCCTTCTGAGTTAGCCACCTCGGCACAGGGGATAAACTGGCGCAGCGCTTCCTGCAAAGTACGCCACCTCAATGCATACTCCTCGTGAAAGCGCTTGAGCAACGACTCGTAATAACCGCCTTTAAGAAACAGCGCGATGGTGCGCTGATTATTGGCCGCAGGGTGGCGAATGCTCATGCGCCGTAGTGCACGAGCCTGGCGAATGAACGGCGCCGGACCGACCAAAAACCCCACCCGAAGTCCCGGTGAAAGCAGCTTTGACAGGCTGGTGACGTAGACCACGCGTCCGTCTGTGTCGATAGACTTTAGCGCGCTGGACGGGTATCTGCCGAAGCGCGACTCGGTGTCGTAGTCGTCTTCAATAATAATAAAGTCGTAGTCTTTAGCCATTTGCAGCAGCTGGCGACGACGGCTTGGTGACAACGTCACGGTGGTCGGTGACTGATGGCTCGGCGTGACATACAGAATATCGCAGCCGCGTAGCGCCTCGCTGATAATCAGTCCGTCTTCATCCACTGGCAGCGGCCTCAGCACCGCACCGTGGAAAATCATCAAGTTACGCACATCGGGATACGAAGGATCCTCAATGCCTACCACCATGCCGGGGCGGATAAGGCACTGAATCGCCAGAAACAGCGCATGCTGAGCCCCGACGGTGACCAGCACTTCCTGAGTACCGGCACTGAACCCGCGACGCGGCAAGACCCGCCGACGAAACGCGTCGAGCAACACGGGATCATCTTCATCAACATAATCCACGGTCCAGTCGTACATATCGTGCAACGAGAGCGAATCGCGGCTGCATTTACGCCAGCTGGAGATCGGAAAAATCCATCGGTCGTGCTGCCCATACATAAAGGTGTATTTCTTGGTGCGCCAGTCGTGCGGATGAGTAATGTGCTCCATCTCGGCAGGATTAATCACCAGTTTGCTGTCCCAGTCGACGCTGGCAGGGCTTTGAGCCATCGGACGACTCTGCGGCAGGCGAGACATCGCATCTGGCGCGACGTAAAATCCGCGTCGCTGCGCCGAAATCAGGATGCCCTCCGCCGCCAGCTCCTCATACACCAGCGTGACCGTATTGCGGGAAATCTTCAGCTGCTCGGCCATGGTGCGGGTCGCGGGCAGCGTCTGTCCCTCTTCGAAGTCCCCGCAGGCGATGGCTTCGGAAATCTTCTCACGCAGCTTCGACTGCAATGAGCCGTGCGATTTACTGTCGAGAGTCTTCGGAATCGATAAGTTGATCATCCGAGCCTGTCCTCACTGTTTTAAAGGTTTAGCCTAGTCCGCGAATGGCCGGAAACTTGTCGGTTAAACCATGCAAAATCTCGGCCATTTGCCGTGCCATCTGCTGTTCATCCTGCGGCGTAGGCTGTGTGGACACTGCGGCAAATACCTGATGCTTGAGGAAGTGTCGCCAGACGACCGGCATGGTGGCGAGAAATTCGGTTAGAATCGCATAGCGTGCCCGTGTCCAGACGGCCTCAAACGCCGAGCGCGCGCTGCCATAGTCAAAGTGTTCACCGTTCGGTTCAGGCATCGCGCTGCGGGTTATTTCCGTCTCGAAGGCGTCGATATCACCGTCGACTATCACGACACCATAGTCGCGGCGTGCGCCCTCGACGGTGACAAACCCGCACTGCACGTCGCGCAGTACGCTTTGCGGCGAACGTTCACGCGCCGGGCCATAGCCTCCTGCACCAGGGCCAATCAACCGCACAACGTCACCCGGGCCGCATTTGATAACGTCGATGTTGCCGTGTTCAACCTGCCGTTCGGTGTCGGGATGGGTCTGAAAACGGGAGTTTTTACCGGCGTTGCCGCCCGCCGCGCCCGCCGAGGCAAACACCGAGCGATTGCGGTTACGCGCCGTGACCACGGTATTGGGTGCGGTGACTTCGAACTCCATCACCGTTGCCAGTCCGCCGCGATAGCGCCCTGCGCCCCCGCTGTCCGGGTACAATCCGTAGCGGCGCACGCGGATCGGTACCTCGGCTTCGTTAATTTCAACCGGGGTGTTTTTCAGAAACGCCGAGAGTCCTCCCGATCCGTCCGGCCCGTCGTGACGCGGTGTCCCCCCCGCACCGCCGCCCACTGGACCTATCGAGGCCACCACCGTGCGGCTTTGTGCATCCACGGTTTTAATATTGACGATAGAGTTGCCGCCCGGCGAATTGGCGGGCAGCCTTTCGGGCATCGCCAGTGAAAACGCCCCCAGCGTGGCAATCTGTGAGACCGCGCAGGTCAAGGAACGCATTCCCACCGCGGCGGGTTCCTCGCAGTTCATCACCGTGCCGGCAGGCAAAATCGCCCGTGTTGGCCGCAGCGTTCCGGCGTTAAGCAGCAGACGACTGTCAAGCGTCGAGAGCACGTAAGTCACGCCTACCAGCGCCAGCGGATGACGTTCTCGCCCGCCGGTGGGCATATTTAGTGAGGACGTGAGCTGCGGATCGCTGCCAGTGTAGTCCAGCTCAAGGGTTTCACCCGTAACGCGCAGCGTAACCGCGATACGGCAGGGATAGCCCCCGTCAGTATCTTCATCAGCATAATCGGCATAGAAGTATTCTCCGTCTGGAATCGTGGCGATGATGTTGCGCGCCTGCTGCTCGGCGTAGTCGAGGATGCCTTCGACGCCTTGCAGGAAGTCGTCGATGCCGAAGCGGGCAATAATCTCCTGCACCTTGCGTTCACCGATGTTTACCGAGGCTATCTGTGCGTTGAAATCGCCCCAATTTTGGTCCGGCGCACGAACATTAAGACGCATAATCCGTGCCACATCTTCATTGAGCTGGCCGCCGCTGATGATCTTTATCGGCGGGATGCGCAAACCTTCCTGCACAATTTCGGTCAGGCTACGCGACAGCGAGGCAGGTACCGCACCGCCCACGTCGGTGTTGTGAATGTGGCCGACCACGAAGCATGCTATCTGCCCCTGATAAAACACCGGTTTCCAAATGTGAATATCCGGCGAATGGGTGGCGACGTTTCCGGCGTAAGAGTCATTGGTGATGCAGATATCGCCCTCCTGATAGTCTTCGATAAGCGTCAGAACCGGTGCATAATCGATGCCGCTGTACCAGGGTGCACCAAAACTGCGCGGCGAGGCGAAGGCCAGCCCCTCGCGGGTGACTATCTGGCAGGAGAAATCCTCAGTTTCTTTAACGAAGGTCGAGTGGGCAGTACGCATCAGGGTAAAGGCCATTGCATCAGCGGCGGCGGCGCAGTAGTTCGCCAGAATTTGTAAATTACGACCATCAATAGCCATGTTCCACCTCTTCAGTGTTTGTCTGTAACGGCGTAATGACCAGATTGCCGAAGGTATCTACCTCGACCTGCATTCCGGTAGGTATGCAGGTGGTGCAGTCGTCCTGCGAGACAATGGCCGGACCGGTAAAACGCTGGCCTGCCAGCAGGGTCTCGCGGCGCACCACAAGCACATCGCGCTGAGCGCCGTCTACCCATGCGCTGACAATGGATTGTGGAATGACCGCCGCGTTACTGTGCGGCAGTTTTATCAGGTCGGGCCGTGACGTTGGTGAGCTGATGACCAGACGCAAATTAATAATTTGCATGGCGGCACGGGCATCGCAATGACCGAACAGCTTCAGGTGCTGTTGATTAAACGCCTGGCTGATGGCGTCCAGGTCGCCTTGCGCCAGCCAGTCTGGGTTAAGCGCAACGTCAATTTCAAACGACTGCCCGCGATAGCGCATATCCGCCGAAAATTGCAGGCTATAGGGTAAATCAACGCCGTGCTCGCGCCGCAGCCACGCCTCAGCGACGTCTTTCAACTGCGCGGCCGCCTCGGTCATCTCCGTCAGGCTGTGCGTATTCAGGTCGCGATACAGCGTGCGGATGAAGTCGTTTTTCAGGTCGGCGACCAATCCACCCAGCGCGGAGAGCACGCCCGGCGTAGGCGGCACCACCACGCCTTTCATGTTCAGTCCACGGGCCAGATAGCAGCCCATCATCGGGCCAGCGCCGCCGAAGGCCAAAAAATAGAACTCGCGCGGGTCAATGCCGAAGCGTGAGATCAACCCGCTGGTGTCGGTATACATGCTCGAGATAGCCAGCTGAATGAGGGTTTCGGCGGTCTCCTCAATCGAAATAGCCAGCGGTTTTGCCAGCAGCGCTACCGCACGGCGCGCGGCCTCAACGTCGACGCTGACGGCGCTGTAGCCCAGTGAGCCGTGCCCAAGCAACCCGCAGGCGGCAAAGGCGTCGGTCACCGTGGCCTGCTGACCGCCGCGCCCGTAACAAACCGGGCCAGGCAGTGAACCGGCGCTGTCGGGGCCAACCTGCAATACGCCCAGGCTGTCTATCCACGCCAGTGAACCGCCGCCCTGACCGACCGAGGTGACGGAAACGGAAGGGATAAAAATCTGGAATTCGCCGATCGCTTCGCCGCTGCCGTATTCCGGTCTGCCTTCGACGATGACGGCTACGTCGGCGCTGGTGCCGCCTATATCCAGGCTGAGCAGTTTGTCGTAGCCGCACTGGTCGGCGATGTAGCCCGCCCCAATCACACCCGAAGCGGTGCCTGAAAGAATCATCTGTACGCACTCGGCCTTGGCCTGCTCGACGCCCATCACGCCGCCGTTAGACTTGGTTATCCTCGGCGGGACCGGCACGCCCATCTCGCTGAGCGCGCGCTCAAACGCGCCCAGATAATTGATGACCTTGGGCTGTACGTAAGCGTTGATGGTTGCGGTAATGGTGCGTTCGTATTCGCGAATGATCGGCCAAATTTCGCCCGAGCATGAAGTCAGCATCTCGGGGGCCAGTTCGGCGACCATTTCGCGCACCTGCACCTCGTTACTGGGATTGCGGTAGGCGTGCAGAAAAGCCACCACGATGCCTTCACAGCCCAGTGCTTTCGCCTTTTCCACTGCGGCAATCACTGAGTCTCGGTCGACAGCTTGCAGCACGCGGCCCTGACCGTCGGTGCGTTCCTTGATGGCAAATACGCGGTCACGGCTGATTAACGGCTCGGGGCGACGGGAAAACAGGTCATGGATATGCGGGATTTTAAGCCGCGCCAGCTCCAGCACGTCTTCGAAGGCTTCGGTGGTGAACAGCGCCAGCTTGACGCCCTTACGCTGAATCACCGCGTTAACCCCCACCGTGGTGCCGTGGGTGAAGTAATGCACCTCGGCGGGTTCTATGCCGAACTTTTCTCTCAACAGACCTAAACCGCGGGTTATCTCGCTGCCGGGGCTATCGGGACGCGACAGCACTTTCAGGGTGCGAATACTGTTGTCACGCTCGTCAAGAACGGCGAAATCGGTAAACGATCCCCCGATATCTACGCCAATTCGGTAAGTCATTGGGGGCCGTCCTTTGTTATGAATGGCTTAACGGTGAGACGCGTCTCGGCTAGCGGTATCGTGCAATGAGCGGCGGGATTAGCGCGGGTAATTTCCATTATGCTCTCGGGATGTGTCACCAGATTCCAGCCAGCGCGCTGATAAACCGGCTGCGCATCGCGGGTGGTGAGCATCCATTTCGAAACATTGACTAAATCGGGATGACTGCGCACCACCGCCGACAGCCAGGTGCCCAACCCACGGCCACGAAAGGCTTCGTCGATAAAGATATCCATCACATAGGCCAACCGGGCAAAGTCGGTGACGATACGGGCGAAACCAATCTGCTGGCCCTGATAATAAAGCCCGAGCGCCAAAGAGTGGGCAATAGAACGCATGAGCGTATCGCGCGACTGCCCTCTGGCCCAGTCAGACTGTTCGGAAAGGAAATGGTGAATCTTCTCGATGTCGAGCCGGTCGCGGTCGGTGCTGAGCTCATAGCCACCGCGAACCCACTCGACAATTTTATTATCATTAACCCAAGCCATGCCGTTACCTGTGTGGTTGCCCTGTGAAAAACGTTAAGGCATTTAAAACACAGAACCCGGAGTGGTGTTAGCGCCAGCCGGCGGCATTCGATGGTGCCAGAGAGGGGGGATGGTTAACCCGAGTTGGCGGGGTTAGCGCAAGAGATGGCAATTTATTGTTTTTTAGACAAAAAATAATCATAAAGCCGGTCTCTGGCAATATTCTTCATTTTAACTTCACACATAATATCGAAGTCGCTAAATGACAGCGCCCAATCATTGAGCGTGTCATTAAAATAATAATCCGAATGCGCCCTGAGTTTCATTTTTGAAACACCCAGCGTCGTTTGGTCTGGATAACCGCCATCAGGAATTATCCCCTCCTGAGAAATGGAGTAATGTAAAACGGGCCTCACCCCTTTCCATGATGATTTTATCGCCTCGATGCGGGGATCGGCGGGCTGAATAAAAGCATTTTCCTTCACCCAGTGATGATGAATATCCAGCACAATCGGACATAATTCCGCCGCCTGTAGCACGTCGTCCAATGAGCAGGAAATTTCATCGTTTTCAACCGTTAGCATCCGCCTCGCTTCCGGGCTTAGCCTTTTAAAAGAGGCGCTGAAACCGTCGAAGCCCTTTTTCCCATTCATGTGAATATTGATTTTAAAGTCCTGGAATATGCGCCCATACCCCATTAATCTTGCACACAGCGCGTGATATTCAACGTCCTCAAGCGCTCTTTCGACCACCTGCGGATTATCCGACGCCAGCACGGTATATTGCCCGGGATGAAACGACAGCCTGATATCATGTGCGCGGGCAAACTCGCCGCAGCGCGTAAAGAGTGGATACAAACTTGGCAAGAATTCCGCATAGCACGCCCCCGCCTGAACAACGGTATATAAAGGCAGCAAATCACTGCCTATTCTCATCATCCTTAACGCGGGCGGTTGCTCAGCCAGTGTCTGCAACGTCAGAAAAAGATTCTTTAAATTTGACTCGGCTATTTCATAAAGCAGCGCGGTCTGCTGGTCTTTATTCAGGCTCAAAAAGCGAGTGCGCGTCGTTGCTCTGAAAGGGAATGGCTGATGCAGTTCAGAGTCAAAGTATTTACACGCGAATCCTAATTTCATGCTGCGTCCTTTATAAGTTCGAGGATAAAACCGCTTTGGCCGGCGATTTGCGCCGGACGCAAAGAGAGGTTTTATTCCAGACTAACTAATTTATTCATTAACAGGCGGAACAGCCGAAGCCGCATGCGCATAAAACGCTGTTCAACTTTAAGCCCGACGTGCCCCTGATGACCAAAGCGCAGCGTCTTGTCACCGCGCGGCTTCCACGCTGGCCAATGGATATCCCCGTCTATATGCGTGCTCTGCACCGCAGTGTGACGGGCAAAGTTAAGCCAGTATTCGCTGACCACGTCGGCGAAGGCCCGGTCCTGTGGAGTAAACCCGCCGCCGAGGATCTGAGCGTCGTCAATCAGGTGCATATTATTCATGACGTAGGGGATTTCGCTGCCGTGCCAGGTCCCGTGTGGGCACAGCGCACGGGCATTTTCAGAAACGTAATCGAAATAATACCGCCAGCCCGGCGCGCCGGCTTTATGTTGGCCCAGCATCGCGACGTAGCCCATGGTGGTAAACGCCATGTCGCGGCTGATTTGACGCCCCAGCTCCTGGGAGCTTTTAACGCCGGGATAAAGCCACTTAATCAGCCGCAGGCCGAGCGGATGCTCTTTTTTTAGCCGCGTTACCACGCCTGCAACATCGATATTGAAATAGCTCAACACGCTGGCCTCATCGCTGTTGCTGCCAATAATCAGCGGCAACGGATGTTGTTTGCCTGCGTTAAAGGTCTCTATCATCGGCTGTGGCAGCACGCTGTCGCCCGCGATAGGGACCGGTGCAACGCCCAGCTTTCCGCTCAGCGGCCAGAAGCTTTCGGCGGGGAGTTCGCGCAACTGTTCGGCGGTGGCCTGCGTCAGGCCAAAGTGCTGCGCTAGCGCCTTACCGCGATGCAGCGCCTTATGCCGCGTGGTGTCGGGCAAGGTATAGGCCGACTGGACAATTCCCTTATGGAACAGCCCCTTTGCCAACGGCGAAGCAAACAGGGAGAGCACGCTGCGCGCACCGGACGATTCGCCAAAAATCGTGACGTTGTCAGGGTCGCCGCCAAAGGCGGCAATATTGTTTTGCACCCATTGCAGCGCGGCAATCTGGTCCAGCAGGGCGAAATTATTCACCCCCTCTCCTGCGGCATATTCCGCGTCTAACGCCGGGTGCGCAAAAAAGCCGAGATGCCCTAAGCGATAATTCAGGGTAACCAGCACCACGCCACGTGAGGCCAACGGCGCGCCAATGTAGGGAGAAAGACCGCCGGAGCCGATGGTGTAGCCGCCGCCGTGGATCCAGACCATGACCGGTTTTTTACCGTCGGCCGCCGGCGATGCCGTCCATACGTTCAGATAAAGGCAGTCTTCGCTGAAGGTACCGGGGTCACCGCCTCCAACCGCCACACAGTATTCGCGATTTTGCCAACTCGATTGCCCGAAGCGGTTAGTTTCCTTTATACCTTGCCATTTTTCTGGCGGCTGCGGCGCTCGCCAGCGCAATGGCCCGACCGGCGGCGCAGCAAAAGGGATGCCTCTAAAGGTGGCGATACCGCCATCCCATTCCCCCGCGACCGTTCCGGCGTCTGTTGTCACCAAAGGGGTGTGTTCATCGGGCATGGTGAATCCTTCTTAAGAGAGTGTTGCCAGGTCGACAATCATTTTGGATGCCATTTGTCATCATCTCCCTTTTTATAGGAGTGCTTAACGGCGGCCCAGGCCACCTTGTGCGCGGTTTCTTCACGCCCTGCGTCACCTCGTCTTTCATTGAGGCTCTTATATTCTTCCCACGCGCTGTTAAACGCTTCCTTATAGATGTCCTGCGCATGTGCAGGAAGAACATGCTTTACCGAGTCCGGCAGTGCGGTTCTATTTTCATAAGGCATAGGCAGTCTCCTCTTTTCAAATCAGGCGGTTTAGCCTCATCTATCAGTCTAGCTGCTACGCTTGAAGATAACGGGATTTGGGCATAATCGTGAAAATTCGGGCAACTTTTTTACACCTGAGACAAACACGCTTACCACCACGTTAATTTACCTATCTTTTCAAAGAAGACATTAACCTAAAAAACACAAATAAAGCATTGTTAAATAATGACTTTATTTAACGCTATCTTTCTAAAAACCTTAGTTAAGGCACAGTAAATACAGAGTTAACCCCTTAAAATACGCACTACAAATAAAAAACCACATCAATAGGATTTTTAGTATCATCAGCCCGAAACATAAGCTACAATGTAACAAGAAATTACTGTTATTAATTATAGAGGTATCAAACTCTCTCCGGACAGGCCCCATGTTTTTCGCACAGGTAAATCCTCGTTTACTGCCTGACGAACAGCATCATTTATAAGGAAAATTACTACCATGGTGTCAGCACAGGACCAACACAAGCATAAATCCCGTCATAAAGAGTATTCTCTCGTCTTCCCCATTATCGCCCTTATCGTTCTAATGCTGTGGGGCAACAGCAGCAACTTTGGTTTCGTGATAGGCATTAACCTGATTGCACTGTTGGGTATTCTTGCCAGCGCCTTTAGCGTGGTTCGCCATGCTGACGTGCTGGCCCATCGTTTGGGTGAACCCTACGGCTCGCTGATTCTCAGCCTGTCGGTGGTGATTCTCGAGGTCAGTCTGATCTCGGCACTCATGGCGACGGGCGACGCGGCACCCGCCCTGATGCGCGACACGCTGTTTTCCATCATTATGATTGTCACCTCTGGCCTGGTCGGCTTCGCGCTGCTGCTCGGCGGACGCAAATTTGCCACCCAGTACGTGAATCTCGGCGGTATCAAACAATATTTAATGGCCATTTTCCCGCTGGCAATCATCGTACTGGTGCTGCCCGCGGCGCTGCCAGGGGGCAACTTCACCACGCTACAGGCGCTATTTGTGGCGGCTATTTCGGCGGCAATGTATGGGGTATTCCTGCTGATTCAGACCAAAACGCACCAAAGCCTGTTTGTTTATGAGCACGAAGATGAAGACGAGGATACGCCTCACGGTAAGCCGTCGTCGCATAAAAACTTGACTCATGCGCTCTGGCTGGTCGTACATCTGGTATTGGTTATTGCTGTCACCAAGTTCAACGCCAACCCGCTCGAGACGCTGCTCACCGAACTTAATGCTCCGGCACAGTTCACCGGCTTTTTAGTGGCGTTACTTATCCTCTCTCCCGAGGGGCTGGGCGCACTGAAGGCAGTGCTGAAAAATCAGGTGCAGCGTGCGATGAACCTGTTCTTCGGTTCGGTGCTGGCAACCATCTCTTTGACGGTACCCGCAGTGACCATTATCGCCACCCTGACCGGACAAGAGCTGATGTTCAGCCTGGCCCCAGCCAATATTGTGGTCATGCTGGCCGTGCTTATCCTGTGTCAGATTTCCTTCTCGACCGGAAGGACCAACGTTTTGAACGGTACCGCGCACCTGGCTTTATTCTGCGCCTACATGATGATTATCATGCTGTAAGTCTCAGCATTTAGAAACAATAAAGGCCGCCAGAATTGGCGGCCTTTCTATTGAAACTTCAGTGTGAGTTATGAGTAGGCGTTCAGCGCATGTTGGCACAAATCTGAACGTACGCAGTCTTCTTTAGTGAAGCGAATGATGCCGACCATCTCGTCTTCTTTGAAGCGAGTCAGTGCATCGCTAAGCCCTGATACCACGCCGCGCGGTAGATCGCACTGGGTGACATCCCCGTTGACTATCACCGTCACATTTTCACCGAGACGGGTCAGGAACATTTTCATCTGACTGGCTGTGACGTTCTGGGCTTCATCCAGAATCACCACCGCATTTTCGAAAGTACGCCCACGCATATAGGCAAATGGCGCAATTTCTACCTTCCCTATTTCCGGTCGCAGACAATACTGCATAAAGGAAGAGCCCAAACGACGAACGAGAATGTCGTAAACTGGCCTGAAATAAGGAGCAAATTTCTCTGAAATATCCCCAGGCAAGAAACCGAGATCTTCATCGGCCTGCAGTACCGGGCGAGTCACTATAATCCTGTCTATCTCTTTGTGAATTAACGCCTCTGCCGCTTTCGCAGCGCTGATAAACGTTTTGCCACAACCTGCTTCGCCTGTGGCAAAAATCAACTGCTTATTCTCTATGGCTAATAAGTAATGACCTTGAGCTTCCGTACGCGCTTCGATAATGGAGGTGTCGCGAGTATCGCGAGCCATACCGATGGATTCCACACCGCCCATGTTCACTAATGAGGTCACTGATTCTTCCTCACGTTGGCGGTGACTGCGTGAGTCACGTCTGATTACACGTTTCGCTTCACGACGAGCTTTGATCACTGCTTTTTGTCTTCCCATAGTGGCACCTTACAGTTTGTTTCACTTAACGCTATAGGCCGGAGGCCCGCACGATTATGTTTCACATACAGATGAGGTTTTGGTCTCCTTTTAGACCAAGTTGAGCCAATGAATAACGTGAAGAGAAAATAAAGACCGTCGATTAATAATTAATCTATTTCTCCATTTCTTTTCACGAGGAGGCATTGTCATGAATGACAAACCACTGACCATAACAGTCAATAAGCCAGTAAAAAAACCAAAAGAGGAGAAGGGTTGTTTCAGTGAGGGTGCCAGGTCAGTTAAAGAACGTGGTCGCTGTGAAGTCTTGGATAGAGAGAATAAACGTTTACTATTGCTACATAGAAAACTGCTTAATACCAGAGAGTCGGAGGTCTGACCCTCGTCTGCTGAAAAATCAGGACAACGAGTGGAGAATGATGAAGCGTTATTTTTACAGCCTAGCCCAAACATGGACTTTACCATTCGCTATCCCCGCAGTTGCTGCTAGTTAATTTCAGTATAACGATATCTGAAAACTTCGCTAGCGGTGTTACTTGAATGTAAAAAAAATATTTGAAGGAGTCAATAGGATCCCAGATCCTTTTTTTGATCAAACCACCCGGAGACTTTATGCCATGTTTCCGGATAGTTTTCATCATGGTATGTGACACTAATATGAAACGAGAAAGGTTTTAAGCGCGAGGATCTTTCTAGGCGATCAAGTTTTCTTTACGTTCCTGATTTAAATAACCGTGAATACCGCTCGCCAGAGCCTTGGCCATTTTTAACTGGAAGCCCGGCTGTTGCAGCAATTTCTCTTCCTGATGATTGGTAATAAACGATGTTTCTACCAGTACGGAAGGTATACGCGGTGATTTTAGCACCACAAAACCGGCCTGTTCAATATGACGGTTATGCATATGATGAACGGTCTCGATATGGGTTGCCAGATGTTTGCCAAACTCGAGGCTGCGGTTAATGGTTTCGGTCTGATCGAGGTCGAACAACGTCTGTTTCAGGTAGGCATCATTGGTTTGTACATCATTGTCATAGATAGCATCGACGCTGTTTTCACTTTGCGAGAGATAGCGCGCCATAGCACTGCCCGCGCCGTGTTCTGACAGCGCAAAAACAGAGGCACCCGAGACCTGATCGTTACTAAAACCGTCCGCATGAATAGAGATAAATAAGTCTGCCTCATGCTGGTGTGCTAAATTCACCCGGTGATAGAGAGGAATAAATACATCGTCCTGACGGGTTAATACTGCGTGTATTTTATACTGCCGTTGCAGCTGCTGTTGTAAATGTCTGGCAATATCCAATACCACGTGTTTTTCATAGGTTCCACCGCCACCAATAGCGCCTGGGTCTTTACCACCGTGGCCGGGGTCAATCATTACCAGCAAAGGTCGGTTGCTTATTTTTTCCTCAGGTTTATAAGCCTCAGGCTCCGGCTGAGCATTTTCTTTTTCCACCGCAGGAATAGCGGCCATCGCCCCTTTTGCTACCGTCACGCTGATACTTTTTAACCCTTCAACGTTCTGATGGCTTATTTTCGCCGACTGATTGAGCTCAAAAACGATACGCGCAGTTTGCGGGTTAAAGTGCGCAATTTTAGCACGGACTATCCACGGAAATTTTTGTTTGACCACCACCAGCGAGTGCATTAATGACGACGAGAACGCGGTCATTGAAACATCAATCACCACCCTGTCGGGGTTATCCAACGTGAACACCCGCGCATGCGGATCGTTCGCTGGCAGAGTAATATGTAAACTGTCGCTGGTTGATTTGAGATCCAACAAAGCTATTTTTTGTGCGGCAAATATCTTTGGCGATACCAGAGTCATGCCCATTCCAAAGACCAGCAGTTTTCTTCGGGATTGATTAATGGTCATAAATTACTCACTCTCCAGGGAGCACATTGAACGGTCAGGATGTGTGGAGAGATTTTCGCGTAAGCCTTTTTCCGTGACCAGTAACAATCTAATAATAATCAGGTTATTTAATCTCTTTTTATTTCCAATATGTTTAAAATTCATTAATCTGAAATGTTTGAATTACTTTATTGCACTTTGAATTGTTTTTTAATTATTATCATTGATGTGCTAAATGTGCGTCATTGTCCTGAAGATGTTTTTCGTACAGTGCCGAAAATAACAACGTTTTAAAAAATTCCTTGTTATCTTGTTTAGACGATTCCCCACTTTGGCGCTTTTTACGACGCCTCTCTTCTGCCTCCTGATTGACGATTCCGAGGGCTCTTTCATAGATAAAGTTAAATAAACCACAAAAAATGTCCGGGTTATAGTAGGCAATATTCAGTTGTATGTCGGGTACCGAAAAAAAGTAGTCCACCACCGGAGCCAGCTCACGTTTCCTGAGTTTAGCATCGTTGGAGTACAGCGACCCGATACTGCTTCTATCCAAAAAGAGAGCATGATAATTGCGCAGTGCGCGTCTATGATGGGGATTACGGGTATGAGCAAAAAAATGGCGATAGAAGGCGGCACCAAAACTGTCGTACTTGGCGATATAGTCGAGGAAAAAGCCCTTGTCAGACATCAGGTGACGGGCAAATTTTGACGCGCCAGAAACATTAAAGTTTTTAACAACTGTGTTCGCCTTCAGATATATCTCCTCCGAAAAAGCATACTTACTCTCATCGAAGGTCAAATGGCCAAGTTCGTGCGCTAGGGCATATTCAATAAACTGCTGGTTAGATAAATAATCCAGTATATAAATATGTTTATCGCTCTCGCTGTTATAAACGAAGCTGAAAGCACCGTCGCCATAAATTAGCTTTTCAATCGGCGTATCGTAGCAGCCTGATGCGAGTCGCCCCTCAGACAATCTGTCGGCGACAACCACAACCTGACTGATGTTAAAGCCGCCGATTTTATGCAGATAACGAGATATTTTCTCCCTAAAATCATCAACCTGAGGCGGCGTGAAATCGGCGTTAAAAAAGTCCTTCAATGCACCACTCAGGAAGCCAGCGGCTGACGATTCACTTAAACGTGCCGAGATGGATTCAGCCATGTGATTAAGTTGCGTCATGGCTCCCTGAATCCCCTGATAGAGAAATTCATAATCGCGCACGATCTGCTCTGGAGTCGTTGCCTTAACGATATAGTTTCCCAAGGTTTTATCGGTAAACTTGACGCGTTGAAACCAGCGATTAAGCCAGTTGTTGGCCTTCAGGTTTCTTGCAATGTAGGTATCGTAGTAATCTTTTTTAGCGTCTCGAAACTCTTCTTTCAGCCTTTTACTTTCCAGCACGCTAAGCTTCAGCTTTTCATATTCTTTGATTAAGTTTAATACTTTTTGGCAGAATCGGTTTTTGACTCGTTTATCGTCATGAGTCAATGGTTCTACGTTATTTAAGGCATAGGAATAATCAGCAAGGGCGTTGGTAAAACGGCCAAACTCGTTAAACACTTTCACATCTATCCGCCAGTCGCGAATATCCGTAATAACTTTACGAATACTGTCAGGAATCGTGTCCCAGATATCCTCAAACTCTGCACAAATATTTTTGGCTAAATCGGCACAGTTGATTTTCTCGAAAACAATCGGTCCCGCAAGTTTTTTAGCACGCTGGGTTAATACATTAAGCGCTGCGGCGCGCCCGGGGCTGTTTATTTTAGGTACTTCTAAATAGCCGCAGTGCTCCGGAGAGAAAAGCCCGGCAACACGTGAAGTGTCAGGGCTATCATTTCGTCTTACTCTCGATAAATGTTGACAAAAGATACCGCGATGATGACTTTCCCAGATTAGCCATTTCCCCTGCCTGTCCGGGTGACGTAGATGTGAATTGCCTGCTGTATCCTGCCAGTCGACCACGATTCTCTCCCCCGCCCCCTGCTCTATCCACAGCGCCTTCATGGTCCAGCCGTTAGGAATATTTTGCAGATTGTTCAATAAATTCTCGGCGGCATCTGATGAAGCAATAAACTGTGAGGCGGTAGACGAGGTCTTAAAATAGATCACGTTGTCACTCAAATAACGGAGTATTCCGTTATTTTTCTCGACCACCAGCTGTTGATCTTCAGGCATTCCTGATGGAACAAGCCGGTACTGGTTGTCGGTTGCGGGTACTTTTATCCCCGGGAAAAAATAGGTTCCTAAGGCGGTCTGTTGAGCAACCACCTCATATTGAGAGTCTAGCGTCTCGCAGTTGCATACGCCGTAGTACGCAACATGACGCATTCTCTCATGCTGATAGATTTCTGTTCTTAACCGATGCGTATTACCCGTGCTGAGCGTTTCTTCCAGCACAGGCAGAGCGTCAATATGCGCCTCTCGGGCCATCAGCGTCAGCAACGATGAGCTCGGATTAGGCAACAGCAGTTGATTAAGCTCATCAAAGCGGTAGGCCCGTTGCCCACCAGGCGTCGCAAGGATGAAATAGAGCACATCGTGAAAAGGTTCGCGCCAGGCCAGAGTGGGTTTATATTCATCAGGAATTTCACCAATCACCAGCGCATTGTTTAGGGCTGAAAAGAGGAGCCAAGGGCGTAATCCTCTATTACCACTAAGGTGGTAACGTACCCGGTCAATGGCCTGATTATGCGGCTTCAGCTGGCATTCGACCTCCTGGAGGGTCTTGTCCAACCGGGTGAGTACCGGCTCTTGCTCGCTGACGGCAATATTATCTTCCAGCGTCTTTTTCAACACATTCTTGATGATGTTGGCGACTGACTTGATCCCCTGCTCCTCTTCGCTGGCGCCAGGGGCAAAGGCATAGAGGCAAAAAGCCCCATCGAGCACCAACGGCGCTAAATCTGCCTTTATCAAATCTTCGGCAGCGTCTTTGCAGTTGCCAATCGGGGTCAGGTAAATCAATTGGCTCAATAAATAGCGAAACCATGAAGAAACGGGGCCCTGACTTTCAGAGGATTCAGTGACAACGGCATGACGCATCGGGGCAATGGCAGGCATAGCAATGGCCGAGTACTGGCGGGCAATGATGCTATTTGCCAGCGAATCGGCCACGTTTCTCCAGTCCGTTATTTGAACGGCAGAATGCAGACTGCCTTCATTCTGGAGATAAAACTGATAGCGCGAATCATTGACCGTTGCATCGTCAAACAGACGTGCAAGAAACTCCTTCTTTCCCTGAGTACTAAAAGGCTGGAGTAGCTCGTCGGGCAAGGTTGAATGAACAGGAAATACCAGCGGCTGTGTTGTATCGCTCTGTGCCGGGATCAGAGAGATAAAGTAGTGACGCGGTTCGACCTGCGTACCAGCACGGTTGATATTCCCTTCAGAGGAAAGTAGAAATCCGATATGGGGACGTGAAAGCGACGAATTTCCCTGCGTGTCTTCCATTTGGATAAACTGCAGCGTTATCCCATGCATACGATGCAAGTTAACCAGCATCCTGGCCCGGTCTACCCCGGAAATACTTTCCAGCGCCAGTGCGTAAAGTCGCTGCTGGGTATCACGATAATATTTAAAGGCCGCAATGCTCGGTGCATCCTCGCCCGGAGCCTTAAGCACCTCCGTCAGCCTACGTTTGGCTTCGCTATATTGAATCAACAGTACGCTCTTGCGCTTCAGTTTATTCGCGGCGTCCTCAATCCCGCTCATCGTCCCCGCTCCCGCCGCTTTGTGCAACGCCTCAAGATGGCTGAAATCCCTGATCAACGCCTCGGGAACGTTATTCAGAAGCAGGTCTTCCCCCAGAGAGGTTAGATCGCGTGGCGTCAGCATACTCATTTTCTGCCTATCCTGAACCCGCCTGACGCCGATATTCATCAGCAGACCGGTGCTCGACAAGCAGGGCATTCCTTTTACGGGCGTTAAGTCACGCAACAGCATGAAAGGATAGTCAAATTCAATCAGTCTTAGATGCCACTGCGCAATTTTGCTGACTTTTTCCGCCGACAGGTCATCCTGCTGTAAGCCCAGCGTCCCCTTCAGCGACGAAAAGACGCGCGTGATAAACGCGTCCTGAATGTCCTTTAAACAGGCCTCCAATCGGCCATAGGTCACCGGCTCAGGCTGCGTCATCACCCCCCTGACGTGCTGATGACTGGCTTTAATTAATTGAGAGGACGGCGAAAGATAAGCATCCAGCTGGTCGAGTAGCAGTTTTGCCAATATTGCCTCTCCGGCGGGAGACGCCGCCAGCACTATTTTTAATTCTTCGTTATGAGCAAACGGCGACTGCATCAGCAGCAGAGAAAAGAGCGTCTGTACCTCTGCAGAAGAGCTGTGCCACCTGTCGTGGGTGGGATCGTGGATCATCAGCAGACCGCATGCAGCCACAATGGCCTCCAGGGCTTTGTTATGGCTATCACTGCTAACCGCAGCGGGTTTACGATGAATATATTGCTCAATGACCCGCTGTTTACTCTGGGAACTCAGGCCTTCGACCCAGAAATAGACCTTTTCTATCATCTCAAGCAGACTGCGAGCTTTTACCGGCGGCAACGGCTCAGGAAGGCAACTGAGGCAATCAATCTGTGAGGTCGGCGGCGCAAACAGCGGATAACGTCGCCCATCTTCGGCGTTAATCTTCAGCCCATAAAGCTGTGCTTCACGCACACTCGCCTGCGAGGGCTCCTGTTGAGCAGGCGCGTTAGGCCTCGGCAAAAAGCCCGACGGTTCCTTATACCGCCCTTTCATCAGCGCTAGCGGGCCATCGTGGATCACGCCTCTTTTATGCACAGTTTTGCTCGTTGAATGCCCCTCTAGCTGCCGCCACGGCGGTAAGTTAACGCTAATTTCGGCCGATTGCGCGGTGGGAAACACCAGTGGATCGCTGAGTCCGAACGACGGCAGGGACAACACCGACGCGGCCAGCGGACTGGTATCTACCGCCACCGCATGCTCGCCGGTACTGATGGCATAAATTGCCCGATTTTGCTGCTCGGCTAAGTGCACCGCCATTTGCACTCCCGCTAACCCACTCGCTATCGAGGTCTGATTTAGCGGTATCTGCGCAGAGCAAAAATTCATTGGTGAGGTGCGGACCTGGCCGATAAACAGTGCAGATGAAGCGGGATCCAGGGTATATCTGCGGCTGCCGGTAGCACCATAAAGTGGCTCAGTGGCGGGCAGGCCCAACAAATGAATTTCGTCAAAAGAGCTGCCTGCTTCCAGATCTGTTTCTAAAATAGAGCAATCACTTTCCCAGGTTGGCGTTTGCCTGTCGCTGGAGGTGGCAAAGACGTCGCAGGACAATCCGCACGCGCCCGCCAGATAAGCCGCCAATGTTTGATGAAAAACGTCGTCATTTTCTGCCATAGCGGCATGGCCCAATGCCAGACTGGCGGCGTAGTAAACGCTACAAAAGGCCGTTGCCGGGCCCAATAAAGGTAGCGCCGGGAGTCCATAGCCCTGCTGCCAAAGAAAATGGTTGAGACTGGCGAGAAGCGGATGTTCGACCGCGTCCATTTCTGCGCAATCTTGCCACTCAGTGCGCTGCTCAAACTGACGCAAAAAGGAAACGGCGAGCCTGAAAGCTCCATCACCCATTCTCCAGGCGAGTGCACTCAATGAAGGGGGACAAGAAAAGGATGTGGGTAACAGCGCGGTATTGCGGGCCCACTCGACGCAGCGTGATGCTATTCCCGGGCTAGCCGTGCTTTCAGTCAAATGGGGTACATGCTGGGGCGCGGTACTGCTACAAATAGCCTGATTAGTCGGCGGCATCTCCCCTCCCGTCCTTGAAATTTCGTGGGGTTTTTATAGCAGAGTAAATTACTTTGAAACTCTAAAAATACGCTTAACGTTACCCTGACCCTAATGACATCATGATGTAAAAAAATGCTCTCGTGCACTGACTTTGCGTTATGCTCGGCGAAGCGTCAATTTTCAGGAAACTCAGAGTGCAGATAGAACCTTTACCGCCGCTCAATACCTTGATTGCCTTCGAATGCGTGGCTCGTTATTGCAGCTTTTCACGCGCCGCCGATGAGCTCAACCTCACGCAAAGCGCCATCAGTCGCCAGATACTCCAACTTGAGGAGATGCTGGGGTGTAAACTTTTCACCCGCTCGCAGCGTCAGGTTAGCCTGACGCCGCGTGGAGAAGCCTTTGCCGCAGAGATTCGTAAGTCGCTGGGCGATATCTCCCACTCGACCGCCGAGGTGATGGGCTGGAGCGGTCTGCCACAGGTCACGCTGGCCTGTACCAGCGCCATGGGGCAACTGTGGCTTTCCTCACGCCTCTCCAGACTGCGTGAATCGCTTCCTGACCTGCAAATACGCCTGAAGATCTCAGACAGCTTTTCATCACTCAAGACCTCAGAATTCGACATGGCAATTTTCTATTTACGCGAAGCGCCTGAAGGGTTTCACGCTGAAGCGCTGTTTGACGAGATTTGCTATCCAATGTGTTCCCCCGCCTTTGCTAAAACGCTGTCGGCTAATATCACCGCCGAGGAGATTATCCATCAACGGCTGCTTATCCAGGACGATCCTCAGCGTGAATGGACCGGTTGGCGTGACTGGTTCAGCTCACAGGGCGTTCATCACTTTGCGCCTCGTCTCACCTGGCGCGCCAATAGCTACCCTTTTCTGGTACAGGCTGCGGTACAGGGCGACGGTATTTTACTGGGCTGGGAAGGACTGGTTCAGGACTCGATGCGTTCGGGGCAACTGGTTGCCGCACATCCAGGAAAACTGGCGGCGGCCGGAAAATGCTATTTATTAATTCCTGAAGATAGATACGTCAGACCCATAATCCGTAGAGTCAGCCAGTGGCTGAAAGACAATATCGATGAGTGCCAAATGCAGGGCTGATTAATTTTCAACCAAAACGGTCATACTAGGTCAATAAAGTATAAAACTGCGATAATTTACGCTGATGCCACGTTTTTAACCTGCTCATCAAATAACAAAATCCCACTTTCCCAGCGTGCTTAGATAATAAGGATCCGGCTGCTTATACTCTTTTTTAATTAATATCCACCGGCGGAATTTTAGTTTTATCCTGAAAGCGCCTTTTTCTAGCGGATTTCATTCCCAATAAGGTAAAAAGCAGCCACATTGACTGCGAAATGCAGGACGCGAGATTAAAGTCATGGCTCAACGAATACAGGCCAAACACCCCACCGATAATATTAAGATAGGCATAAATATCAGCATCAACCTCTAGTTTGCGCATTTGAACCAGCGCATAAGCCAGCAGATAGCAAAACACGCCAATTAAGCCGACTACCGTGTGCAAATCCATGCATCGTTCCCATTTTATTGTGATTCATTGCAAGGAAAATAAAACTTTTTACGGTGTCGTGCTGCGCAATTTTCGCATACTCTCATGATAATTTTTCATACTTGTTTCAGGGAGAGCTTTGATATAACTCGTTCAGGCAGATAACAAAACCCACGATGCCATCACTTCAGACCGGGAGATAATATAATAATGTTTAATGATGACGATAAACACCTGTCCCAATTAATCCACAACGCCAGATTAAGCCGTCGCGACTTTATAACCCGTTCCGCCGCCGTTGGGTTGACCACCGCTTACGGACTTTCCCCGCTCAACGCCTTTGCCGCAGAACCTAAAAAAGGGGGCGTATTAAAATTGGGGATGTCAGGGGGTAACACCAGCGATACGCTCGACCCAACATTATATAGCGATTGGGTGCCGTTAAATCAGGCTTATATGCTGATGAACGGTCTGATTGAAATAGACGAAAACAATAAAGCCATGCCAGAACTTCTCGCCTCCTGGGAAGCTAAACCCGGTGCAGCAGAGTGGTTATTTACCCTGCGAGAAGGTGTCACTTTCCATAACGGCAAAACGCTCTCAGTCGAAGATATTATTTATTCAATCAACCTGCATCGTGGCGATAAATCACGAAGCGCCATCAAAAGTCAGCTGGCGCCGATTACTAATATTACCCAACAGAACGATAAACAAATTCTTATTACCCTTTCAGGTGGCAACGCTGATTTACCTTATTTACTGGCCGATTACCATCTGGTGGTGGTACCCGATGGCTTCACCGACTGGTCACACCCTATCGGCACCGGCGGTTATATCTTTGACCAGTACGAACCCGGCGTGCGCTCCTATTTCAAGCGCAATCCCAACTACTGGAAACCGGATCGTGCCTACGTCGACGCCGTTGAAGTCATCGTTATCAACGATCCTACCGCTCGCACCAATGCGCTGATTTCAGGTCAGGTGCACGCCATCAACCGCGTCGATTTCAAGACCGTCGATTTCCTTAAACGCAGCCCGATGCTCAACATTGTGCGCTCTTCCGGTGGGCAACACTTTACCTTCCTGATGGACAGTAGCGTTGCCCCGTTTAAAGACAACAATATCCGTATGGCGGTCAAGGAAGGCATTGACAGGCAGAAAATCCTCGACACGGTGTTGCGCGGCTATGGGCAACTGGGCAATGACCACCCTATCCCGAAAACCGATCCATTCTTTAACCACCAGCTTGAACAGCGCACCTATGACCCCGACAAATCCAAGTTTTATCTCAAAAAAGCCGGCCTCTCGGAGCTCAAGCTGGAGCTTTCGTCCTCCGACGCCGCTTTTGCCGGGGCGCTAGACGCCGCCGCACTTTACCAGCAAGAGGCTCAACAGGGTGGAATACAAATTAGCATCAAGCGCCAGCCTGCCGACAGTTATTGGGACGACGTGTGGATGAAAGCCCCGTTCTGCATGGGCTATTGGGGCGGACGTCCCACCGCCGACCAGATGTTCTCCACGGCCTACCAGTCAACGGCCAAATGGAACGACACTCACTGGAAAAACGACCAGTTCGACGCCCTGCTTCTTCAGGCTCGCTCGCTGCTCGACGAGAGCAAACGCGCTGAAATTTATGGAGAGCTTCAGAGTATCGTCCGTGACGATGGTGGCGCGATGATCCCGCTGTTTGGCGACTATCTCGACGCGGCCAACAAGAAGGTCGGCGGCATTAAGCCGCATCCGATGTTCAACTTTATGGGTGGCCGTTTAGCCGAGCGCGTCTGGCTGGAGGGATGATGGTACAACGAATTTTCTATCGCGTACTGCTGGGGATAGGCACGCTGTGGCTGGTCTCGGTGCTGATATTTATTGGCACCGAGATGCTGCCGGGCGATGTCGCTACCGCCATTCTCGGCCAAAGTGCCACGCCTGACACCGTCGCGGCGCTGCGTTTGCAGCTGGGTCTGGATCAGGCGCCGGTGCTGCGGTATCTGCACTGGCTGGCCTCGGTGCTGCACGGTGACCTGGGGCACTCTCTCGCCAACGGTCGTCCGATTAGCGAAGAGCTGCTGCCGCGGCTCGGCAACACGCTGTTTCTGGCGGCCTATGCGGCGATTGTTGCCATTCCGCTGGCGGTCGGCCTCGGTATCGCCTCCGCTATCTGGCGCGGCTCGGTGTTTGACCGCCTCGCCAATACCCTGACGCTGCTGAGCATTTCGGTGCCGGAGTTCTTCGTCGGCTACGTGCTGGTCATCGTGTTCGCTATCCGGCTGACCTGGTTTCCGAGTCTGGCGATGGTAGACCCGAGCACCACGTTCTCGGCTCGACTGTACGTTTGCACCCTGCCGATGCTGACGCTCACGCTGGTGGTGCTGGCACATATGCTGCGTATGACCCGCGCATCGGTCACCGCCGTGATGTCTAGCCCGTATATCGAGAGCGCGGTGCTGAAGGGTATTCCGCGCTGGCGGATTGTGGTGCAGCATGCGCTGCCTAACGCTCTCGCGCCAATTATCAACGTCGTGGCCTTTAATCTGGCGTATCTGGTGGTGGGGGTTATCCTGGTCGAGGTCGTGTTCGTCTATCCGGGGATTGGGCAGTACATGGTCGATGCGGTTACCAAGCGCGATCTGCCGGTGGTACAGGCCTGCGGGCTGCTGTTTGGCGGTACCTACATCCTGCTCAATACCACCGCCGATCTGCTGGCCATCTGGTGTAACCCGCGCCTGCGCCACGCCAGATAACCTGATAAGGACCTGCTATTGATGAACAGAAAGATCAATCTACGGCGTTCTTTAGGCGCCATTCCCCTGTCGGCCTGGGTCGGGATCGTTATTATCGCTGTGAACCTGCTGGGCGCGATTTTTGCGCCGTGGCTCGCGCCGCACAGTGAAACCGAACAGGTGGGCGATATCTGGCTGCTGCCTTCGATTCATACGCCGTTCGGCACCGACAGTCTGGGGCGCGACATGCTGTCGCGTATTCTTTACGGCGCACGCACCACCATTGCTATCGCCCTGGCGATTACCATCAGCTCATTTATCATCGGTATCGTGACCGGCTTTGCGGCGGCGATTTACGGTAAATGGGTGGACGTGGTGTTGTCACGCATTGTCGATACCCTGATGTCGATCCCGGTGCTTATCTTTGCGCTGATGGTGCTGTCGGTCATGGGCACCTCAATCCCGGTGCTGGTGCTGACTATCGCCCTGCTCGACGCGACCCGGGTATTTCGTCTGGCCCGACTGGTGGCGCAGGCGATTGTCTGTCAGGAGTACGTTGAGGCCGCCCGCCTGCGAGGTGAAGGTTTACGCTGGGTGCTGACCAAAGAGATTCTACCCAACGCCATCCCGCCGCTGCTGGCGGAGTTTGGGATGCGTTTCTGCTTTACCTTCCTGTTTATCGCCGGTTTGAGCTTCCTCGGGCTTGGCATTCAGCCACCTTATGCCGACTGGGGCAGCATGGTGCGCGATAACGCGCAGGCAATTAACTTTGGCCAGTATGCGCCGCTGTATCCGGCGGCGGCGATTGCTCTGCTGACTATCGGCGTCAATCTGGTGGTTGACTGGCTGCTGGCACGCAACAGCCTTGCACACGGAGATCAGTCATGAAAGCGACCACGCTCGACATTCGCGGACTGTGCGTCGATACACTCGACGGCTCACCGCTGGTTAAATCCGTCTCTCTTCAGTTGGCCGCGGGCGAAGTGCTCGGGCTGATTGGCGAGTCCGGCGCGGGGAAATCCACCATTGGACTGGCGGCGTTAGGTTACGCGCGACAGGGCTGTCGCATCAGCGCCGGTGAGGTTTTGCTCAACGGCACCGATATGATGAAACTTGCGTCGGCTGAAAAACGCCTGTGGCGCGGACGACGCGTCGCCTATGTCGCGCAGAGCGCCGCCGCAGCCTTTAACCCCGCGCTAACGATTGAGCGTCAGGTCTGTGAAGGCCCTATTCGTCACGGCCTGATGAACAAACAGCAGAGCCGGGAATGGGCGATTACGCTGTTTCGCGCGCTCGACCTGCCGGACCCGGAAAATATCGGCCAACGCTATCCGCACCAGCTTTCAGGGGGACAGCTTCAGCGCGCCATGGCAGCAATGGCGATGTCGTGTCAGCCAGATCTGCTGGTCATGGACGAACCTACCACCGCGCTGGACGTCACCACTCAGATTGAAGTGCTGGTGATGCTGCGCAAGCTGGTGCGCGAGTTCAACACCGCCGCTCTGTATATCACCCACGATTTGGCGGTAGTCGCCCAGCTGGCGGACAGAATCATGGTATTGCGCCACGGTGAAGAGGTAGAAACCAACACCACGGAGGCGATTCTCACGCGTCCACGGCAGGAATACACCCAGCGGCTGGTGGCTGAACGCATTCACGGCATGACTGAAGAGGCAACGCAGGTCAACAGACAGACCGAGACGCCGCTGCTGACAATTCAACAGCTTAGTACGGGTTACAACGGTAAAAAGGTGGTAGATGAGGTCAATCTTAGCCTGCCGCGCGGTAAAACGCTGGCGATTATCGGTGAGTCCGGCAGCGGCAAGAGCACGCTGGCTCGCGCGCTGGTCGGCCTGTTGCCGGATACCGTCGGTCAGGTGAGTTTCGATGGTGTGACATTGTCACATAAATACGCCCAGCGCAACAAAGAGACGCTGCGCCGCATGCAGATGATTTACCAGCTGCCTGATGTCGCGCTCAACCCGCGGCAAACACTGCTGGAGATTATCGGCAGACCGGTCGCTTTCTACTTCGGCCTCAACAAACGTCAGGTCAGAGCCCGCGTGGAGGAGCTGCTGCGCCTCACCGAACTGCCGGTCAAGCTTATCGACCGCTATCCAGGCGAACTTTCGGGAGGTCAAAAACAGCGGGTGTGCATTGCCCGTGCTTTAGCCGCCAACCCTGAGCTGATTATCTGCGACGAGGCAACGTCAGCGCTCGATCCCCTGGTCGCCGAGGAGGTCCTTAACCTGCTGCGCAAACTGCAATCCCAGCTGGGGCTTTCTTACCTGTTCATCACCCATGATCTGAGCACCGTCAAACGACTCGCTCATCAGGTCGCCGTGATGTATCGCGGCAAGATTGTCGCCAGTGGCGACACCCATGAGGTATTCAGCCCGCCAATGCATGAATACACCGAAAAGCTGCTAACCTCAGTGCCGGAACTGCGCACGGGTTGGCTCGATGAAGTTCTCAGTCTGCGTCAGACGGCGACTAAAAACGTCGCCTAGACCTTGGGATAAACCGCATACCGGAGCAGTATGAAACAGATAATCAGCGAATTTCCGCACAGCGTCACCCAGATAGAACACCTGTGGTTGCCGCTAAGCGACGGCACTCGTCTTGCGGTACGGCTATGGTTGCCGGACAGCGCCGCCGAACAGCCGGTACCGGCCATTCTTGAATACATTCCCTACCGCAAACGCGACGGAACCCGCACCCGCGACGAACCGATGCACGGCTATTTCTCGGGAAACGGCTACGCGGTGGTGCGGGTCGACATGCGGGGCAGCGGCGAATCGGACGGGCTGTTGACCGATGAGTATTTGCCGCAGGAGCAGGACGACGCGCTGGAGGTGATCGACTGGATTGCCTCCCAGGCGTGGTGCAGCGGCAAGGTCGGCATGATGGGCAAATCCTGGGGAGGATTCAATGCGTTGCAGGTCGCCGCTCGCCGCCCTAAAGCGCTCAAGGCAATCATTACCGTCTGTTCGACCGACGATCGTTACAACGACGACATTCACTACAAGGGCGGCTGCCTGCTGAACGATAACCTCTGGTGGGGCGGCATCATGCTGGCCTACCAGAGCCGCCCGGCCGACCCGGCCTTAGTCGGCGACGGCTGGTACAACGAGTGGCTGCATCGCCTCGAAAACATGCCGTTCTTCCCGGCGCTGTGGATGGAGCATCCGCTGCGCGACCGTTATTGGCAGCACGGTTCGGTGTGCGAGGACGGGTCGGCGATTCAGTGCCCGGTGATGGCGGTCGGCGGCTGGGCCGATTCTTATAGCAACGCGATTTTCCGCCTTATGGACAACCTTGAGGTGCCGCGTCGTGCCATTATCGGCCCGTGGGCGCATGTCTATCCGCAGGACGGCACACCAGAACCGGCGATAGGCTTCCTGCAGGAGGCGCTGCAATGGTGGGACCATTGGTTGAAAGACCTCCCTAACGCGGCGATGGAAGGCCCGATGATTCAGGCCTGGCAACAGGACAGTCAACCGCCTTCGGCTCAGCGTCCTACCAGCAAGGGGCAATGGCTCGGTTTCGACGCCGGGAGCGCCAGCAACGTCCACGGTCAACGCCGCTGGCTGACGCGTGGCCAACTAAATCTTGAACCCAGTGCTCTGCCCGCCACGCTTTCCGTCTGCTCGCCGCAGAACCATGGGCTGATGGCCGGAGAATGGATGGGGGCTGGCGTGCTCGGTGAAACTCCGCCGGACCAGCGAGTCGACGACGGTCAGGCTGAAATCTTCGACAGCGAGCCGCTCGCCGAACCGCTGTCAATCTTCGGCTTTAGCCAATTCAGCGTCGAATTACAGAGCGATAAACCGGCAGCGATGCTCTATGTTCGCCTTTCCGACGTCGCGCCGGACGGCGCGGTCAATCGCGTTACCCACGGTTGGATGAATCTGGCACACCTGGAAGGGCAGCACAAATCGGTGCCGCTGGTGCCCGGCCAGAAGGTCAAGGTTAACGTGCAGCTCGATGGCATCGCCCACCGCTTTGCGGCAGGCCATCGGCTGCGAATTTCGCTTGCCACCACCTACTGGCCAATGGTCTGGCCAATGGCCGAGGCCGCCACCTTGACGCTTGACCTGCACAGCGCAGAGCTTACCCTGCCGGTGTGCGCCGAGCCGGTGGCAATAGACGGGCCGAATCCGCAGCCTGAAACCGCTGCTCTGACCCCGGTCACCCTGCTGTCGCCGGGCCGCGTTGACCGCACGCTGAGCTATGATTTCCTGCAGGACAACTGGACCTCGGTCACTCACGGCGTCGGAGGCGTGTTTGGTGAAGGGGTCTATCGTTTCGACGATATCGATACCACGGTCGACCACAACCTGCGCCGCGAGCTCAGCGTGAACAATAGCGACCCGCTGTCGGCCCGCTATCTGTTAACACAAACCATGAGCATCGGCCGCGAGGGCTGGTGGATTGAAGCGGAAATCACGCTGGAGATGCGCAGCGACCTGACGCACTTTATCGTCAGCGGCGATATGGTGGTCAGCCTGAACGGTGAAGAAGAGTTCACAAAGTACTGGCATGAGCGCATTGCGCGATAGGCCCAGACGCATAAAGCGTATCGGGGGAGTCTGAGGCAAAGAAAAGGCAGAGGAATGAAAGTTCCTCTGCCCTGACAATCCCCGGTAAGGGGAAAGTGTGAAGCGGTTTAAATCAGCAGACTAAACGGTACGATACTGGGCTTCCGCGTCATTGAAGCGCTGTTCGATGGAGGCCGAGGGTTTGCGTCCCATCAGGCTGAACAACACGATGGCAACAGCAGCAAAGGCAAAACCGGGAATGATTTCGTACAGGCCAAACCAGGCGAACTGTTTCCAGACCACCACGGTCACGGCACCGACAATCATGCCCGCCAGCGCACCGTTGCGAGTCATGCGCGGCCACACCAGTGAAATCAGGATAACCGGTCCGAAGGCGGCGCCAAAGCCGGCCCACGCATAGCTCACCAGACCCAGCACTTTGTTCTCAGGGTTAGAGGCCAGATAAATTGCCACGCCCGCCACCAGCAGAACCATGACGCGCCCTACCCACACCAGCTCCTTTTGGCTGGCCTTTTTACGCAGGAAGGCTTTATACAGGTCTTCGGTAATCGCGCTCGAGCTCACCAACAGCTGGCAGCTCAAGGTGCTCATCACCGCTGCCATGATGGCGGAGAGCAGCACGCCCGCTATCCATGGATTAAAGAGGATTTTCGCCAGTTCGATAAAGACGCGTTCGCTGTTGCGGTCGACATTACCTGCCACGCCTGGATTACTGGAGAAGTAGGCGATACCGAAGAAGCCGACTGCGATGGTGCCAGACAGGCAGAGGATCATCCAGGTCATGCTGATACGGCGCGCATTCTTAATGGTGTGATGCGAGTCGGCGGCCATGAAACGCGCCAGAATGTGCGGCTGACCGAAGTAACCGAGTCCCCAGCCTAGCAGCGAGAGGATAGCCACCAGGTTCAAACCTTTGAACATGTTAGTGTATTCAGGGTTCTTAGTGTCGATAACCAGCATCGAGGTGTGCACACCGCCCACCGCCAGAATCACGATAATTGGCGTCAGGATCAGCGCGAAAATGACCAGCGAGGCCTGCACGGTGTCGGTCCAGCTGATCGCCAGGAAGCCGCCAATAAAGGTGTAGAGGATGGTTGCCGCCGCGCCGGCAAACAGCGCGGTGCTATAGCTCATGCCGAAGGTGCTTTCAAACAGGCGAGCACCGGCCACCACGCCAGAAGCACAGTAGACGGTGAAGAACATCAAAATGATCAGCGCCGAGATGATGCGCAGCAGTTTGCTCTTGTCTTCAAAGCGATGAGTGAAATAATCCGGTAACGTCAACGCGTTATTATTGGCCTCGGTGTGCACCCTCAGGCGGCCAGCGACCAGCTTCCAGTTGAGATAGGCACCGATAGTTAAACCGATAGCAATCCAGCTTTCTGAGATTCCCGAAACAAAAATCGCGCCGGGCAATCCCATGAGCAACCAGCCACTCATGTCCGATGCGCCTGCCGACAGTGCGGTGACGAAACTACCGAGGCTGCGGCCCCCGAGGATGTAGTCGTCAAAGTTCTTGGTGCGCAGATACGCAAACAACCCTATTAGAATCATGCCCGAAATATAGACACAAAATGTCACCACCATGGGTGTGTTCATCGTCATGCAAGTTCTCCATGTATTTATATTTAATTATCTATGCCGCCCTAAAAACGTCAGGTTACCCTCCCGCGTTTTCGATGGATTGCCGCGTAATGTACTGCGTCATCGTCCTGTTTTGCGTTCATACGCCTGTTTCGGCCTGAGGATACTAGTGGAGCATCGGTTACAGGCCAAGACTTTTAACGCCTTCAATACATCTTGCCAACCCGAAAATCACAAAGTTGTGACGCCGGGTTGCATCTTTTTTTCCTACCCACTCTTACAAAGTTGCACCCAGTGCAACCCTCAAATTGATTAAGCAACAATCATGCCGTTATTATTTTGTTAATTAGATCACTAATTTTAAAGTCGGCACATTTCCTGCATTTAACTTGGTTGCACAAAGTTGCAACATGGCAGATAGTAGCGAAATTATTATAGGTTTTACTGACAAATGGAGTTCCCGGTAATGGCAACAACGACTATGGGCGTGAAGCTTGATGAAGCCACACGTGACAGAATTAAGACCGCCGCGCAGGGCATCGATCGCACCCCGCACTGGCTTATCAAACAGGCTATCTACTCCTATCTGGAGCAGCTCGAGACGGGCGCTAGCCTTGCCGAGATAGCGGGTGCACACGGGGCTGACAACGACGATACCGCCGTGCCCGTTGCCGTTGAACACCAGCCGTTCCTCGACTTCGCGGAGCAGATCCATCCACAGTCAGTGAGTCGTGCCGCCATCACCGCAGCATACCGTCGCCCAGAGCCAGAATCGGTCGCCATGTTGCTCGAACAGGCTCGCCTGAATGCGCCTATGGATGCCGCTGCCCACAAGCTGGCCTACGACCTCGCCAATGCACTGCGGCACCAAAAAAGTGCAAACGGACGCGCCGGAATGGTGCAAAGCCTGTTGCAGGAGTTCTCGCTTTCTTCATTAGAGGGCGTAGCGCTAATGTGCCTCGCCGAAGCGCTGCTGCGTATTCCCGACAAACCAACCCGTGACGCGTTAATCCGCGATAAAATCAGCAACGGCAACTGGCAGTCGCACCTTGGCCGTAGCCCTTCACTGTTTGTGAATGCCGCTACCTGGGGCCTGCTGTTTACCGGCCGTCTGGTCGCTACCCACAATGAAGCCAAACTCTCCTCCTCTCTGAACCGCATTATCGGCAAGAGCGGCGAACCTTTGATTCGCAAAGGCGTGGACATGGCGATGCGCCTGATGGGCGAGCAGTTTGTGACCGGTGAGACCATTGCACAGGCGCTGGCCAATGCCCGCAAACATGAAGATAAAGGCTTCCGCTACTCCTACGACATGCTGGGTGAAGCCGCGCTGACCGAAAAGGACGCGCAGGCTTATCTGGTGTCCTATGAGCAGGCTATTCACGCCATCGGTAAAGCCTCGAACGGTCGCGGTATTTATGAAGGTCCAGGGATCTCCATCAAACTTTCTGCGTTGCATCCGCGCTACAGCCGCGCGCAGTACGAGCGCGTAATGGAAGAGCTTTACCCGCGCCTTCTGGCCCTGACTTTGCAGGCACGTAAATACGACATCGGCATCAATATCGATGCCGAAGAAGCCGATCGTCTGGAAATCTCCCTCGATTTGCTGGAAAAACTGTGCTTCGAGCCTGAACTGGCCGGCTGGAACGGCATCGGGTTCGTTATTCAGGCCTATCAGAAACGCTGCCCGATGGTCATCGACTATCTCACCGAACTGGCGCAGCGCAGCCGTCGCCGCCTGATGATCCGTCTGGTGAAGGGCGCATACTGGGACAGCGAAATCAAACGCGCTCAGGTTGACGGTCTGGAAGACTATCCGGTCTACACCCGTAAGGTGTACACCGACGTGTCTTATCTGGCCTGCGCACGCAAACTGCTGTCTGTGCCAAATCTTATTTATCCGCAGTTCGCCACCCACAACGCCCACACGCTGGCGGCGATTTATCAGCTGGCGGGCAACAACTATTATCCGGGGCAGTATGAGTTCCAGTGCCTGCACGGCATGGGCGAACCGCTGTACGAACAGGTGGTGGGTAAAGTGGCCGACGGCAAACTGAACCGCCCTTGCCGCATCTATGCCCCGGTCGGTACCCATGAAACGCTGCTGGCATACCTGGTGCGTCGCCTGCTGGAAAACGGTGCCAATACCTCCTTCGTTAACCGCATCGCCGACGCCACGCTGCCGCTCGACGAGCTGGTGGCTGACCCGGTCAAGGCCGTGGAACAGCTGGCCGCCGAAGAGGGTCAGGTTGGCCTGCCGCATCCGCGTATCGCGCTACCGCGCAATCTGTATGGCGCAAAACGCGCTAACTCTGCGGGTCTGGATATGTCAAACGAACACCGTCTGGCGTCCCTTTCCAGCGCCTTGTTGGCAAGCGCCGCGCATCCGCTGCGCGCGGAGCCTATGCTGGGCGAAAAACTGGCTGAAGACCGTCTGACCGACGTGACCTTCGACAACGTGGTCAACCCGGCCGAGCCGAGCGACGTAGTAGGTCAGGTACGCGAAACCACCGAGGCAGAAATTAGCCTGGCGCTCGACTGCGCGACTCACGCAGGCGCTATCTGGTTCGCGACGCCGCCTGAAGAACGTGCGGCTATCCTGCAACGCGCCGCCGAACTGATGGAATCACAGATGCAGAACCTGCTGGGTGTGCTGGTGCGTGAGGCGGGCAAAACCTTTAACAACGCCATCGCCGAGGTGCGTGAAGCGGTCGACTTCCTGCACTATTACGCCGGTCAGATTGAACAAGCGTTCAGCAACGACAGCCACCGTCCGCTTGGCCCGGTGGTCTGTATCAGTCCGTGGAACTTCCCGCTGGCTATCTTTACCGGACAAATCGCCGCTGCGCTTGCCGCCGGTAACAGTGTACTGGCCAAACCGGCCGAACAAACGCCGCTGGTTGCCGCCGAAGCGGTGCGCATCCTGCTTGAGGCCGGTGTCCCTGCGGGCGTGTTGCAGCTGTTGCCGGGCCGGGGTGAAACCGTCGGTGCCGCTCTGGTTAACGACGAACGCGTGCACGGCGTCCTGTTTACCGGTTCAACCGACGTTGCGGGTATTCTGCAACGCAATATCGCCGGTCGTCTTGACTCGCAGGGGCGTCCGACGCCGCTGATTGCCGAAACCGGCGGTCTGAATGCGATGATAGTCGACTCCTCTGCTCTGACCGAACAGGTGGTGACCGACGTGGTCGCCTCAGCATTCGACAGTGCCGGTCAGCGCTGTTCCGCCCTGCGCGTGCTGTGTATTCAGGAAGACGTTGCCGACCACACGCTTCAAATGCTGCGCGGCGCGATGGCCGAATGCCGCATGGGCAATCCGGAACGTCTCTCTACCGATATCGGTCCGGTTATCGACGCCGAAGCGAAAGCCAATATCGAGAATCATATCGAAGCGCTGCGCGCCAAAGGCCGCAAGGTGTATCAGGCCGCGCAGAACAATACCGACGACAGCAAGGAGTGGTCACGCGGTACCTTTATTAAGCCGACGCTGATTGAGCTGGACAGCTTCGATGAGATGAAGAAAGAGATCTTCGGACCGGTGCTGCACGTGGTGCGCTATTCACGTCAGAACCTCGACGCATTAATCGATCAGATTAACGAAGCAGGCTACGGCCTGACGCTGGGTATCCACACCCGCATCGACGAGACTATTCAGCGCGTGACGATGCGTGCCAAGGTTGGCAACCTGTACGTCAACCGTAATATGGTCGGCGCGGTCGTGGGCGTACAGCCGTTCGGCGGCGAAGGCCTGTCAGGGACAGGGCCGAAAGCCGGGGGTCCGCTGTATCTTTATCGCCTGCTGGCAAGCCGTCCTGACGAGGCGGTCAACGCCCTGCTCAACGGCAACGACAATCCGATGCCACTCGACGCCACCGTGCGCGAGTCTCTGCTGGTCCCGCACCAGGCATTAACCGAGTGGGCGGCCAAAGACGAGCCAGGTATCGCGACCGTCTGTGGCGAGTTCGCCGAGTGGAGTCAGGGCGGTACGCTGCGTACACTTCCTGGCCCGACCGGTGAGCGTAATACCTACGCCCTGCTGCCACGAGAGCGCGTACTGGCGCTGGCCGACAACGCGCACGACGCGTTGATTCAGCTGGCCGCGGCAACGGCAACCGGCTGCCGCATATTGTGGCCTGAAGCGACCGTACAGCGCGAGCTGTTCAAGCGTCTGCCTAAAGCGGTTCAGGAGCGCATCGACTTTGCCGCCGACTGGCAGAGCAGTAATCTGGCGTTCGACGCGGTGATTTACCACGGTGACGCGGATCAGCTGCGTGACCTGTGTCAGACGCTGGCGAAACGTTCAGGCCCTATCGTGTCGGTGCAGGGTTTTGCGCGCGGCGAGACCAATCTGCTGCTTGAGCGTCTGCTGATTGAACGCTCGCTCTCCGTCAACACCGCGGCGGCAGGCGGTAACGCCAGCCTGATGACTATCGGTTAATTAATACGGTAACAGGCAACGCCTACTCTTTAGGCAATATCGACGGCTACGGGTTCTATCTTTTGTGATAGAGCCCGTTTTTTTTATAGTGAATTAGTTAAAAGTTTAATCCACACTGTTTCTGTGACAAAGGCAGGTTTAAGCAGCGTTTATGCGTGCGTTATTACCGAGGCAAAAGGCTATCAAATCCATAGAGTAATTCAGGTATGACTTATCAATGCCCGCGTATAGGGTAGAGGTGAGAATTAATTAAAAGGAGTATACCTATGAGCAATCCTATTGATGATGCAGATAATACTGCAAAACCTATTGTTGAAGCAGACCGAGAAGCTGGAGCAGATGTTGGTAAATGTCCTTTTCATCACGCGATTAAAAACGAAACTGCAGGCGGCGGGACTCATAATCGAGACTGGTGGCCTAATCAGTTAAGAGTTGACCTGCTGAATCAGCATTCCAACCGTTCAAACCCTCTGGGCGAAGATTTCAACTATCGCCACGAATTCTCCAAACTAGACTACTCCGCGCTTAAGTCTGACCTGCGCGCCCTGCTCACCGAGTCGCAGCCGTGGTGGCCTGCCGACTGGGGAACCTACATCGGGTTGTTTATTCGTATGGCCTGGCACAGCGCGGGCACCTATCGTTCCGTGGATGGACGCGGCGGTTCCGGTCGCGGCCAGCAGCGTTTTGCGCCACTAAACTCTTGGCCTGATAACGTGAGCCTCGACAAGGCACGTCGCCTACTGTGGCCGGTTAAACAAAAATACGGTCAGAAAATTTCTTGGGCTGACCTGTATATTCTTGCTGGTAACGTAGCCCTCGAAAACTCCGGTTTCCGCACCTTTGGCTTTGGTGCCGGACGCGAAGACGTCTGGGAACCGGATCTTGACGTTAACTGGGGTGATGAAAAAACCTGGCTGGAACATCGTCATCCTGAAGCACTGGCCAAGTCTCCGCTCGGCGCAACCGAAATGGGGCTTATCTACGTCAACCCGGAAGGCCCAAATCACAGCGGTGACCCTGCCTCTGCGGCCCCGGCCATCCGTGCAACTTTCGGCAATATGGGCATGAACGATGAAGAAATTGTCGCGCTGATTGCCGGGGGACATACGCTGGGCAAAACCCACGGTGCCGGTCCTGCAGACCACGTTGGCGTTGATCCAGAAACCGCGCCGCTGGAAACCCAGGGTCTGGGTTGGGTCAGCAGTTATGGAAACGGCGCGGGCGCGGATGCCATAACCTCGGGTCTGGAAGTTATCTGGTCGCAGACGCCGACGCAGTGGAGCCACTATTTCTTCGAAAACCTGTTCAAATATGAGTGGGTGCAAACCCGTAGCCCGGCAGGCGCCATTCAGTTTGAAGCCTCCGATGCTGGCGACATTATTCCCGATCCGTTTGATAGCTCGAAAAAACGCAAACCGACCATGCTGGTTACCGACCTGACGCTGCGCCACGATCCTGAATTTGAGAAAATATCGCGTCGTTTCCTCAATGACCCGCAGGCGTTTAATGAGGCTTTTGCCCGCGCCTGGTACAAACTGACCCACCGAGACATGGGGCCGAAAGCGCGTTATATCGGACCCGAAGTACCAAAAGAAGACCTGATTTGGCAAGACCCACTGCCGCAGCCGGTTTATAACCCGACGACGGCCGACGTTGCCTACCTCAAAGAGAAGATTGCTGCTGCTGGCCTGAGCGTGAGTGAGCTGATTTCGGTGGCCTGGGCTTCGGCCTCAACCTTCCGCGGTGGCGACAAACGCGGTGGCGCTAACGGCGCACGCCTCGCGCTGTTGCCGCAAAGAGATTGGGAAGTTAACGCCATTGCCGCTCGCGTGCTGCCAACGCTGGAAACTATTCAGCAGGAGTACAACAAGGCTTCCTTAGCCGATGTGATCGTGCTGGCAGGCGTGGTGGGCGTAGAGCAGGCGGCAAAAGCGGCTAACGTCAGCATTGACGTGCCCTTCACGCCGGGCCGTGTCGATGCCAGTCAGAGTCAGACTGACATTGAGTCGTTTGAATGGCTACAGCCGAAGGCCGACGGTTTCCGCAATTATCGCGGCGTTGAAAGCTCCACCCCAACGGAAAGCTTGCTTATCGACAAGGCTCAGCAGCTGACGCTGACTGCGCCAGAGTTAACCGTACTGATCGGGGGTTTAAGAGCCTTGGGTGCCAATTTTGACGGCAGCCATCACGGCATCTTTACCGATAAAGTCGGTGAACTTAACGCCGACTTCTTCGTGAATTTGCTGGATATGCGCTATGAGTGGAAGCCTGTCGATGCTACGGGAGAAATCTTCGAAGGGCGAGACCGTGCAAGTGGTGAAACACGATTTACCGCCACCCGCGCCGATTTGGTGTTTGGCTCGAACGCCATACTGCGTGCCAACGCCGAGGTTTACGCCAGCGTCGATGCCAAAGAGAAGTTTGTTAAAGACTTCGTTGCCGCCTGGACCAAAGTGATGAATCTGGACCGCTTCGATCTTTAACGCAGTCTGAAGTGATATAGCCGGCACAGACGGTCAGAATTGACTGAATGTGCCGGTTTTTTTTGCCGCACGACGGGCCGCTTAGCTAAACAATACTCTAATTTTGCAGGAATTTTTCCAGGAACTGTTTTGTCCGTTCGTGCTTCGGCGCAGAGAACAATTCTTTTGCTGGACCCTGCTCGACAATCTTGCCTTGATCCATAAAGATGGCGCGATCTGCCACGTCGCGAGCAAAGCTCATCTCGTGGGTGACGATAACCATGGTTCGATGCTCCTGAGCCAACGCCTTAATGGTGTTAAGCACCTCGCCCACCAGCTCAGGGTCAAGCGCCGACGTCGGTTCATCAAACAGGATAACCTCTGGATTCATCGCCAACGCACGGGCAATCGCCACGCGCTGCTGCTGTCCGCCAGAGAGACGACGCGGATAGGCGCTCTCTTTGCCCGACAACCCGACCTTGGCCAACAGCTTGCGTGCCTCGGCCTCGGCCTGGGCACGCGGCTCGCCCTTCACAATCACCGGACCTTCGATAATGTTCTCGAGCACCGAGCGGTGCGGGAACAGGTTAAAGTTCTGGAACACAAACCCCACCTGCTGACGAAGCTTACGCACCTTTTCTTTCTGTTTACTGATAGGCACGCTGGCGTCAATTTCAATATTACCCACGGTAATCGTGCCGGAGTCCGGTATTTCCAGCAGGTTAATGCTGCGCAGAAGCGTGGTTTTCCCCGAGCCGCTCGGCCCAATAATCGCCACGACCTCCCCGGCGTTTACCTGTAGGTCAATACCGTGTAGCACCGTCTGACCATGGAACTTTTTAACCAGCTTGTTCACGTCAATGGTACTCATGATGGCTCCTGATCCTGACGGTTAACGCGGTCTTCCAAACGGTTTTGCAGGAAGGACAGCACGGTAGCAAGCACCCAGTAAATCACCGAGGCGGCAAGATACATGGTGAACACTTCCAGCGTGCGCGAGGTCACCAGCTGCGCCTGACGAAACAGCTCCGGCACCTGAATGGTCGCCGCCAGCGAGGTGTCTTTCACCAGGCCAATAAAACTGTTGCCAAGCGGCGGCAGCGCAGTGCGGGCAGCCTGAGGCAGAACCACGCGACGCAGCGTCTGCCAAGAATTCATGCCGATACTGGCCGCCGCTTCCCACTGTCCTTTATCGATAGAGGAGATGGCCGCACGCAGCGTCTCGGAGGTGTAGGCCGCCGTATTAAGCGACAGACCAATCATTGCCGAAGGAATCGGGTCAAGTTCGATGCCAAACTGCGGTAAACCGTAGTAAATCATAAACAGCTGGGCAATCAGCGGCGTCCCGCGGAAAATCGACACGTAGGCGCGCGACAGCCATGACAACGGCCAGAAATGCGAAAGGCGCATCAGCGCCAGCAGGAACCCCAGTAATAAACCAAAGACCATCCCCCCGAGACTCAACTCGAGGGTGAAGACGGTCCCTTTTAATAAAAATGGTGCTGAATCCAGCACCAGTTGTAGACTCTCATGCATCAGGTTTAAACCTTACTTGGTGACGTCGGCACCGAACCACTTATCGGAAATTTTCGCCAGTGAGCCGTCTTTCTGCATATCGGCAATCGCCTTGTTAATAGCCGCGACCAGTTCAGGGTTATTTTTGCGGATAGCCACGCCAGACTCCTGACGAGAGAAAGGTTTGCCCGCAACGGCCAGCGTATCACCGGTTTTCTTGACCAAGTCCAGTGCCGCTAAACGGTCCACCAGAATAGCGTCAAGACGGCCTACGCGCAGATCCTGATATTTAGTTGGGTCATCATCATAGGTACGGATATCGACGCCCGGCTCATTGGCGCGCAGCCACTGCTCGTAGTTACTGCCCAGGCCCACACCGACTTTCTTGCCTTTCAGGTCATCCGGCGTCGAGAATTTGGACTCGTTACCCTTTTTGGTCAGCACCTGAATACCAGAAACGGTATAAGGTGTCGAAAAGTCGTATTTTTTCTCACGCTCTGGAGAGATAGTCACCTGATTGATAACCACATCGATACGTTTAGAGTCCAGCGCCGCCAGCATACCGTCCCATTTGGTCGGCGACAGCTTGGCTTTCACGCCCATGTGCTGCGCCAGAGAATCGGCGAAATCGACCTCAAAACCGGTCAACTTGCCGTCATCGCCCTGGAAACTGAACGGGGGATAGGTGCCCTCAAGGCCAACAATTAGCGTACCGCGCTGCTTGATAGTGTTAAGCAAGTTTTCAGAAGCTGCGAAAGAATGGCTAACCACGCCTGCTGACAGAGTTACCGCCATCGCACCCAGAAGCAAACGACGACGTAATGTTGAAAAAGCCATACTCACCTCAATGTTTGTTTTTAGTTTTTATGCCCCGCGAGAGCATATTTTCACTGGAATATAATCTTAAAAGCTTATCACTTAAAAGCATAAAATTAGCTTATTACATCAATAGGTAATCCGCCATTTTGGTAAAAAAATTTTAAAAGCGACAAAATGAGGTGATTAAAGCGACAGAACGGGGGTTTTATAGACAGTGAGGCTATTCACGCTCCAGCCTGCTGATATGCAGACTCAGCCAGGTCAGCTCATCTTTGGGGAGATTTAGCTGATATTTTTCGAGCACATAATCCCGGATAGCCCAGGACACCGCCATCGCGGTCGGATGATGGCGCAGCAGCTCCTGGTAAAAGTCTTCCGTCTCTCCGCCGGTGATTTTGCCGTTAAGGATCCGCTCGGCGAAATAACGCAGATGTGTGATAAACCGCGCATAATTGATGGATTCAATGTCGATATTTTTATTGAGCTTGTAGCGCACAATTTCGGCAATGCGATTGACCAGCTCAACCTGCTGATGCGCAGTGGCATTATCAGACTTGCTGCTGCCGTTAATAAGATGAAAGGCGATATTCACCGCCTCATCGGCGGGAAGCGCAACCTTGAATCGGTCCTCAACCAGGGTCTTGGCCTGTAACCCTATCTCGTACTCTTTCTGATAGTAGCGTTTAATCTCCCAACTTAGCTTATTAATCAACGGGTTATCTTGCTGGCTTCGCTCAACCGCAAAATAAAGATGCTCGGTCAGCGTAAAAAATAGCACTGAGTTAAGCTTCTCGGCATAACGGTGCTGGGCAAGCTGAATAATGTCATGGGTGAGATCAAAAAAGGCCGCAGGGATACTGCTGGTCAGCGATAAAAAATGTCGAGATTTCAAATCCTGTAACGGTATAAACACCTTCTCGACGTGCGCAATATCAATCAAGGTACCCGGTTTGGCGTTGAATCCCAGTCCTTTGCCAAACAGCACCATTTCCTGCTGCTCTTGTTCTACCAGCAGCATACTGTTATTGAGCGATTTTTTTACTGTAATCACGTGTTTTCCCTGCGGCAACCTTAGCCTTTAGTCCATCTGCGCGCCGTTGCTGGCGATGACTTTCTGATACCAGTAAAACGAGTCTTTCTTAAGACGTGCCAGCGATCCTTTGCCCTCATCGTCCTGATCGACATAGATAAAACCATAGCGCTTAGACATTTGCGAGGTTCCGGCGCTAATAATGTCGATAGCCCCCCAGGTGGTGAAGCCCATCACCTCCACGCCTTCGTCAATTGCCGCCTTGACCTGCTCGAAGTGCGCGCGGAAATAGTCGATGCGATAGCTATCCTGTACCTTTCCCTCAACCACTTCGTCTTTGGCGCCGAGGCCATTCTCAACGATAAACAGCGGTTTCTGGTAACGGTCGTAGAGTTCGAGCAGCGATATTTTTAACCCCTGCGGATCGATCTGCCAGCCCCATTCCGACGCCGCCAGATAAGGGTTTTTCACGCCGAGTATCGTATTGCCTGGGATACGTTCGGCCTCAGGATCGGTGGATTCGGTCATCGACATGTAATAGCTGAATGACACGAAGTCGACGGTGTAGGACTTAAGAATATCCAGGTCGCCCGGCTGTATCTCAAGATGAATATTGCGACGCGCCAAATCACGCTTGATCAACGGCGGATACTCTCCGAATACCTGCACGTCGGCGTAGAACAGATTTTCGAGGTTCTTTTTTAGCGTCGCTTCGACGTCTTCCGGTTTGCAGGTGCGCGGATAAGTGGTGAGTTTGGTCAACATACAGCCCACCTGACTGCCCGGAATAATGGCGTGGCAGTCGCGGGTCACCAGCGCTGAGGCGACAAACTGGTGATGAAGCCCCTGATAAATATCCTGCTCGGCCTTACCCGCGGCGCTTTTCTCTTTGCGAATACCGGCGGTGGTAAACGGGTGTCGGTGAATGCTGTCGATTTCGTTAAAGGTCAGCCAGTAACGCACCAGACCTTTATAGCGCTCGAAGCACACCTGGCTGAAGCGCACAAAGGCATCTACCACCTTGCGATGCACCCAACCGTTGTATTTCTCGCTAAGAATCAACGGCATTTCATAGTGTGACAACGTCACTAATGGCTCAATATTCAGTCTGCGCATCTCGGTAAACAGGTCATGATAAAACGTCAGCCCTTCCTCGTTAGGCGCAGCGTCCTCACCGGTAGGGAAAATGCGCGACCAGGCAATCGATACGCGCAGCACCTTACAGCCCATTTCGGCAAACAGCGCCAGGTCTTCCTGATAGCGGTGATAAAAATCGATACCACGACGTTTCGGATAATTTGCGTCATTGCGGCCGCTGAGCGCATCGGCGATATTCTCATCGCTGAGCGCCATGTGCGCACTGTAGTCCTTGACGGATACCTTGGGTTTCCAGGCGACAGCGTCGGCCACCGAGGGGCCTTTACCGCCGATATTCCATGCCCCTTCAGCCTGATTGGCAGCGATAGCACCGCCCCATAAAAAGTCTTCAGGAAACGTTGATATGTTGCTCATTACACGGACTCCTTTAAGCTCATGACAATTTGACAGTCGTTAATGTGTTTCGCGGCAGGTAGCCGCTCCAGCGTAAAGCGTTCACTGTTGGTGATAACCATGATGACCACCGGATCAAAACCGGCTCGTTTGACGGCCTCGAGATCGAATTCCACCAGCGTATCGCCGAGCACGACCCGCTGACCGGCCTGCACTTTGGCGAAGAATCCCTGCCCGTTCAGTTTGATGGTGTCGATGCCGATATGAAAAATCAGCTCCACGCCCCCGTCGGTCAACATGCTGACCGCATGCCCGGTGTCGAAAACGTTGACGATAACCCCCTCCGCTGGCGCACTCAGTACGCCCTGCTGGGGAATAATCGCGATACCTTCCCCCATAATGCGGGCTGAAAAAACCTCGTCATTAACCTGCTCCAGCGGGATAACCTGCCCCTGGATCGGTTGAGCCAGAAAAAGCCCGCCCACGGCCTGAACAACCGCCGGCGTTTTTTCACGCCACAGCACCAGTGCGCAGATAAAGGAGACTAAAAACGACAGTGCGGTTCCGGCCAGCGCATAGACGATGTTCATGCCGCTGTCGGGTGAAACAAACATCGAGATGGTCGCCAGCCCCGGCCCCACCAGCGCGAAAGCCTGCACCCCCAGCCAGCCGATAAACGCACCGCCGACGAAACTGCCCGCCAGCACGCTGTATAAAGCCTGTTTATGCAGCAGCGTCACGCCATAAATCGCCGGTTCGGTAATGCCAAACAGCGCGGAGATTCCGGCAGAGAAGGCGGTGGATTTGATGGTTTTATCTTTGCTCTTCAGCGCAATGGCGAAACACGCGCCCGATTCGGCAATGTTGTGCGCCAGGGACGCCGGAAGATACAGCACCTCGCGGCCAAACTGACTCATCGAGGCAATGGCATAAGGCAACATCGGTTTATGCATGCCCGCGGCGACCATAAACGGCAGCGCGGTCGCCAGCAGCGCGGTCGCAATAAACCCCAGATGGCCATAAAGCCAGAGAATAACGCTGGCCAACCCTGCGCCCAGCTCATAGCCGAAGGGGCCAAGCAGCAGCAGCGTGACGGGTACAGTGACCAGCAGTGAAAGCATCGGCGAAAGGAAAATACGCACCGACGCGGGTGAATACCGATTGAAAAACTTCTCCGTTTGCGCATAAAACAGCACGCACAGAATGGCCGGAAACACCTGCGAGGCATAGGCGACATTTTTTAGCGCCAGCGAGAAAAACTCTGCCCCCTCCGCCAGGTGCTTCGCCATATTGGGCAACACCATCACCGACACGGCAGACACCGCCACCAGCACGTTAACCTTTAATTTGGTGGCCGTCGTAATCGCCACCAGAATCGGCAAGAAATAGATTGGCGCAGAGCCGATATTATCCAACACCTTCCAGGTTGAGCTACTGCGGCTCAGCCAACCGAAGGCGTCAAGAAGCAACAGCAGCGACTTTAACACCCCGCCACCGGCAATCGCGGGCACCAAAGGTTGAAAGACGCTGATGACAAAATCCACGGCGCGCGCCAGCGGTTTGGTTTTGTTTTTTTTCACCCGCTCTGAAGGCTCCGCCGCGCTAACTTGCTGCTGCACCGCCTCAAAAATCGCGATCACCTCACGGCCAATCACCACCTGACACTGCACGTTCAATCGAACGCCCAGTACGCCGGGCACTTTTTCGAGTGCGCGTTTGTCGACTTTATCGTTGTCATAGAGACTCAGACGCAGGCGCGTAGAGCAGTGCTCAACGTGTTCAATATTCTCTGCTCCGCCGACGCTTTGCACGATTTCCTGCGCAGTTTTTAAGTAGTCCATCGCCAGCTCCCCCTAGTCGAATCCAAAAAAAAGACCTGAAGCCCCATCACCTCGCTCGAGAGGATGGGGCTTCAGGTCTTGCCTACTTACGTAGTAACACGCCTTTGTTACGTTATCGGGTTATTGACCCGGTTTCGTCAAACTAAATGACTAAAGCAAAGTGAAAACTGTGAGCCAACCTGCAACCTACTCCACGATGGAGACCTTAGCGGCAGCGCATTGAGCCTATCTCACCCCAGAAAAATATTTAGAAACACATTAGCCCAATTTCTAGTCATAAATAGCATTACCTATGTAGTATAGCCAATGCTATATTAGCGAACAGAGGATAACCTAACCCAATAACGACCCATAACAAACCGGGGTGGCTATGAGTGAGATGAGTAAAAATTCTACGTTAACAGAACGCACCAACGAGGCGATAGGCGAAGCACTTTCCGGGCGTAAACGCGGGATGATGACGCCACTGCTGTTCGTCGGCCCCGCGGTTATCGCCTCCATCGCCTATATGGATCCCGGTAACTTTGCTACCAATATTCAGGCAGGCTCAAAATTCGGCTACAGCCTGCTGTGGGTGGTGGTGATGGCTAACCTGATAGCCATGCTATTTCAGGCGTTGTCGGCCAAACTCGGGATTGTCACGCGTAAAAATCTGGCCGAAATGTGCCGTGACCAACTTCCTCCTCCCGTGGTCTGGGGGATGTGGGCAGTGAGCGAAATTGCCGCGATGGCGACCGACCTTGCCGAGTTCCTGGGTGGCGCATTGGCCCTTTCGCTGTTGTTTAGCATGCCATTGCTGGCCGGGATGGGCGTCACCGCCGTCATTACCTATGCTTTGCTGATGGTTGAAAAGCGCGGTTTTCGCCCCGTAGAGCTGATGATTGGCGGCCTGGTAGCCGTTATCGCGCTCTGCTATCTGGTGCAGATGTTCATCGTGCCCGTGGACTGGGCGGCCGCAGGGATGGGGATGCTGGTCCCCAAATTGCCCAACGCCGAGGCGCTGACCATTTCTGTCGGTATTATTGGGGCGACCGTGATGCCGCACGCCATTTTTCTACATTCAGGGCTGACGCAGCATCGAACGTTGGTTAAAAACCCGGCCGAGCGGCGCAAACTTTTGCGTTTCTCCAACATCGAGGTGGTGGTTGCACTGTCAATTGCCGGACTGGTGAACATCGCCATGGTCATCATGGCCTCAAGCGCGTTTCATGCCGGTCACAGCGACGTCGCCGAAATTGAAACCGCTTATCATACCCTGACGCCGCTGCTGGGGATTGCCGCCGCCGGGGTGTTCCTGCTGTCGTTGATTGCCTCGGGGATTTCGAGCTCGGTGGTCGGCACCATGGCCGGTCAGATGATCATGCAGGGCTTTGTCGGTTTCCGTATTCCTATCTGGCTGCGACGTCTGGTCACCATGGTACCGGCATTTATCGTCGTCGCAATGGGGGTTAACGCAACCGATGCGCTGGTTTACAGTCAGGTCGTCCTGAGTCTGGCGCTGCCTGCTCCGATGATTGCGTTGGTGATGTTTACCCGCCGCCGCGACATCATGGGCGAATTTGTGAATAGCCGTCTGACCACCGTTTCTTCGATTGTCGGGACAGTGGTCATTGTGGCGCTCAACGTGGTGCTGTTGTTGCAGATTGCCGGTGTGCAGATACCAGGCTTTGCATGATTAACGCGTGAATAGAAGAACAGCCTGCGGCCCGGTCTTAAACGACCGAGCCACAGGGCGCAGATTACTTCGCGTAGGCGAACAGCGCAGGCGCGCCGCCGGTGTGCACAAACAGAATCGGGCCATCACCCGGGAACCGCTGGCGTTCCAACCCGTCGAGCAGGCCTGCCATGGTTTTACCGGTATAAACCGGATCCAGCAGCATCGCTTCCTTTTCGGCCAGCAGCTTGATAGCCGCCAGCCCTTCCTGGTTCGGCTCGCCGTAGCGCGGTGCGAAATACTCGTCCCACAGTTCAATTTCTGGCGTTTCGCCTTCCAGCTCAAGCAGTTGCATCAGCTCATTGGACAGCGTCTCAACTTTTGGACGCTGGTCCTCCGCCTTGCGTGACACTGTCACCCCAATCAGCCTGGTGGACGGCATCAGCTCACGCAGCGCCACCGCCAGTCCGGCGTGGGTACCCGCACTGCCCGAGGCCACCACCACCGCGCTGAAATCGACAAATCCGGCAGAGCTTTGCTCGGCGATTTCGATAGCACACTGCACATACCCCAACGCACCGAGGGCATTTGAGCCGCCGACGGGGATAATGTAAGGACGGAAGCCCTGCGCTTCGAGCAGCGTGGCCTGCTCTTCCATCTGTGCCATCGGGTCATACAGCGAGTCGCACATCACGACTTCGGTGTTAAACAGGTCCAGCAGCAGGCGGTTACCGTTGGTCAGATAATTGTGTTCGTCGGTACCTATCGGATTTTCCAGAACGGCCAGGCATTTTAGACCGAGCTTAGCCGCCACGGCAGCGGTTTGGCGCACATGGTTAGACTGAATAGCACCGGCGGTGATCAGCGTATCTGCGCCCTCTTCGATGGCCGCAGCCACCAAAAACTCCAGTTTCCTCAGCTTGTTACCGCCCATCGCCAACGGCGTGACATCGTCACGTTTTATGTAGATGTCACGGCCAACGTAGTCTGAAAGACGATTTAAACGCTCTAGCGGCGTACTGTTCCCGACCAGATCAATGCGGGAATAATTCTCTAGCTGGTGTTTCAGAATAGAAAGTGAAGATGAATCAGGCAAAGATGAAGGCACGGTGTTCCCCCGAAGCTATGTTTTTAAACTGATGCGTTATGTTGACCAAATGTCATTCTACTATATCAGTGAATTAGCCTCTGACATTGGAGACAGGCGGACAAACTAAAAACAGGCGTCCGAAGACGCCTGTCGATATTAGGAATAACTTTATCTGCAATCGCCGCAGGGTTTCAAGCCTGCGCCATGTAAAAACTCTCTGGCGATGTCTCTTTTTGCCAGGCGAGGTACTGATCGTACTTTCTTAGGGCAATCCTATAGTTATCTGATGCGGCGACCGGCAAATCATCCATTATTCGCTGGTGAATGCTCTCCCCTTGAATTTTCTCAAGAGGATACTCGTTGGCGGCCAAAATTTCATCCAGCCTGCGCAATCGCACCACATATTCACGCACCGTACTGTGGTTCATTTCTGTCTGTTCAAAGAGATACTGCTTGAAGGCAACAATATCGAAATAAGAAGAGGTGGTATTAAATGAAATCTCACTGCAAAAACGGCACAGCGCCGTTAATTCTTTAGAGAGATCGCGCCACAGCTCATCATCAATGGGTTGGTCCATTTTCGCAATCGCGTCTTTATTAATGACTTCGCCACGAAACACCAGGGCCATTCTGTCTAACTCTTTCCCACACTGTGAACAGTTCGTCTGACTATGTTTATAATCTTTTAGATAACGGCTCAGTGGCCGTGTTTTTTTTCCCGCTGGCATAATTCACTTCCAACAAATAGTGATAATTCCGGATGGCCTCTTTGGGCCTTTAGTTCAAAGATTTTCAATCTCTCACCCAGCTTAAACCAGTCAGGGATCGTCGGACAAGTCATGATTACGCATTTCGCAATCGATTACGGAAACAATTACGCTGCTAACGTGAAAACGGTTATAAATAATCCTTAACGAAAACAACCCCTTCAATATTAACAATTTGTTAACTTTGTAAATGTGTGAACATAGTCACTTACCAATTGATTGCAAAATGTTAACCGAATAGAATACCGGCCATTGGCTAGGGTTTTTAATATATCAGGGGTTATCGTGCATTTGTGGTGGGAAGTCATTAAAACAATTTACTGGGGCGGTTTAGCACTTGCTGCGTTGTTCACTCTGTTGGTGAGCCGCGACACGATTAAAATTCGTTTGCTGACATCAGGTATTATTGGATTAACCTGGCCGATGAGCCTGCCGGTCGTGATGTTATTCTCACTGTTCTAAATTGCGATAATTGGCAGTCTGCTCAGGCCGCCAATCACCTCTCTGTCATAATCCTCTTACACGCGGACCAATAGCGTCAGCACCTCATAGTGTGCGGTATGAGGAAACATATCAAATAGCTGCACTCGCTCGATGCGATAATTTTTCAACTCGCGAATATCTTTAGCCATTGTCTGCGCATTACAGCTGGAATATAACAGCCTCTCCGGCGCCATATTATCCAGATACTGACAAAGCTCGCTGCCAATTCCCCGACGCGGCGGATTAACTAATACCAGCTCAGGCACTTGTTCATTACCCGTGGCAAAGCCCGTGGAGTCCAGCGCCTGAAATTCAACGTGCTTCAACCCGAGCTTTTCGGCCGAAATTTTGGCACAGACAATAGCCTCGGCGCTGATTTCAATCCCGGTAAGACGCGTCTCTGGCTTTGCGCAGTGCAGGCCAAACCCCCCCACGCCGCAGAAGAGATCCCACATACTTGAGATATCGCGTTCGGCCACCCAGTCACGCGCGGTCGCATAAAGCGCGGCGGCAACCTGCGGATTGGTCTGGAAGAAACTCTGCGGCCTGATAAACAGCGGTACCTGATTAAAATATTCTTCCAGCGCCTGCTGGCTGGTCAGGGCAATCTCACGTTCACCCTCCAGAATAGCCATATGCACCGGTTGGATATTGGCAGACACCACCTGTAGGTCAGGCACTTGCTGCATCAGCCAAGGCAAGGCCGCGCGCAGCTGCGTCAGCTTGGTTTCGGAGCGCAGGACAAAACGCAGCATCAGGCCGCCGTTGTGCTGGCTCTGCGTCAGCAGCAGATGCTTAAGCTCGCCGCGCTTGCGCGCCACGTTATACGGCGTTAGCCCCGCACGGGCAATAAAGGTCTTAAGATGCCGAAAAACTTCGCCGAAGCTGGCGGGATAAAGCGGGCATTCGCAGAGGTCAACCGGCGTACCGTCGCGATGCAGCATGCCAAGAAGCGGGCGCTCAACGCTGCCGCTCACCACCATTTTGGCTTTATTGCGAAACGCCTGCTCCTGGCCCGCCACAGGTTCGCGCCATTCGCCCACCTCAAGGCCGCCGAGCAATTCGGACAGGTCGTGCTGTTTGTCGATGAGCTGAGTGGCGTAGGGTTTATCCAGCCACTGGCAGGACCGGCAGGTTCCGGCGGTGTATTGTGCGCAATGCATAAATGATGACCGTTATCGCTGTTGCGTATTCTGACAGTTAAAAAGTTGGCGCGAAGTGTACCACCGCACGCGGGGAAAGGCTCCTTTATCACGCCCGCGAAAAAGGCGTCTGCCGGTTCTCTGACCTTAGAACCGGCAGACGGACTACATTCGCGTCGCTCGCTGACGGTCTTTGGCGCGCTGTTTCTCGGCGCGATGCATAAACCCCCAGGCAATCACGCCGATAATCCCTACCACCAGCAGAATCAGCGTCGCCAGGGCGTTTATCTCCGGGTTGGTTCCTAAACGCACGCTGGCGAATACCAGCATCGGCAGCGTCGTCGACCCCGGCCCCGCTACAAAACTGGCAATCACCAAATCATCCAGCGACAGCGTAAACGCCAGCAGCCAGCCGGAAACCAACGCAGGCGCAATCATCGGGATGGTGATGATAAAGAACACCTTCAGCGGCGTGGCGCCAAGGTCCATCGCTGCCTCCTCGATGGAGCGGTCAAGCTCACGCAGCCGTGCCGAGACCACCACCGCCACGTAGGCACTGCAAAACGTGACGTGCGCCAGCCAGATGGTAAACATGCCGCGTTCGCCCGGCCAACCCAGCGTATGCCCCATTGCCACGAACAGCAGCAGGAGCGCCAGACCGGTGATAACGTCGGGCATCACCAGCGGTGCGGTCAGCATAAAGGCAAACCCGGTCGATCCTTTGAATCGACCATAGCGCACCATGACCACCGCGGCCAAGGTACCGACCACCACCGCCATACTTGCCGCCGCAGTCGCGATAGTCAGACTCATGCTCACGGCGCTTATCATCGCCGAGTCATGAAACAGCGCCGTATACCACTGGGTCGACCATCCGGCCCATACGGTAACCAGTTTGGAGCTGTTAAAAGAATAGATGACCAGTATCAGCATGGGGGCATAGAGAAAGGCGAAGCCCAGCACCAGAATGGCGATGCGCCACGGCGAACGAACCACCGGTAATGAATTCATGCGTTGTCCCCCAGCTCTTTATTCTGGTACTTGTGAAACCAGAGGATAGGCACTATCAGCAGCAATAGCATCACCACGGCCACCGCCGAGGCGACCGGCCAGTCGCGGTTGTTGAAGAACTCCTGCCAAAGAATACGACCAATCATGATGCTGTCTGGCCCGCCAAGCAGCTCAGGAATAACGTACTCGCCCACCGCCGGAATAAATACCAGCATCGAACCGGCGATAATCCCACCCTTGGTCAGCGGCATAATCACTTTCACGAAGGTTTTAAAGGGCCTGGCGCCGAGATCCAGCGACGCCTCGACCAGCGAATAGTCCATGCGGGTCAGCGCGGTATAAATCGGCAACACCATAAACGGCAGATAGGAATAAACAATGCCAATATAGACCGCCAGATTGGTATGCAGAATAATTAAAGGCTGGTCGATAACCCCCGTCCACATCAGGAAATTGTTCAGCACGCCGTTGTCTTTAAGGATTGCCATCCAGGCATAAACGCGGATCAGGAAAGAGGTCCACGACGGCAGAATAACCAGCAGCAACAAGATATTACGCGTCGCCGGACTGCTGTGCGCGACCGCCCACGCTAGCGGATAGCCGATGATCAGACACAGTAGCGTTGAGATGGCGGCGACCTCGAGCGACTGCAGATAAGACTCGATATAAAGCGCATCCCCCGACAGCTGAAGGTAGTTACCAAAGTTTAAGGCGATATCCAGCACGCCGTCGGTCCAGGTCATCAAGTCGGTATAGGGCGGGATTGCCCGCGCCATATCGGCAAAGCTTATCTTCAGGACAATCAGAAACGGTAAGGCAAACAGCAGGATAAACCACAGCAGCGGCAGCAGGATCACCAGTTTTTTACCCTGCGACTGCATCAGCCTGTCGAAAAGCGAGCGTGATTTACCGGCAGGCGTCGCCTCGGAACTCTTTGTTATCACAGTCATGGTTATTCTCCCCGCCCTAAACGGTCAACACGACGCAGCTGTCGGCTTCCCAGCAAAGACGCACTTCATCGCCCCAGGTCGGCATCCCTTTGCGGAAACGGTGACCGTTCTGCAACTGGGCGGTAATCAATTGCCCGCTGTGCAGCCTGACGTGATAAATCGACAAGTCGCCCAGATAGGCGATATTCACCACCTCGCCAACTGCAAAGTTGCATCCGTCGGCCGGGACCGCCTCACAGAGCATGATTTTTTCGGGACGCAGCGCCACAAACGTCGGCACGCCGTCGCTGACGGCGGCGTCTGCGGCCACCTTCAACGGGTGCACCAGCCCCGGACTACGGAGGGTTATCGCGTCGTCTTCGCGGGACTCCAGCAGGCCTTCAAACACGTTAACCGAGCCAATAAATTCGGCGCTGAAGCGGCTGTTGGGGTGCTCATAAATCTCTTCCGGCTCACCAATCTGCACAAACTTGCCGCGATTCATAATCGCAATGCGCCCCGCCATGGTCATCGCCTCTTCCTGATCGTGGGTGACCATCACGCAGGTCGCGCCGACTCGCTCGAGAATATCGACCACTTCGAGCTGCATACGGTCGCGCAGCTTTTTGTCCAACGCGCCCATCGGCTCGTCGAGCAGCAGCAGCTTCGGCCGTTTTGCCAGGCTTCGCGCCAGCGCCACGCGCTGACGCTGACCGCCTGAAAGCTGATGCGGTTTGCGCCTGGCGAACTCTTCCATATGTACCAGCGTTAGCATCTCCGCCACGCGGGCCTTGATTTCGGCGGACGGCAGTTTGTCCTGCTTGAGGCCAAAGGCGATATTCTGTTCAACCGTCATATGGGGGAACAGCGCGTAAGACTGGAACATCATATTGATAGGACGCTGATACGGCGGTACCTGCGACAGGTCCTGCCCGTCGAGCACGATTTCGCCCTTGGTCGGCGACTCGAAACCGGCCAGCATGCGCAGCAGCGTTGACTTGCCGCATCCCGACGCGCCAAGCAGCGCGAAAATCTCGCCCTTGAAGATGGTTAGACTGACATCGTCGACGGCAAGCTGGCCGTCAAAAGACTTGGACAAATTGCGAATTTCCAACAGAGGAGTAAAACCTGTGCGGACTTTTTCGCCCGAAAATCGCTCGCCTGCATGTTGCGGCTGAGGGCGTGGAATAACGTCATTCACTCAGTGATGCCTCCGTCAGAAGCGGGTCAGGATAATTTAAGCATAACAGCCCGCTCAGATAACGCCGGGCCGATTGCGAACTTAGGTAATGAAATCAGAGCTCAATCAATAAAACGACGCGGCCCCGTCGTGTTGCCCGGAGCCGCGTTGAACTTACCGCTCCTCATCAGATAAATATCAGGAATTAATCCTGAAAAAATCAGGGGAGCGGCCTGATGCGAGATTATTTACCGCTTTGCACTTTGGTCCAAGAGCGGGTGATCAGACGGTCAATCTTCGGATCCTGAACTTTCAGGGTGAAGAGCTTGGCGCGCACATCGGCCGGTGGATAGATGCTTGGGTTATTGCGGATTTCTGGCTTGACTAGCGGGGTTGCCGCCGCATTGCCGTTAGCGTAAAACACCGCATTACTGATACCGGCCATCACCTCAGGCTTCATCAGATAGTTGAGGAACTGATACGCCTCGTCGGTGTTTTTTGCATCGGCTGGCATCGCGAACACGTCGAAGAACGCCAGCGCTCCCTCTTTAGGAATGCTGTAGGCGATATTTACGCCGTTTTTCGCCTCTTTTGCGCGGTTTGAAGCCTGAATGACGTCACCCGCCCAACCCACGGCCACGCAAATATCGCCGTTCGCCAGGTCATTGATGTATTGAGAAGAGTGGAAGTAGCGGATGCTTGGACGTAGCTTGAGCAGCAGGTCGGTCGCAGCCGCGTAATCTTCAGGTTTAGTGCTGTTCGGGTCGAGGTGCAAATAGTTCAACACCGAAGCGTAGATTTCGGCCGGAGCGTCGAGGAATGAAACGCCGCAGCCCTTCAGCTTGGTGAGATTGTCTGGGTTTAATACCAGATCCCAGCTGTTAACCGGCGCGTCTTTACCGAGCGCGGCCTTTACTTTATCGACGTTGTAGCCGATGCCAGTGGTCGCCCACAGGTAAGGAATAGCGTATTTGTTACCCGGATCGTGCTGTGCAACCATCTTTAGCAGTTCTGGGTCGAGGTTTTTATAGTTTGGCAGTTTGCTCTTGTCGAGCGGCTTAAACACACCCGCAGAGATTTGGCGTTCGAGGAAACTCGCCGAAGGCACCACCAGATCAAAGCCGGTGCTCCCTGCCATCAGCTTGCCTTCCAGCACCTCGTTGGAGTCGAAGACGTCGTAGACTACCTTAATGCCGGTTTCCTTTTGGAAGTTAGCGACGGTGTCTGGCGCAATATAATCTGACCAGTTATAGATATGCAGCGTTTTATCTTCCGCAGACGCGGCGACTGACGCAGCCATCGCCACACCCGCGATGACGCCTGACAACCACTTTTTACGCAGGGTAAACATCCGTTATTACCTCCAACAGGGGTGATAAAAATAAAAAGGACTCTGGTCGTCGCGCCTGTCTGCAGGATGCTATCTGTAAACCCGCAGTGGTTATAAAACAGGTCAAATAACCAGTAATTAAGTAGATGAGTAAATACTTTACCGATCTGAATATTTTTGTTGCCTACCCTGGCATTGAGACGGTGCATAGGCATGCACCTTGTCTGCTGCATCACCGATGAAATAATCGTTTGGCTTTTCAAGGTATCCGACGATTAGTACACAATGGGCAGCATAACGCCGTGATCAAAATCACACCATACCTGTTGAAAAAAAACACCATTCATCGATTTTTTATGCAATTTTGTCTATGCCGTGTGGCATTCATGTCCATACAAAGGGAAATGACCCGCAACAATGCGCAATATTTAGCATAATGTTTTTTGAAACATAGCAAAGCTAGCGCAGCCATCGGAATGGCTGCGCGGGTTAAGAATTCATCAGAAGTAAAATCTGGCTGGCGGGAGTGTCTTTGAGCGGGCCAACGTTAGGCCCGTTAATGATTAATGCAGCAGCGGGATATTCACACTGACCGGTGGCGCTGATTCATCGTCATCGCCCAAAAACAGCAGATCGTTGGCATGTGCCTCAAGGATTATCATCGACATCTGCTCTTCGCCCTGCTGAAGGAAATGCGCGAACTGGTCGAGGGTAATGCCGACCACCCCGCTAATCGACTGACAGACGATTAGCTTCGGCAGATTGTCGTCTTGGATATCGACAAAAGCCTTTACGGTCAACGAGCTGGCATTGATTTGGCTCAGATCGGCAACCAGCGGGATAAGCGCAGTCGGTTTAACTTCGGCAAGCGCAGAGAACAGGATAACGCCGTCAACCAGGTCAACCTTGGCATCAAAAACGCCGTCAAAATTCTGCATATGCGGCAAATGAAGAGCCTGACAAGAATCACACTCGAAAAAAGAAATGCCCAGCTGATCGAGCCAGCGTCGTAATAACGCCAAATCAGGGACGGTGAGTGAATCCATATAATCAGCCTCAGTGTGTCGGTAAAGCACGATGATGAATCGTAAAAAGATCGGAACTCGAAAATCACTCTACGCCAATTTTGCGCAGTCAGTCATTTTAAGCGAATAGTTAAGTGCGACAGCTTACGGAAATTTCCCGTTGAGCGCCACGATCAATCCTGACATTAACCGTTATTCGCTTAAAATATGGGTACTGCCGCCACAAAAAGGCGGCGTTGTGTGTTTATCGATCGATTTACCCACCAGACTTGAGTTTAAATCCCGGTTTGGCGCGCTGTACAATGTAATCGATCATCATGCCCGCGATGTCTAATCCGGTCGTCGTTTCAATCCCTTCAAGTCCCGGAGAGGCATTGACCTCCATCACCAGCGGCCCGCGCTCGGCGCGCAGAATATCCACGCCTGCGACGTCCAGACCCAGCGTGAGCGCAGCCTTGATAGCGATGTCTTTTTCCTGTGGCGTAATAGCCACATTCCGCGCGGTGCCGCCGCGATGCAGGTTGGAGCGAAAATCACCCGGTTTGGCCTGGCGTTCAATCGCGGCGACCACCTTTTTACCGATAACCAGACAGCGGATGTCTGCACCATTGGCCTCACGAATGTATTCCTGCACCAGAATGTGCGCGTTCAGACCGCGAAAAGCGTCAATCACGCTCTCCGCCGCCTGCCGGGTCTCGGCCAATACCACACCGATGCCCTGCGTCCCTTCGACCAGTTTCACCACCAGCGGTGCGCCACCGACCAGCGCTATCAGATCGGACGTATCGTCCGGCGAATGAGCAAAACCGGTAATCGGCAGGTCAATGCCTTCACGCGCCAGAATCTGCATTGAGCGCAGCTTGTCGCGCGCGCGGGTAATGGCGACCGATTCGTTTAATGGAAAACTGCCTAACATCTCGAACTGCCGCAGCACCGCCGTGCCATAAAACGTAATCGCGGATCCTATCCTTGGGATAACCGCCTGATACTTGTCCAGCTGCTTCCCCCGATAGTGCACACTCGGCGCGGCGCAGTTGATGTTCATATAGCACGACAGCGGGTCTATCACGTCGATTTCATGACCGCGAGACTCCCCTGCCTCTTTGAGGCGCTTGCAGGAATAAAGGCTGCCGTCACGAGAAAGTATGGCAATTTTCATCAGACACTCCGTTGCCGATTAACGCGTTGCCCAGCCCTGCTTGTGCAGCGCTTCAAGCATAAAGGGACGCTGCTCTTTTTTGAGCGTACGGATAATCAGGTCGCTCCAGTTATCGCGGCGTGCGTTGCTGTCGCGCTGGGCATAGTAATCTTCCAGCTCTGCGTCGTAGGCTGCCAGCTGGTCTTTATCCAGCGGCTGATAGCTATTTTCATGCACCAGCATGCTCTGTGGCATACGCGGTTTGAAGGCATTAACCTGCGCCGGATGCCCCACGCAAAAGCCAAACAGCGGCATCACGAACTTAGGCAGGTTCAGCAGCGCTATCACGTCTTCGATTCTGTTGCGGATACCGCCGATAAACACGCCGCCCAACCCGAGAGATTCGGCAGCGACCATCGCATTCTGCGCCATTAGCGCAGTATCCACGCAGCCCAGCAGCAGCTGTTCTGCCAGGCCCAGTTCGGCCTGTGGATTGATTTGCAGGTTACGGTTGAAGTCGGCACAGAACACCCAAAACTCGGCAGCGGTAGCGACATATTTCTGGCCGCCGGTGTATTCCACCAGCTTCTCGCGCAGTTGTGGGTTGGTGATACGAATAATGGATGAGCACTGTAAGAAACTCGACGTTGACGCAGCCTGAGCTGCGCCAATAATTGCCTCTCTTTGCTCATCGGTCAGCGCCTGGCCGGTAAAGGAACGCACGGAGCTGTGCGCGCGAAGGAGGTCAATAGTTGGCGTCATAATACGAATCCTTGAAAGAATGAGATGGGTAAAAGATAAACCCTCAAGACATCAATGATTCATGTTCGCAGAGGCCTTTGCAAGCCTCGCCGCACTAAATGACGTAACGGCCTGAGATGACGTTGCCTAAGGCTGCACCATTGCGTTGTATTTTCGCGCAGATAGGCACAGCACATCAAAGCGACAGGTAATTCCTACTTTTTTTTCTCAAAAGAGACAGGCATAGTAGCCCCAAGCATTGAGAGCTATGCGCTAAATTACAAAAAAATTCTGCGATATCATTCTCAAATTTATCAAGTCCTGAAATTCAGGCATTTTAAAATCTAAGGAGTCTCCATGTTTGCAGTAATTTTCGGGCGTCCTGGCTGTCCTTATTGTGTTCGTGCAAAAGAGTTGGCTGAAAAACTGACTGAAGAACGTGATGATTTCAATTTCCGCTACGTTGATATTCATGCGGAAGGCATCAGCAAAGCCGATTTGGAAAAAACCGTGGGTAAGCCTGTAGAAACCGTGCCACAGATTTTCCTCGACCAGAAACACATCGGTGGTTGCACTGATTTTGAAGCTTACGCAAAAGAAAATCTGGCGCTTTATCAGCAGTAAGAACATTTTTTAGCGAAAGATTGAGTAAAGGCCCTCCTGTAAAGAAGGGCCTTTTTGCGTAACAGGCTTACATCGTTTGAAAACACTCAGCAGGTTAATCAAACAACTTTGTCGATTAGAAGGTAAAGCTGAGCTGTGCCACAGCGCCGTAAGTACGGTCTGTGCCCTTTATAGCCGCCACATCTACGTGTATCACGCCAAAAGGTGAAAGACCCACACCGGCGGTGAGTGCGCTACCGCTGTTCGACATCATGTTTTGGCGATAACCGGCGCGCAGTTGTGCCCAATCCCACGCATTAAGCTCTGCCCCCACGCTGGCAAATTGACGCTTTTCATCTGTAGCAAAACCGCTGGCTGGCGTGAGATCGATATCCACTGCGCTAGTAAAGAAATCGTTGTGCCAGGCAACACCCGTAGTCACCTGGGTGCGCACTTTAAACGTCTCTTTCAAACCATTAACTTCTTTACTTTCCATCATGCGTGGCACGATATTTTGCGCAACCAGCCCCAATGTCCAGCGATCGGTGAGATAGGAGGCAAAACCAATGTCACTGTTAAAGTTTGACTGAGTGCTAAGATAATTTTTGGTGCTTAAATATTTACCGGTATAGTTCTTCAACGTCATGTTGTTGTTATATAAATCGACACGCTGGTATTTAGGCGTAATACCTATCGAAGACTTAACGCCATTAATTTCAAATTCTTTAGCAAAAGCAATACCCACATCAGTTATCGTGGCTGCACGGCCTATCATATGAGATGTCAGTGCATTTTCACCGGCATCAGTGGGATTAATGCTGCCATTTGCAACACCGTCAAGATATTTCAGGTCACGCCCGTTGACTTTGCCTTCTAATGTAGCGGTACCCCAGGATTTTATTACCAACGCAAACGGCATCACACGGCTCGGCACTGCTGCAATAATTCCGGCACTGACTTGCCCGGTCGTTTTGGCATTATTAAGGTCCAACAATTTGCTTTTGTATTCTTTGGCTGTAGACGCAGATATCCTGCCCGTCCCAAGCTCATTTGCGTAATGCTGTCGTGCATCTTTAACCTGTTTAAGGCCGTCTTGCATATTATTAGGATCGGATACCTGAGCCCCGACCGAGGGTAAAATCAGACTAAAATCATCACTCTGACCAAAGCTGGACATCAGTGCCGGGTTGGCCAATGGAGCCGTTCCATAACGGGAAGAAGCAACACCGGTACCTCCCATCGCGTCGTTGCGCGCTTCCATATATGTGCCCGCTGCATTTGCACTTCCAGACAGAGCAAGTAGAACCGATAGAGACATAAGTGAATACTGATTAGCAAAAAACTTCATACTTTCCCTTAGATAACACACTATTTTTAGATAGAGAGACGCCTTTCACGATATATTGCGAAAAATAACCGTCGTGAAAAAATATAATATTCTCCCTGGCGCCATTTAATATAAAGAAAGAGAGACTCTTTATTAAGAAATATCTCCAATGCGTTTTAAATTATTCAAACTAGTAAGTTATTTGAGCCGCACTGATTCCGACACAGGTACCTGACGCATTTTCTTTCAGTGCAATAATAAC
>NZ_MRWE01000032.1 GCF_002093665.1 Rouxiella badensis | reverse complement strand
GCTAAGGCCAGCATCGCTGGCCTTAGATTTGTATCTAAAGTTGTTAAATTAATAACTCTTAAATAATTAGAATGTTGCGTTACGCGGAGTACGTGGGAATGGGATAACGTCACGCACGTTTTGCACGCCGGTGACGTAAGCAACCAGACGCTCAAAGCCTAAACCGAAACCAGCGTGAGGTACGGTGCCATAGCGACGAAGATCGCGATACCACCAGTAATCTTCCTTATTCAGGCCCATTTCTTCAAGTCGAGCGTCCAGCACATCTAGCCTTTCTTCACGCTGAGAACCGCCGATAATTTCGCCAATTCCCGGAGCCAGAACGTCCATGGCGGCAACGGTTTTACCGTCATCGTTCATGCGCATATAGAAGGCTTTGATATCTTTAGGGTAATTTTTAACCACAACCGGCGCTTTAAAATGTTTCTCGGCAAGGTAACGCTCGTGCTCAGAAGAGAGATCGACGCCCCAGGAGACTTCATTTTCGAATTTCTGACCGGATTCGATCAGAATTTTAACAGCATCGGTATAGTCAACTTGCGCGAAATCTGAGGTTACAAATCGTTCAAGGCGTGAAACAGCATCTTTGTCTACGCGTTCTGCGAAAAATGCCATATCGTCCGCTCTTTCATCCAAAACGGCTTGGAAAACATACTTCAGCATGCTCTCAGCCAGTGAGGCGATGTCGTCGAGAGTGGCAAAAGCCACTTCCGGCTCAACCATCCAGAACTCGGCAAGGTGGCGGCTGGTATTGGAGTTTTCTGCGCGGAAGGTTGGGCCGAAGGTGTAAACCTTGGACAACGCACAGGCGTAGGTCTCACCGTTCAGCTGTCCAGAGACGGTTAAGAAGGCTTCTTTACCGAAGAAATCTTCATTGAAATCAACCTCGCCTTTGTCGGTAAGCGGCAGGTTTTGCAGGTCCAGCGTTGAAACGCGGAACATCTCGCCTGCACCTTCGGTATCTGAAGCGGTGATCAGCGGAGTCGAAACCCAGAAGTAGCCGTTTTCATGATAGAAACGGTGAATCGCCTGCGACAGGGTGTTGCGAACGCGCGCAACGGCACCAATGAGGTTGGTGCGCGGACGCAGGTGAGCTACTTCGCGCAGATATTCGATGCTGTGACGTTTTGCCGCCATCGGGTAAGTATCAGGATCGTCAACCCAGCCAACGACCTTGATTGCCGTTGCCTGTAGTTCGAAGCTCTGGCCTTCGCCAGGAGATGCCACTACGGTACCGGTGACTTCAACAGAACAGCCGGTGGTCAGGCGCAGTACTTCATCCTGATAATTAGGCAAAGAATTATTAACGACGGCCTGTAACGGATTAAAGCAGGAGCCGTCATAAACGGCGACGAAGGAGATGCCAGCTTTTGAATCTCTCCGGGTACGTACCCAACCGCGTACGGTGACTTCACTGTCAACCGCAGCACGGCCTTGCAGTACGTCGACTACAGGCACAACGCTCATAGATTTCTCTCTTAAAATAGTTCTGATGATACCGATGGTTTTAAATATGTATAAAAAACCTGTATGAAAAAGCCACACACCTTAAACGAAAGGGTTTTGCTATGTTACTTAGCCTTTTTCAGGACACAAGCAGAAATCGCCCTGCGACCGCAACATTTGTGCCATTACCGCGATTAGTTTAAACACGGCAAAACCTGAGAGGGTGAAAGTGGCGAAAAAATCGCTCATTGCGCTTTTCTTTCTATATATAAGGAGAGAAGAGGATATAGATGAAGAGAAGAGGACGCAGGAACCTCAATTGACGTTCTTTCGCGTCTTCCCCCCCTGTAGGAGGGGAAGACGGAAATGCAAAAGCAGTGCGGATGATTAGGAGGCTTTCTTCACCAGCGGCAGATCGAAAGCTTTACGCAACGCCTTCACAAAAGCCTTGTCCTGACAAATGGTTTTACCCGGGCTGTCGGACAGCTTGGCCACCGGCTTGCCGTTGCACTGCACCAGTTTGATAACAATATTCAGCGGTTTGACCTGCGGAATATTACAGGTCAGGCGGGTACCAATACCGAAAATAAGTTTAATCCGCGTGTGGAAGTGACGATACAAATCCAGCGCTTTATCGAGATCCAGGTTATCGGAGAACACCAGCGTCTTGGTCATGGGGTCAATACCCAGCGTTTGATAATGGGCGATGGCTTTTTCACCCCATTCAAACGGATCACCAGAGTCGTGGCGCAGACCCTGATAGGCGTTGGCAAACTTGGGGCCAAAGTCACGCAGGAAAGCGTCCATAGTGATGCAGTCGGTGAGTGCTATCCCCAGTTGGTCCGGGTATTCGTCAAGCCACGCCTGCAGCGCCGCGCGTTGGCTGCTAGCCAGAACCGGACTTAGCTGCTGATGCGCCTGGAACCACTCGTGCGCCTGCGTACCCACGGGATTCAACTGTAGCTTGTGGGCTAAATCGTAGTTGCTGGTCCCGACCAGATACGGGAATTCTTGCTTCAACGTGCTGACAATCGCGCGCTGCACCTCGCCGGAGAAACGGCGGCGGGTACCGAAGTCCATCAGCTTAAAGGCTGAAGTGTCGATATCGGCAGATTCCTGTTTGAATTTCTGCAGGTTCTTACGCAGCTGTTCGACCGCCATTTCCGGCGTGACACCTGGAGAGCGATGTTTATGCACCACTTCACTGATTACCGCCAGCAGCGGAACTTCCCACATAATCACTTCACGCCAAGGGCCTGCGATACGGATATGCAGATGACCGCTGCGATTGGACACCTCGACGTGTCGAGGGTTATAGCGGAATGTGCGTAGCCATTGCAGGTAATCCTGACTAAAGAAAGGCAGGGCGGAAAGATAGTTAAATTCATCTTCGCTCAACGCCAGCTCGCTCATCAGTTCAACCTGATGACGAATTTCCTCTGCGTATTCGCCCAGCAGTTCGTCGCCACGGCAACGGAACTCGGCGACCACGCGGCTATCCGCGTAACGATGATAAACCGCCTGCTGCATGTGAAGCTTATAGGCGTCGGTGTCTAACAACGAAGTCAAAATCGGGGAAGCGTATGGGGTCATGCGCGACATCCTCGTCAAAAGCAACAGGCCATACTCTTCGTCCTGGAAGCTGCAGCGGCATTAGTTGGGTTCGCTCAATGCCTTACTGCAACGTCAGTGACGCTGAGTACTACTCTTCGTCCCTGAAGCAACTCCAAAAACGTTGAGTATCGTGTTTGTTTTAGCCTGATTTAAACGGCAAAGTTCGGGAAGTATACCGCATTATCAAGTCAATGAACCCTCATCTCAGCACAATTCATCGGGCCAGGTCGAGGGCCAAATGTGCCTTGTTAAGGATATTAAACACGGATTTCCGAAGATTGTTAACAACGATATAACCCGTTAAATAATAATGTCTTTTAGTTAATTATTATAAAATACATGAGGTTGATCGCTTTTTGATGGGCAGAAAGGCTGACTCGATTCGATAAAATGAAATTGCCGACCGGCGAAATTATTTATTGGCAGTGTTAACTGAAATAGCACAAAAAAGTTAAAGAAAGGTGAAATGTTGAGCGCAATATTTTTTATCTTTATGAAGCAGTACTGACCGCTTTGGGCAAAAGCTCGCCGGTTGCCGCGGCCATTGGGGTAACAATCTGGGAATTTTCACCTTCTGTGATAAAGTTTATTTTAATCGCGTCACGCGTATCCTCCTGAAAACGCCAAAAGGTTCTTTTATGACTGACCAGCTGCAAACAGAACAACAGACCGACGCAACATCACAACCGCAGGTAAAATATCGCCACGATTATCGTGCGCCAGACTATACCATCACCGATATCGACCTTGATTTTGATCTTGATGCACAGACCACCACGGTGACTGCGGTCAGCCAGATCAAGCGTCTGGGTGCCGAAGGCGCTGCGCTGGTTCTGGACGGTGAAGACCTAACGTTGATAAGCCTTAAAGTTAACGGTCAGGACTGGCCAAACTATCAGCTGCGAGAAAGCCAGCTGGTCATCAATGGCCTGCCTGAAGCGTTTGAGCTGAAGGTGGTTAACAAGATTCATCCTGCGAAAAACACCGCGCTGGAAGGCCTTTATCTCTCTGGTGAAGCGCTGTGTACCCAGTGTGAAGCGGAAGGTTTCCGTCACATTACTTATTATCTTGACCGCCCGGACGTGCTGGCACGTTTCACCACACGCATTGTGGCCGACAAGTCGCTCTATCCTTATTTACTCTCTAACGGCAACCGCGTTGATGGCGGGGAGCTGGAAGGCGGACGTCACTGGATCAAATGGCAGGATCCGTTCCCGAAACCTTGCTATCTGTTTGCCGTGGTTGCCGGTGACTTCGACGTGCTGCGCGACAAGTTCGTCACCCGTTCAGGCCGCGATATCGCACTGGAAATCTTCGTCGATCGTGGCAACCTCGATCGTGCGGGTTGGGCGATGGAGTCGTTGAAGCAGTCCATGAAGTGGGACGAAACGCGCTTTAATCTGGAATATGACCTCGACATCTTCATGATTGTTGCCGTTGATTTCTTCAACATGGGCGCGATGGAAAACAAAGGCCTCAACGTCTTTAACTCCAAATACGTGCTGGCAAAAGCAGAAACCGCGACCGATAAAGACTATCTGGGCATTGAAGCCGTCATTGGCCACGAATATTTCCACAACTGGACCGGTAATCGCGTGACCTGCCGCGACTGGTTCCAACTGAGCCTGAAAGAGGGCCTGACCGTCTTCCGCGACCAGGAGTTCAGTTCGGATTTGGGTTCTCGTTCGGTGAACCGCATCGACAACGTCCGCGTGATGCGCGGTGCACAGTTTGCCGAAGACGCTAGCCCGATGGCGCACCCAATCCGCCCAGACAAAGTTATTGAAATGAATAACTTCTACACGCTAACCGTGTATGACAAAGGCTCGGAAGTGATCCGCATGATGCACACTCTGTTGGGTGAGCAGCAGTTCCAGGCCGGTATTCAGCTCTATTTCGAACGCCACGACGGCAGCGCAGCGACCTGTGACGACTTCGTGCAGGCGATGGAAGACGCCTCCAACGTTGACCTGTCGCTGTTCCGCCGCTGGTATAGCCAGTCCGGTACGCCAATCCTGACCGTACGCGACGACTATGACGTCGAGAAGCAGACCTACACGCTGACCGTGAGTCAAAAAACGCCGCCGACTGCGGATCAGAAAGAGAAGCTTCCGCTGCATATCCCACTGGATATCGAACTTTACGATCCACAGGGCGGTGTGATTGAGCTCAAGCAAAGCGGCCAGAAGGTCAGCAATGTGCTTAACGTGACCGAAGCCGAGCAGACTTTCGTGTTCGAAGACGTTGCCTATCAGCCAATCCCCTCCTTATTACGTGAATTCTCCGCGCCGGTTAAGCTCGATTACAAATACGGTGATCACCAGCTGACGTTCCTGATGAAGCATGCGACCAATGACTTCTCGCGTTGGGACGCGGCGCAAAGTCTGCTGGCTATCTACATTAAGCTCAATGTGGCGCGTCACCAGCAGAAACAGCCACTGTCTCTGCCGCTGCACGTGGCCGATGCGTTCCGCGCAGTGCTGCTGGACGAGAGCATCGATCCGGCGCTTGCGGCGCAGATTCTCACGCTGCCGTCAGAAAACGAGATTGCCGAGCTGTTCGACATCATCGATCCTGAAGCGATAAGCGCGGTGCACGAGTCGATTACACGCTGCCTGGCGGGGGAGATGGCCGACGAGTTCCTGGCGGTTTACCACGCTAATCGCCTGCCGTCCTACCGCGTTGAGCATGCCGATATTGGCAAGCGCTCGCTGCGCAACGTCTGCCTGCGTTATCTTGCCTTTGCCGATGCGGCTCAGGCCGACAAGCTGGTCAGCGCCCAGTTCGAGAGCGCCGACAATATGACCGACTCGCTGGCGGCGATGTCGGCGGCCGTGGCGGCAGACTTGCCGTGTCGCGACCGTCTGCTTAGCGCCTACGACGAACGCTGGCATCAGGATGGTCTGGTGATGGATAAATGGTTCATTCTGCAGGCCACCAGCCCGGCGCAGGACGTGCTGAAGCAGGTGCGCGCACTGCTGTCGCATCGCTCCTTCAGCATGGGTAACCCGAACCGCATTCGCTCACTGATTGGCGCATTTGCACAGGGAAATCCGGCGGCATTCCACGCCGCAGACGGCAGCGGTTATGCCTTCCTGGTCGAGATGCTGACTGATCTCAACACCCGCAACCCGCAGGTTGCTGCACGTATGGTTGAGCCGCTGATTCGTTTGAAACGCTATGACGAAAACCGTCAGAACCTGATGCGTCAGGCGTTGCAGACGCTGAAAGGTCTGGAGAATCTCTCCGGTGACCTTTATGAGAAAATCAGCAAGGCGCTGGATGCCTGACCGCGTATTTGAAGGTTGAAAAACAAAAGGGCGACAGTGATGTCGCCCTTTTTTATGAGGAAGATAAAAGGGTTATCTCTGCGCGCGTTTTACTTCAGCGCTCACAGGCTGTGGTCGCAGTACTCTTTCCAGTACCTGTTCTTCCAACTCGGCCAGTCGTACGGAACCACGACGGCGCGGACGCGGCAGATCGACCTGCAAATCGAGACCGATTTCACCCTGCTCAATCAGAATAACGCGGTCGGCAACGGTCACCGCTTCGCTTACATCATGGGTCACCAGCAGGACGGTAAAACCGTGCTGCTGCCACAGACGTTCAATGAGACTCTGCATTTCGATGCGAGTCAGCGCATCCAATGCGCCCAATGGCTCATCGAGCAGCAACAGGCGTGGGCGATGAACCAGCGCGCGAGCCAAGGCAACGCGCTGTTTCTGTCCGCCGGACAGCGCGGCGGGCCACTCATTGGCGCGGTCGGCGAGACCGACCTCTTCCAGTGCCGCCATGGCGGCCTCACGCCACTTGCCTTTGAGGCCAAGACCAACGTTATCAATCACTTTCTTCCACGGCAGCAGACGGTCATCCTGAAACATCAGACGCGTATCGTCGCTGACCTGGCTGAGCTGCGCACTGCCGCTAAGCAGATCGCCGCTGCTGCTTTTTTCCAGACCGGCCAACAGGCGCAGCAGGGTACTTTTACCGCAGCCGCTGCGGCCAACTACGGCGACAAATTGCCCTGGAGAAATACGCAGATTGATGTCTTTAAGCACCGTACGGTTGCCGTAATTTTTAACAATGCCCGCCAGCGTTACCGGCGTACCTTGCGGAATGCGAGTCGGTTCACTCATGCGGTTTCTCCTTGTTTTTTCTGGTAGGCTGGATGCCAGCGCAACCAGACATGTTCAAGCGAACGCGCCACGATATCGGCCAGTTTACCGAGGATGGCATACAGGATGATGGCCACTACGACGACGTCGGTTTGCAGGAATTCGCGGGCGTTCATCGCCAGATAACCGATGCCGGAGTTTGCGGAAATCGTCTCCGCCACAATAAGCGTGAGCCACATGAAGCCCAGTGCGAAACGCACGCCGACCATAATTGACGGCAGCGCGCCCGGCAACACCACCTGATAAAACAGCGGGAATCCAGATAACCCGTAGCTGCGAGACATCTCCAGCAGTCCACGGTCAATATTGCGAATACCGTGGTAGGTGTTGAGATAAATCGGGAACAACGTTCCCAGCGCCACCAGGAAAATCTTCGCCGATTCATCAATACCGAACCACAGGATAACCAGCGGGATCAGCGCCAGATGCGGAATGTTACGCAACATCTGCATTGAGCTGTCCAGCAGGCGCTCACCCCAGCGCGACAGGCCGGTAATAAAGCCGAGCAACAGACCGATGCTGCCGCCGATGACAAAGCCGGTCAGCGCCCTGAAGGTGCTGATTTTCAGGTTCTGCCACAGGTCACCGGATTTCGCCAGCGTCCAGAAGGCTTCGACGACCGCACTCGGCGAAGGCAGGATACGGTTCGACAACCAGCCTACCTGTACCGCCAACTGCCAGCTGGCGAGTAATACCACCGGTAAAAACCAGGGGCTAATGCGGTTTATCCAACGTTCAGTCTTGTTGCTCATGATGCTTTCCTTAACTTTTCACAGCGCGCTTGGACACAAATTCGTGGGCGACCAATTCCCCACGCGGTTCAATCCTACGGCGCAGTGGGGTAACGCTGCTATCTTCTTTTGCCAAATCAAGGTGTGGGAACAGCAGTTCAGCCACGCGATAGGCTTCTTCCAGGTGTGGATAACCTGAGAAAATAAAGGTGTCGATGCCGAGGTCGGCATATTCCTGCATCCTTGCCGCAACCGTTGGGCCATCGCCGACCAGCGCGGTACCTGCGCCGCTGCGAACCAGACCGATGCCTGCCCACAGGTTAGGCGCAATTTCCAGTTTGTCACGGTTACCGCCGTGCAGCGCGGCCATACGATGCTGGCCAACCGAGTCGGTGCTGGTCAGTTTAGCCTGGGCGCGGGCAATGGTTTCGTCGTCAATATTGGCAATCAGACGCTCTGCCGCTTTCCACGCTTCTTCGGTCGTTTCGCGCACAATGACGTGCAGACGGATGCCGAATCTTACGGTACGGCCGTGTTTGGCGGCTTTGGCCCGCACCTGAGCAATCTTTTCTTTTACCTGCTCCAGCGGTTCACCCCAGGTCAGATAAAGTTCCACCTGTTCGCCGGCCAAGTCTTGGGCGGCCTCGGACGAACCGCCGAAATAAAGCGGAGGGCGCGGCGTTTGTACCGGCGGGTGCAGCAGGCTGGCGTTCTTGACCTTCAGATGTTTGCCTTCAAAGTTCACCGTTTCGCCTTCCAGCACTTTGCGCCAAATGTGGGCGAATTCTGCCGACGCTTCGTAACGTTCTTCGTGATTGAGGAACAGGCCTTCGGCTTCCAACTCGGACGGATCGCCACCGGTCACCAGGTTAAACAGCGCACGGCCGTTGGACAGGCGGTCCAGCGTCGCTGCCTGACGTGCTGCCAGCGTCGGAGAAATAATACCGGGACGCAGCGCAACCAAAAACTTCAGTTTCTGGGTAACGGAAATCAGCGAGGCGGCAACCAGCCATGAGTCTTCGCATGAGCGACCGGTCGGGATCAGTACGCCGCCAAAGCCAAGACGATCAACCGCTTGGGCAATTTGCTGCAAATAACCGTGGTCGACCACGCGCGCACCTTCATCGGTACCGAGATAATGGCCATCGCCGTGGGTAGGTAAAAACCAAAATACGTTCAGACTCATGTGATATTCCTCTTTAATTCACCGCGTACGGTGAAGCAGCAATGTGAGTTATTGAAATAATTTTATGAAACAGTCTTATTGCGCGGCGGCAGGTGCATGCCAGATGCGATCCTTGATCTCGACCGGCTTCGGCAGCAGATGGTTCGCATAGAATAAATCTGCGGTTGCCTGTTGCAGTTTTTCGGTTTTGTCATCAACGGGGCGAATGGTTTCATCGTCCGGCAGATGAGTGAAATAGGTGGCGATGACCTTTTCCGGCAGGCCGGTAGATTTCGCCAACAGCTGAATACTCTGCTGTTGCTCGGTTTTGATCAGGCCATTGGCCTGCGTCAGGACCTGCAAGACTTCAGAGATAAACTGTGGATGCGCTTCGGTAAACTTACGCGGTGCAAGATAAAAAGCGCCGGTCTGGTTTAGCGTGGTGCCGTCGAGCAGCACACGAGCACCGCCGTGATTGAAGGCCGCAGAATAGTATGGGTCCCAGATTGCCCAGGCGTCGACGTCGTGCTGCTGGAAGGCGGCCAGCGCATCAGACGGTGCAAGGTTAATCGGTTTGATATCGGTAAACTTCAGGCCGGCATTTTGCAGGGCACGCAGCACGAAATTGTTCGAGCTTGAGCCTTTCTGGAAGGCTACGGTGTGGCCTTTAAGGTCGGCGACGGTCTTGATTGGGCTGTTTTCCGGAACCAGAATCACTTCAGCCTTAGGCTGTGGAGGCTGATAGCCGACGTACAGCAAGTCCGCGCCTGCGGCCTGGGCAAACAGCGGCGGCAGGTCGCCGGTGCCGCCAAAGTCGATGCTGCCAACGTTCAGCGCTTCAAGAATCTGCGGGCCAGCGGGGAACTGATCCCAGGTGATTTTGGTGTTCGGGAAACGTTTTTCCAGCAGGTGATGACTCTGTGCCAGAATCAGACCGATGGAGCCTTTTTGGATAGCGATGTGAAACACAGCCGGATCTTTTTCTTCTGCCTGAACGGAAACGACGCTCGACAGGCCGAGGGTCAAAGCCAACAGCGGCAGCCATTTCTTGGGTTGCAAAGACAACAGTGAAGGCAAACGAGAACCTAAAATATTCATTAAAATTTTTTCCAATTAAGCGTGAGCGTGTTGACGTTTTGCGCGAGCGATAGCCAGCGAATGGCGATGGCCTAATGCCGCAAGAAACGTTTCCAACGAATCATCCAGACGCGCCTGTAATTCTTCTTCCAGTTCTGCCGGGAAACTCTGGTATTGGCCGACCAGCTTGTCGTGGGCAAATACGCCCTGTAGCACTTCCTGCGCTTTCAGCGCGCTTAATACCGGCTTGAGTGCGTAATCGATCGCCAGCATGTGGCCCGTTGAACCGGCGGTGGCCAGTGGCAGCACGACCTTGTGCTCGAGTGCGCGTTCGGGCAGCAGATCAAGCAGCGTCTTCAGTGCACCGGAAAATGAAGCCTTATACACCGGGGTAGCAATCAGCAGACCATCGGCGGTTTCCAACTGAGCAACCAGTTCTTTTAACTGTGGGCTGGAAAAGTTGGCAAACAGCAAATCTTCGGCGGCGAAATCTTGCAGACTGTATGACACAACTTCTACGCCTCGGGCGCTGAGCCACTGTTCGCTGAGAGCAAGCAGGGCAGATGAACGTGACGGCTGACGTGGGCTACCTGCGAGTGATATGACTTTCATTGTGCTCCCTTATAACTGTAAGTTATATAACCAACAAATTTGTTCAGAATTTGGATTAAATTAACAGGCGATAGCTTATGACAGGAAATCTAAATTCCGGGAATTCTTAGACCAAAAGTGGATATGAGCCGAAAATCAGCCAATCTTTGCGCATTTGCTGTGACGTGGATGTATTAAAGAAGAAAACAAAAAGAAAACGTTTGCCTGGATTACCGATTTTTGACGGGAATCAATTCCAATTAGTGATGGCTTAGCCGATAATACCGCCCCGACTGGCCACCAGCCATTAGCCACCGGGACCTCAGGAGAATCCATGTATTATCCCTTCGTTAGGAAAGCACTTTTCCAGCTCGATCCAGAGCGCGCGCATGAATTAACGTTTCGCCAACTCAGCCGCCTCTCCGGTTCGCCGTTCGAGTTTCTGATTCGCCAATCGGTGCCGAGCAAGCCGGTTACCTGCATGGGACTGAACTTCAAGAACCCGCTGGGTCTGGCCGCAGGTCTGGATAAAAACGGGGAATGTATCGACGCCTTTGGTGCGATGGGGTTTGGATTCGTTGAAGTGGGTACCGTAACGCCGCGTGCGCAGGACGGTAATCCCAAGCCGAGAATGTTCCGCGTGGTTGAGGCCGAAGGCATAATTAACCGCATGGGGTTTAACAACCACGGCGTCGATAATTTAGTCAATAACGTCAAGAAATCACACTTCGGTGGCGTGCTCGGTATTAATATCGGCAAGAATAAAGACACCCCGGTCGAGAACGGCAAAGACGATTATTTAATCTGCATGGAGAAGGTTTATCCTTATGCCGGTTATATCGCTATTAATATCTCTTCGCCGAACACTCCGGGACTGCGTACCCTGCAATATGGTGAAGCGCTTGACGATCTGCTCGGTTCCATCAAGAATAAGCAGCTCGAACTTCAGCAGCGTCATCAGAAATATGTGCCGGTGGCGGTGAAGATCGCACCAGATCTTTCTCAAGAAGAGTTGATCCAAATAGCCGACAGTCTGGTCCGTCATAATATGGATGGCGTTATTGCGACCAATACCACACTGGAGCGTAATTTGGTTGCTGGTCTGAATTATGGCGACGAGGCGGGCGGATTGAGCGGCCGTCCGGTGCAAATGCAAAGCACCCAGATTATCCGCATGCTGTCCGCAGAACTTAAAGGCGCGATGCCAATTATCGGCGTCGGCGGCATTGATTCATTAACCTCCGCGCGTGAAAAAATGGCGGCGGGTGCATCGTTAATTCAAATCTATTCCGGGTTTATCTATCACGGCCCGCAGCTGATTAAAAATATTCTGATGCATATATAGTTACTGCTCACACTAATTTTGCAAACAAAGCTTGGTCGGGGCTTTATTTCTGCCCCGGCCTCGTTTATATTTTCTTAACTGAGCATTTAATGTACTACCCCAGTCATTATCTCTCTTGCGGCAAGGCTAACCTGCGATTTGTCCTATATAGAGGTTACCGAGAATAATGTTAACGTTGGGCAATGGACAATAGGATAACGAAATGAAAATCAAACCTGATGATAATTGGCGTTGGTATTTTGACGCTGAACATGACCGACTGATGTTGGACCTAGCCAATGGCATGATTTTCCGTTCTCGTTTTCCTGCTAAAATGCTGACCCCCGACGCGTTTGCCGAAACCACTTTTTGCGTTGATGATGCGGCGCTCTATTTCGACTTCGAAGAGCAGTGCAAGAAAATTAAATTGGCTGCTGAACATCGTGCCGAATTAGTACTTAATGCTTTGGTCGCTTATCGTTTCCTGAAACCGCTGATGCCAAAGAGCTGGCATTTTACTCAGCAGCATCGTCCTTTCCAGCCCGATAATGGCCAGCTTGCCAGCGTCAGCGTGACGGAGTCCGGCGAGCAGGCAACGCTGCTGGTGGTAGAGTCTGGTGATAACGCCAGTCTGTGCTTGCTGGCACAGGAGCGTCTGACCGTAGCCGGTCGCGGCATGGTTTTAGGCGATGCGATTAAAGTGATGCACGATCGCTTAATGCCAATTTCTATTGCTTCGGAAAATATTTACGACAGGGCTGTGTAATTTCTCAACCCCACGTTTCTTTATTTTTATAGCCTTTTTATTCCAATATTAAATCCGTCACCGGAACGCAGCTGCACGAGAGGATCTTGCCCTGTTTGCCGATGGCGCTGGACGTTAATGCCGTCACTTCGCCCTCGATCACGTTTAGTTTGCAGCTCCCGCAGATTCCCGCACGACACGAATAAGGGATGATAAATCCCTGTTGTTCAAGCTGTTCCAACAGGACTTGTTGATTGTTCCCCTTGAAAGCGGTGCCCTGATAAGTAATGGCGACCTCCTGTGCGGCCGTCTGCGACAGAGAGACCTTCTCCAGCACGTCGCCGGCGCGATAGACACGGGCAGGGTGGGTTGCCAGCACTTCTACACTGTCGCCGGCCCGAATAATGCCCTCGTTTCGCGCAATCATGTTCTGCCCGAAATCGATGCTGCCGGTTTCAGAAGTGCGATAACCTTGCAGCGTTTTAAGTGGTTCACCGGCGGGATGCTTTCTGCCGCGTTCGGTGCTGATGGTGATCAGCACGCAGCGGCTACAGGGTTTTACCAAATCAAAAATAACGCTGCCGACGCGAATGGTTTTCCAGGTGTCTTCGGCATAGGCCTCAGCGCTGGTAACGACCAGATTAGGGCGAAACTGTTCGAGCTTCACGCTGGCCGGACAGCGTTGCTTTAGGTCGTGCAGCGAGGCTTCATTAATGAGTAAATAAGGAAAGCCGTCGGCGAAGGAGAGCGGTACCTGGGGCTGATTCTTAACGCGACGAGTCAACTCGGGTCCGACCCAGCGCATCTCAACCTCGCGTTTAAGATAGCCACTCAGCCATTGGTTGATATTTTTTGGCGCAGTCAGGGCGGTGAAATGGCTGCCCCACACCTCGGTCTCCAGCGGCTGTGGATTGAAGTCGCTGAATTTTATACAGACGCTTTCGCTTCCATCGGGAGAGGTTAAAATTAATCCATCGGGGAGCAAAGCGGGCGTAAACTGAACCAGTTGGGAGTCTTTTCGGGCGGTAATAAACTTTCCCTGCGGGTCGGTTAGCATAAAGAGGCGATCGAAGGCCAAGCCACTGGCTGTAACCTGAGCATGCGACAGTTGCAGACCGCGCATGGACTTGACGGGGTGAACGTATAATCTCGACAGGGTAATCACTTTGGGCTCCAGGCCGCGCCATCAGCAGACCTTTAACAGGATGCTTATGATGCGGGATAGGTCTCTTTTTGAATAGTAACCAGAGACTTTATGACAATCTTGCAGTATTAGCTATAATGCGCGCTCTTTTGTCCGCAGAACTTGAATCTTCACGTCAGGAACTCAGGGCACTCCTTGCCTGATTGATGGGTAGGGCTGTTTTTAATTGTAGGAAATAACTTCTAGGTGATTACGTCAATATGAACTCTTTGTTTGCCAGCACGGCGCGTGGATTGGAAGAACTATTAAAAAGCGAACTTGAAACGCTGGGTGCGCAGGCCTGCAAAGTGGTGCAGGGGGGAGTGCATTTTGAGGGCGACGATCGCCTGATGTACAAGAGTCTGCTCTGGAGCCGACTGGCATCACGCATCCTTCTTCCATTAAATGAATTTAAAGTTCATAGCGATCTCGACCTTTATCTGGGCGTGATGGCAATTGACTGGCCGTCTATCTTCGGCGTAGAAAAAACCTTCGCCGTGCACTTCAGCGGCCTGAATGACGAGATCCGCAACAGCCAGTACGGCGCGTTGAAGGTTAAAGATGCCATCGTCGACAGCTTCACCCGCAAGATTGACCAGCGTCCAAACGTCGCAAAACAGCAGCCTGATATTCGTGTCAACGTCTTCTTGCAGCGTGATACTGCAAGCGTTGCGCTGGATCTCAGCGGCGAAGGTCTGCATCAGCGTGGCTACCGTGATCTGACCGGTCAGGCTCCGTTGAAAGAGAACCTGGCAGCCGCGATCGTGATGCGTTCCGGCTGGCAGGTCGGGACACCGATGGTCGATCCGATGTGTGGTTCCGGTACGCTGCTTATCGAAGCGGCGATGATCGCGGGCGATCGTGCGCCGGGTCTGCATCGTCAGCATTGGGGCTTTACCGCCTGGTCTAAATTTGATGAAGCGCTGTGGCGTGAACTGACCACTGAAGCACAGGTGCGTACGCGCCGCGCGATTCAGGAAACCCCTTCTCGCTTCTTCGGTTCTGATATCGACCGTCGTGTCATCGAGATGGCGCGGTCCAACGCCCGTCGTGCAGGCGTGGCCGAGCTCATTAGCTTTGACGCGGCAGAAGTCGGCAAGCTGAAAAATCCTCTGCCGGAAGGCCCGGTAGGTACGCTCATCAGCAACCCGCCTTACGGCGAACGTCTCGAGAGCGAACCGGCGCTGATTGCCCTGCATAACCTGCTGGGTCGCATCGCCAAGACGCAGTTCGGCGGTTGGCAGCTTTCTCTGTTTAGCGCCTCGCCGGAGCTGTTGAGCTGTCTGCAGCTGCGCGCCGATCGTCAATTCAAGGCGAAGAACGGTCCGCTCGAATGTGTGCAGAAGAACTACCAGCTGGCAGAGAATCCTCAAGGCACAGCAGGGGCGCAGATTGCCGAAGATTTCGCTAACCGACTGCGTAAAAATGTTAAGAAATTGGAAAAGTGGGCGAAGCAGCAGGGCATTGAGTGCTACCGTCTGTATGACGCCGACTTGCCAGAATACAACGTGGCGGTTGACCGCTACGGCAGCAAAATTGTGGTACAGGAATATGCGCCACCGAAAACGATTGATGCGCAAAAGGCGCGTCAGCGTCTGTTTGACGTGATCAATGCCACGCTGTCGGTGCTGGATATTTCATCCAACCAGTTGGTGCTGAAAACGCGCGAGCGCCAGAAAGGCACCAGCCAGTACGAGAAGCTGGCGCAGAAGGGCGAGTTCCTGATGGTCGAAGAGTTTGGGGCCAAATTCTGGGTTAACCTGACCGACTATCTCGATACAGGCCTGTTCCTGGACCACCGTATTGCCCGCAAGATGCTGGGCGAAATGAGTAAAGGAAAAGACTTCCTTAACCTGTTTGCTTACACCGGTACCGCAAGCGTACACGCCGGTCTCGGCGGCGCGCGCAGCACCACCACAGTAGATATGTCGCGTACCTATCTCGAGTGGGCAGAGAAAAACCTGCGTGCCAACGGCCTGACGGGTCGCCAGCATCGTCTGATTCAGGCGGATTGCCTGTCATGGATGAGTAACGCCGATGAACAGTTTGACGTGATCTTCATCGATCCTCCGACGTTCTCCAACTCGAAACGTATGGCCGAAAGTTTTGACGTGCAGCGCGACCATTTGGCGCTGATGAAAGATCTCAAGCGCATTTTACGTCGCAACGGCACCATTATGTTCTCTAACAACAAACGCGGATTCCAGATGGATCTTGAGGGTCTGAGCAAGCTGGGTCTGAATGCAAAAGAGATAACCGGCCAAACGCTGTCTCAGGATTTTGCCCGTAACCGCCAAATTCACAACTGCTGGCTGCTCACTCATGCCGGCGAGGAAAAATAAAGTCTATGTCGTTAATTAGCATGTCAGGTGCATGGCTGTCCTTCAGCGATGCCCCCATTTTAGACAACACTGAATTACATATCGAACCTAACGAGCGCGTCTGTCTGGTTGGGCGTAACGGCGCGGGTAAATCAACGCTGATGAAGATCCTCAACCGCGAAGTGCCGCTGGATGACGGACGCATTGTGTATGAGCAGGACCTGATTGTTGCGCGTTTGCAGCAGGATCCTCCGCGCAACATCGGCGGCACGGTATTTGACTTCGTCTCCGAAGGCGTTGCCGAGCAGGCCGAGCATCTCAAAGCCTACCACGCGATTTCACATCTGGTCGAAAGCGACCCGAGTGAGAAGAACATGAACAAGCTGGCGCAGATTATGGAGATCCTCGATCACCAGGGCCTGTGGCAGCTCGACAGCCGTATTTCGGAAGTTCTGCTGCAGCTGGGTCTTGACGGTGATACCGAGCTTTCTGCACTGTCCGGCGGCTGGCTGCGTAAAGCGGCGCTGGGCCGTGCGCTGGTCAGCTCACCGCAGGTTCTGCTGCTTGACGAACCGACTAACCACCTGGATATCGAAAGTATCGCGTGGCTGGAAGAGTTCCTGAAAGAGTTCCAGGGCAGCATTATCTTTATCTCCCACGACCGTTCCTTCATCCGCAACATGGCGACGCGTATTGTCGACCTCGACCGCGGCAAGCTGGTGTCCTATCCGGGCAACTATGAGCTGTATCTGACCAGCAAAGAAGAAGCGCTGCGCGTGGAAGAGCTGCAAAATGCCGAATTTGACAAGAAGCTGGCGCAGGAAGAAGTGTGGATCCGCCAGGGCATCAAGGCACGTCGTACCCGTAACGAAGGCCGCGTGCGTGCACTGAAAGCCTTGCGTCGCGAGCGCTCCGAGCGCCGCGAAGTGATGGGCACCGCCAAAATGCAGGTGGAAGAAGCGGTTCGTTCAGGCAAGATTGTCTTCGAAATGGAAGACGTCAGCTACAATGTGTCTGGTAAACAGCTGGTTAGCCATTTCACCGCCCAGGTTATGCGTGGCGACAAGATTGCGCTGGTAGGCCCGAACGGCTGTGGTAAAACGACGCTACTCAAGCTGATGTTAGGTCAGCTCGAAGCCGACAGCGGCCGCGTTCACTGCGGTACCAAGCTGGAAGTTGCCTACTTCGACCAGCACCGTGCCGAGCTCGACCCAGAACGCACCGTGATGGACAACCTGGCAGAAGGCAAGCAAGAGGTGATGGTCAACGGCCGTTCACGTCACGTGCTGGGCTATCTGCAGGACTTCCTGTTCCACCCAAAACGCGCAATGACCCCGGTCAAGGCGCTGTCCGGCGGTGAGCGTAACCGTCTCCTGCTGGCTAAACTTTTCCTGCGCCCAAGCAACCTGTTGATTCTCGATGAACCAACCAATGACCTTGACGTAGAAACGCTGGAACTGCTGGAAGAGCTGATCGACAGCTACCAGGGTACCGTTATGCTGGTCAGCCACGACCGTGAATTCGTCGACAACTCCGCGACCGAATGCTGGATCTACGAAGGCGACGGCGTGATTAACAGCTACGTCGGCGGTTATCACGATGCGCACCATCAGCGTAAATCCCAGCGCGTGCTGCGTCAGTCTGCACCGGTAGAGACTAAAGCGGCGGCGGCGGTAAAAGCTGAGCCGGTAAAACGTACTGCGAATAAACTGAGCTACAATCAACAGCGTGAGCTGGAACAGTTACCTCAGAAAATCAGTGAGTTGGAAACACGTATCGAAGAACTCGGCAAGCAGATGAGTGACGCCGACTTCTTTACGCGCCCTCACGATGAAACCCAGCAAGTATTGAATGCCCTTGCCAGTGCCGAGCTCGAATTAGAGCAGGCGTTTGAGCGTTGGGAAGCGCTTGAAGCCCAGAAAAACGGCTAAGGTTGCGTCTTGGCTTTACCGCTTTCCCAGTGAAGGGAAGGCGGTAAGGTTTTCGGTTTTCCCCGTGTTTCGCCATTGAGGAGTTGAATGTGTGTTCACACTCTCATGACCCGCACATACTGTGTCCCGACTGTGATTTATTGGTGACGCTGCCCGCACTGCAATATGGCCAAAAGGCCAGCTGTCCTCGTTGTAAATCTACGCTGACCACGCGCTGGAAAGAGCCGCGTAAACGGCCGCTTGGCTACGCGCTTTGTGCACTCTTCATGCTGGTGCTGGCGAATATGTTCTCGTTCGTGAACATGAACGTCAAAGGGCTGACCAGCCAGATAACCCTGATTCAAATTCCGCAGGTGCTGGTGGCAGATGACTACGCCAGTATGGCGTCGCTGTTTATGATTGTGGTCCAGCTTATTCCGGCATTTTGTATGCTGGCAATCGTTATCCTCTGCGGAAGAGCGCCGCTACCCAGGGCGTGGAAGATTCGTATCGCTTGGATCCTGTTCCACCTTAAACCCTGGTGTATGGTCGAGATTTTCCTCGCCGGCGTATTAGTGAGCTTTGTTAAGCTTATCGCCTACGGTGAAGTGGGGATCGGCACCAGCTTTATTCCCTACGTTTTGTTCTGTTTACTTCAGGTACGCGCATTCCAGTGCACAGACCGTTACTGGCTGTGGAATCAGGCGGCACCGACACCGACGATTGCTCAGCCTTTACACGTTGGGCAAAGCGGCCTCTCGCAGGGGCTGCGCTCCTGCGAATGCTGCATGGCGATACTGCCGGCAAAGCAGTCAGTGTGTCCGCGTTGTACCAGCAAGGGACATGCGCGTAAGCGCTACAGCCTACAGTGGACCATGGCGCTGCTGGTGACGTCGCTGATGCTGTATATCCCGGCCAACTTGATGCCTATCATGATTACCCAGTCACTGGGAACCAAGATGACCTCGACCATTATGGCGGGCGTGGTGTTCCTTTGGGGAGAGGGCTCTTATCCGATAGCGATGGTGATTTTTATCGCCAGTATCATGGTGCCGTCGCTGAAAATGTTGGCGATCGCCTGGCTGTGCTGGGACGCACAAAGCCGCAAACGGGTCGACCGCGAGAGGCAGCACGTCATCTATGAGGTGGTGGAGCTGGTGGGTCGTTGGTCGATGATTGACGTTTTCGTTATCGCGGTGCTCTCGGCGCTGGTCAGAATGGGGCAGTTAATGAGTATTTATCCAGATATCGGCGCCTTGCTGTTTGCATTGGTCGTGATCCTCACGATGTTCGCCGCAACCACTTTCGATCCCCGTTTGATTTGGGATCGCTCAGGAACCTTTGATAATAAGGAGCAACGCGATGGCGGAAAATAAACACACCCGGGATGAAAACACCTCGGGTGAAGCCGAAGTCGGGAGTATCAAGCGCTGGTCTCCAGTGTGGATAATCCCGATCCTGACCGCCCTCATCGGCGGCTGGATCCTGTTTTATCACTTTAGTCATCAGGGACCGGAGGTGACACTGATTACCTCGTCGGCGGAAGGCATTGAAGCCGGTAAAACGAGCATAAAAAGCCGTAACGTTAACGTGGGGCAGGTCGAAACGGTCAGTCTGAGCGCTGACCTACAGCAGGTCATTATCAAGGCACGACTCGATTCTGGCATGGAAAAAATGCTCAAGAACGACTCGGTGTTTTGGGTCGTGAAACCGCAGATTGGGCGTGAAGGGATTTCAGGGCTCGGCACGCTGCTGTCTGGCGCCTATATCCAGCTTCAGCCGGGATCTAAAGGCGAAGAGAAAGAGCAATACAAGTTACTTGACGCACCGCCGTTGGCTTCTCCGGACGCCCAGGGTATTCGCGTTATTCTGACCAGTGACCGTGCCGGTCAGCTAAATCCAGGCGATCCGGTGCTGTTCCGCGGCTTCCAGGTGGGGACGGTGGAAACCAGCCACTTCGACCCGCAGTCGCGTAAGATTCGCTATCAGCTGTTTATCCGTGCGCCATATGATGGCCTGGTGACCACCAACGTGCGTTTCTGGAAAGAGAGCGGGGTGAACTTTGATATGTCTTCTGCCGGCATTCGCGTCGAAATGGGCTCGCTCACCACGCTGTTTAGCGGTGGCGTCAGCTTCGACGTGCCAGACGGTTGGGAAGCCGGTAACAAAGCCGACAACAGCGCGTCCTATGCCCTGTTCAACGACCAGCGCAGCATTCAGGACTCTCTGTATACCAACCATACCGACTATGTGCTGTTCTTCAGCGATTCGGTGCGTGGTCTGCAGCCGGGCGCGTCGGTTGAGTTCCGCGGTATTCGTTTGGGTACGGTCGGCCAGGTGCCTTATGAGAAGTTTGGTATGGCGAGCCAGATCGACAGCGGTTACAGCATTCCGGTCTTGATTCGCATCGAGCCTGAGCGTTTCAACAAACTGCTGGGTAAAAACTTCAATATGGATGAACAGCTTCAGGCGGCGCTCAAGCATGGTCTGCGCGCATCGTTGAAATCTGCCAACCTGCTGACCGGTTCGCTGTACGTCGATCTGGACTTCTACCCTAACGCCAAGCCTTGGACCGGACCGAAGTCTATTGATGGTCAGGCGCTGTTGCCGACGGTGAGTGGGGGTCTGGCACAGATCCAGCAGAAACTGATGGCAACCCTGGATAAGATCAACGCCTTGCCGTTGAATCCAATGATTACGGAAGCGACCAAGACGCTGGCGCAGAGTCAGAAAACGCTGCAATCGACGCAGAAAACCATCGACTCGCTCAACGCCATTGTCTCGAGCAAAGAGATGAAGAATCTGCCGCAGGATATGCAGAAAACGCTGTTGCAGCTTAATCGCAGCATGCAGGGCTTCCAGCCTGGTTCACCGGCCTACAACAAGATGGTCGATGATATGCAGCGTCTGGATGAAACGCTGCGTGAACTGCAGCCAGTGCTCAGGACTCTGAATCATAAGAGTAATGCGCTGGTATTCGCCGCCCCAGGGCAAGATGATCCTCAGCCGAAGAAGGCCAAATAAATGATGAAATGGATACCTGTCGTCTTAGCGTTGTTCCTGGCTGCCTGTAGCAGCGACGGTAAAAAAACCTATTACCAACTGCCGACTGTCAACAGTTCGGCACCGGTAGCGGTGGTGAGTGCAGGCGGTGGGCTAACGCCTGCCGCACAAAAACCGAAGCTGTGGATTTCTCAGGTTAGCGTGGCCGACTTCCTCGGTACCTCGGGTCTGGTTTACCAGACTAACGACGTGCAGTACGTGATGGCGGCCAATAACCTGTGGGCCAGTCCGCTTGACCAACAGCTGCAGCAGACTCTGCAAACCTACCTCGGCCGCAATCTGCCGGGCTGGGTTGTATCAGGCCAACAGGCCAGTGATGGCAATCAGGAGCAGCTTTCTGTGAACGTAACAGGGTTCCATGGGCGCTATGACGGCACGGCCGTCATCAGCGGCACATGGACGCTTACGCGTGATGGGCAGGTCAGCCAGCATAACTTCAATATCGAGCTGAAGCAGAATCAGGATGGTTATGATGCGCTGGTCAGGACTTTGGCGACGGGTTGGGAACAAGAAGCCAACAGCATCGCCCTGCAAATAAGATAAATTCTTTTTATTAGTTCGATAAAAAATCCCGCTTCCTGGTCATTCAGGGGGCGGGATTTTTTTATTGGCGATCAGGTGCCTGAGGCTTTAGCTGCGCGATTAGCTTGCGCGCAATCAATAAAGATAGCGCAATATTGTGACAGTGGCGTGAATTTTGCGCATTGACCTACGGGAGAATCGGGGCTATTTGTTAGGTGTGGACGCAGTTAAGCGGACACTGTTTTCTTTCCACTTGACCTGAATAATGAGGGACACGAGGCATGAAGAGACAAAAACGCGATCGCCTGGAACGGGCACAATCACGTGGATACCAAGCAGGTATTGTAGGACGTTCGAAAGAAATTTGTCCTTACCAATCGCTAGATGCGCGGTCACACTGGCTTGGAGGTTGGCGAGAGGCCATGGAGGTTAGGGCAGTTAACGCGTAAGTCTACCCCTGACAGTAAAAGGATAACCTCCGCAATTTGACAGCAAACTGCGGAGGTTTTTTACCCTTCATATCTAGAATTTCTGCTGCGTTGGCGTCTCTGATGCCCCCCAGTCACCTACTTTTGTTTGTGTAAGCTCCTGAAATTCACTCTTTCGCCATGTTGCCTAAATCCAAAATTACCTGGGTAACGCTTTATTTTTTAGAAAGCGGCGGTGTCTTTGAACAGACCCACTTTCAGGTCAGTGGCGGTATAGATAACTTCGCCGTCAACCAACACTTCACCGTCTGCCACACCCATGATCAGTTTACGATTGATCACGCGTTTGAAGTTCAGACGATAAGTCACTTTCTTAGCCGTTGGCAGCACCTGACCGGTGAATTTCACTTCGCCAACGCCCAGTGCGCGGCCTTTGCCTTCGCCACCCAGCCAGCCGAGATAGAAACCGACCAACTGCCACATCGCGTCCAGACCCAGACAACCAGGCATCACCGGATCGCCGATGAAGTGGCATCCGAAGAACCACAGATCGGGATTGATATCTAATTCGGCTTCAACATAACCCTTATTGTGGCTACCGCCGTCTTCGGTCATTTTGACGATGCGGTCCATCATCAGCATATTGCCCGACGGCAATGGTGGTCCACCTGCTCCGAAAAGTTCGCTTTTGCCAGAGGCTACGAGGTCTTCTTTCGTATAGGATTCGCGTTTATCTACCATGTTGTATGTAAGCCTTATTTTGTTGAAGCACGCATCTTAGCTAACAGCTGTAAGCCGAACAAGTCCGATCAGCTGTGCGAAAACCAATTTAACCAGCGCAGTGGCCACGGATAACGAGGGCGCTCGGATAAGGTTGCCTGAGCAATCCTCTCCTGAATAAGTCCCAACAGCGTCGGACTTTCCTCGTTTTCCTCTTGATTCGTAAAGAGTAAACCGGTCAGGATAGGCAGCGCATCGGCCGCATTCTCAACCGCCCACAGGTGGAACTTGCCATCTCGAACCGCTTCAATAACCTGCGGGTGCAGGCAGAGATTGCGTACGTTAGCCGTAGGAATAATCACGCCTTGCTTGCCGGTCAATCCACGACGTTGGCAAACCTCGAAGAATCCTTCGATTTTTTCATTGGCCCCGCCGATAGGCTGTACGTTGCCGAATTGGTCAACCGAACCCGTCACCGCGATTTGCTGATTGATAGGCTGCATCGCCAACGCACTGATCAGCGCACACAGTTCGGCCAGCGAGGCACTGTCGCCATCAACCTCACCATAGCTCTGCTCGAACACAATCGAGGCAGAGAAGGGGAGCGGCTGATCGAGCTCCAGTTCGGCAATCAGGAAGGCCTGCATAATCATCATGCCTTTAGCATGAAGATTGCCGCCAAGCTCTGCCTTACGTTCTACGTCGGTGAATTCTCCATCACCGGTATGCACAACGCAGCTAATACGTGAAGGTTCACCGAAGGCGCGCGGATGCCCCGGATATTCCAGCACCGACAGGCCGTTAATTTGACCAATCACTTCTCCATCGGTCTCGATCAGAATCTGACCCAGCTCGATTTCATCCTGCATACGCTCCTGAAGATAGCTTTCACGCCATGCGCGGGTCGAAATCGCCGCGTCGAAAGATTTGGCGGTGAGCTCAGGATCGTCATTATAAAGCTCGGCCTCGCTCAGTTGAGCCGAGAGCCAGGTTGGGCAAAGGGGCAAGCAGCCCTGATCGCCACTAAAGCGCACCGCAGCCTTGAACAACTCAGGCCATGCGTCGGCGGCAAGGCGCGGGATCTCGAGTTCGTCGGCCAACGTATTGACATAGGCACACCATTTTTCCATGTCGTCATTGTCGGCCAGAGGCAGGTCAGCTTCAAACTCACCGTAGAACGCCGACTCCAGCAGCTCCGGCTCCATATCATTCAGCTCGCCCAGAGAGACGCGATCGCCAACCAGGATAAGCTTAACGTCTAACGGCATCGGCGGAATATTTACCGGCAGCGGGCGCGTTTCATCGGGAGAAACCCAATGGTAGCTTTCCTGGGTGATCATCTGCTTAAGGCGCAGCCACAGCAACGGCTGGGCCAGCAGCGAGCGGATAGACAGGATCAGTACGCCGCCATTAACCTGATGAATTAAACCGGGCTGAAGCTCAATCTGGTCCTTATAGATGCGGACACAGCCAAAGAGTTGCTCGGGTTCAATCCATTCCTGATAAAGACAGCTCGACGTTCCGCTGAAAGGGGCCGTTGGGTCCTGTGCGGGCAGTACCTGAACGTGACGTCCGTCAATCTGGTACTGGCTGCCGACAATTTCTTCAGCTTCTGGCAGCAGGTCGTTAACGACAGAGGCCAGACGCGAGAGATAATCGCGACTTTCCTGGCCTTTGACCGTCATAAAACGCGTGCGCGAATTAGGGAAGCAGAAAAGGGAAAGTCCATTCTCAAGACGAGGCTGAATAAGGGAAAAATCGACCGGGGCCAACTGATCCGCTGTAGCAAAAATTGTCTGGTATGGCGTAGAGTCCGGCAGTAAGAGCTGCCAATCAAGTCGGTTATTGGTCAATGTGTTAGCTGTAGTCTTCAAAAGGGAAAGGGCGATTATACAAGAATAAGCCGTGCTGCATACCACGAGAGTCACGGTTAGCCCATGCAGATGTGACATTATGCAGTTTATGGGTGAAATTTAACCACTTACCTCTGGTAATGTCGTGACATATTTAGGGAAAAAAGTGACATAATGCTGCTATGCTTATCAACGTTAGATGGTCACAGAAGAGCCTGCGATGAAATATCAGCAACTGGAAAACCTTGAGAGCGGTTGGAAATGGAAGTATCTGGTAAAAAAACACCGCGAAGGTGAAAGGATCACCCGCCACATCGAGAACAGTGCGGCGCAGGATGCTGTGGAGCAGCTTCTCCGATTAGAAAACGAACCGATCAAAGTGCTCGAGTGGATAGATAACCACATGAGTAAAGCGCTGGATAATCGTCTGAAGCAGACTATTCGTGCGCGTCGTAAGCGTCATTTCAATTCGGAGCATCAGCACACGCGTAAAAAGTCTATCGATCTCGAGTTTCTGGTCTGGCAGAGACTGGCTGCCTTGGCCCAGCGGCGTGGCGTTACCCTGTCGGACACCATCATTCAGCTGCTCGAAGATGCGGAACGCAAAGAAAAGTACGCCAATCAAATGTCTTCGCTCAAGCAGGATCTTTTGCAGATCCTCGACAACAAAGAAAGCTAACGCGATCCCTTTATGCGTCTGGTTACACCCCGCCTGCTGTTTTATCTCTTTTTACGCCATAAAAAAAACCCCGCAATGCGGGGTTTTTAAAGTCAGGTCTATCAGAAGATAGCGCTATTACTTAAGCCTGTGGCTGAGTAACAACGTCTTTGATACCTTTAACTTCGATTTCTACGCGACGGTTAGGTGCGAAGGCTGCGATCTGAGCTTTAGTAGCACGACCAGATTTGTAACCGAAGCTACCGGTCAGCTGATCTGCTTCACCGCGACCCTGTGCAGAGATCTTGTTAGAAGGGATACCTTTAGATACCAGGTAATCCACTACTGATTGAGCGCGTTGCTCAGACAGTTTCTGGTTAGATGCTTCTGAACCTACTGGGTCGGTGTAACCCAGAACCACGACTGAACCGTCTTTCGGATCCAGTGAGCTCAGCTGGGTGTACAGCTGATCCAGTGCCTGACGGCCTTCTGGTTTCAGAGTAGATTTGCCGAAGGTGAACAGAACGTCAGACTTCAGAGTGAACTTGTGAGTCTGAACAACTGGAGCTGGAGCTGGTGCTGGAGCAACAACTGGAGCTGGCGCTTCACCCTGGCCGAAACGGTAAGAAACACCGACAGACAGAGTTGCGTTATCAGGACGTGCACCCACGGTAGCAGCATCACCGATGTTGTTAACCCACTGGTAATCCAGACGGGTTGCCCAGTTTTTGGTCAGTGCGTATTCGAAACCAACTGCAGCCAGTGGAGAAACACCGGTGTCGTTGTCGCTTACGCGGTTGCCGTTGCCAAAGTTACCTTTAGCGTCTGCACGCCAAACCATACCACCCAGACGAGTGTAGATATCCAGATCGTCAGTCAGTGGGTAGCTCAGTTTAGCAGTCAGCTGAACGCCTTGTGCTTTGAATGCGCCGTTGTTTACGCTGCCTTTGTAAGCCATACGGCCAAGCCAGTCATATCCCAGTTCGAAGCCCAGGTATGGGTTCGCTTGGTAACCTACAAACGCACCGGCACCCAGTTGGCTGTCGTGAGTTGGACCGTTGCCAATACCATTGTAAGCATTAGCGAAACCAGTATCGTGATACTGGGACCAGCCCAATTTACCACCGGTGTACCAGGTGTTATCTTGCGGTGCGGCTTGCGCTACGGTAGCGAAACCTGCCAGTGCCACTGCTAATGCGATAGCTGTCTTTTTCATTTTTGCGCCTCGTTATCATCCAAATAGGCAATTGAGCTTTAAGCTTTAAGCCCTTGGTTAAATTCCTTCGTCCAAGTTATTGCTTCACTTAGGTACTTGCCACTTTTCGTAGGCATTATAAGAGCAACCTTGGCGAACTAAAGTCTACAACGTGGCGAGAAAGTTACAAGCTTGATGTGATTACGCTCAGGAAAAAAACGGGAAAATGTACACATTTCTTAACATCATAGACAAAATGTTGACGAAACTATGTGTTTTTAAACCTCAAAAACACCCGTTTTTACTGGCTCCGGCGCGATAATCAGCACGAATCACTAATAAACGGATTATTTTTGTCAGATTACTCCTAAATTGAATTAATGGTACACGGAGGAATGAATTTTTACTGCTGGAGGTTGTCCGGCACCTGAAAATCGATCTTCCAGGGGCTTCATGATGAAGCCATAAGATCCTCCGGTTTCTGCAGCGACTTGTAATCTTTTGCGATCTGAGTCACTTAATTCTGGCAGCCAACCGAGTACTACACTGTAGTTACCTGTCAATAAAGCGCGCTCCATGGCATCGACGGATGCAATACCTTCAAGCTGACTCACCTGAACTATCTTGTCCACGGGTAAACCCGATTGGGCCAACCAGCGACGGCTCAGTTTTTGGGTTGGAGTAAGCCAAAGCAGCCAGCGAGACTGTGCACCGAGATGGTGGAGCAGCGGTAAGAGCAATTGCGTCAAAGCTGGCTGATTTTCACTATAGACGAACTCGCTCAGTAAGCCACTGTTAGCCGTTGAATTTTGGCATATTGGCGTCGCGTTTGCCGATAAAGGATGCTGACTGAAATGAGAATGATGACGATGATGAGTTCGCATAGTGTTGTTCCACCAGTTAGTTACTGTACGGATATACAGTACTGTGCATATGGCGAGAGATCAACCTAATTTTTCCAAGATATCTCGCAACTCTTGAAGTTAATCGTCGAGAAAGAGAGTTTAGATTTGGCTGCGTAAGAGGGTTTGAGTATTTTGCTTAAAGGGTTCATGTAGTATCAAATCTCACTTCGTTTGAATTAAGCGATAAGGAAATCAATATGTTAAATGAAACTAAAAAAAAGATTGCTCAATCCATAGCTTTGTTATCACCTTTGGGTGTGATTCATTCTCGGCCTCAATTCGGGGGGTACAGCCTGTCGTACGGTGATGCGATGTTTGCGCTGGTGGCGGACGGAGAGCTGTATCTGCGCGCCACCAATGAAAACGAAGAAATAATGAGGCAGATGGCTATGCGGCAGTTTGTTTATCACAAACGAGGTATCGAGATCCTGTTGCGCTATTTTCAGGTGGGTGAGTCACTTTGGCAGCAGCCTGAGCGGCTGATTAAGCTGGCGAATGATGCTATTCGGGGGATGCAAATTGAAAAGGCAGCGAAGAAGAACGATCCGAGGAGGCTAAAGGATTTGCCGAATATCAATTTATCGATGGAGCGAATGCTGTGGCAGATTGGCGTTAAAAATTCCGCCGAACTTCGAATGCAGGGGGCCATTAAAACCTACGTTAAACTCTGCTCAGTGAAAAAGGTGCCGGGCATCCTTACGCTATTTGCCCTCGAAGGGGCGATTCTGGGGTATCACATGTCGGTGTTGCCCGTCCCGTCGCGCGCCAGATTGACCGACTGGTTTAATATCTTTACTCAGGAAGAGCAGGGGATAAGGGCCTAGCGTCGGGCCAGCGGAAAACACAGGTTCTCCGCTGGCCTTGTTTTAGCGGCTTGAGCGCTTAAACGTTAAGCCCTTTCCCGGCTGGGGAAATTTTATTATTAAGGCTGGTCATTTCAGGAATATGTTCCAGCAGTAGCCTAATTTGTTGCAGAACTAGTTGCTCTTTGGTGTCCGACGCCGTCGTTTTGGCTTGAATACGTTCGGAGAGCGTATGAAGCAATTCTTTGACCTGAGAGTCATCTGTCCCTTCATGATGCAGTGCGCTATCGACATAGCGCGTTGCATCATCAAGCAGCGTCAAGGTTTCACTGTCTTCAAGCTTTTCGCGGTGTGCGCCCAGCGCGGATATATAGCTGAGCATGGTGTGATTCAGGCACAGCAGGCGGAAAGCCGCGTCAAGCGTGTCTCTGTCGTTATCTTTCTCGGAGGTCATGTTCGAGACAACCGACGCCAATTCTGCGTCACAGTTATGTGCATCCCTTCTGGCAATACGATATTCAAGACCGTTGTCTTTGCCCTGATGATACTGAACCAAAATGGCATCCAGATAGCGACAGTTAGCATAAAAGGTCTTGTTAACCACCGTCGGTAGCTGGCGAAAACGCCAGTCGGGCCAGATAAAGCTGACGGCGAACCAGGCAATCAGACAACCTATTAGCGTGTCGATGATTCGGGGTATGGCAACCTCGAACCCTTGTCCCATCAGATTAAACAGCAGCAGCGCCAACAGCGTGATAAACATCGTGGCATGTGCGTATTGCACGCTGCGAAAGGTGAAAAACAGCATCCCGCAGATGACGATTAAAATCATTTGTCCTTCGAGAGAAGGAATGAAATACAGAATCGGCATGCCTAACGCGACGCCCGCTAATGTGCCAACAACGCGCAGCGCCAATCTTCTTCGCGTGGCGCTATAGTTTGGCTGGCAGACGAACAGGCTGGTCAGCAGGATCCAGTAGCCGTGGCTCAGTCCGCTTATCTGAATAAACGCATAGCCAAAAAGCAGCACCGCAGACATACGCACCGCGTGGCGAAATAGCGCAGACTTTGGCGTCAGATGGCGCGAAATACGCAGCCAGATATCCTGAAATCCGGTGAGTTTGTCATCGGCAAAGGTTTTAGGTCCGGCGGTCGCCGCTTCCGACAGCGCCTGCTCTGACTCGATGTTAGACAATTGGGCATCTATGGCGCGGAGGTTTTTAATCAGGTGACGTAATGCCTTGATAAGACGACTGTCCGGGCTGAGCGCCATCTGACGCTCGATGGCCTCACCCAGTCGAACAAAGGCGCGCTCGAACAGTGGATTGTGCTGATATTTTTGGCGATAAAGAATGCACTGTGAAAGCTGCTGACAGGCTACCGACTGCATACTCATGAGTCTTTGCAGACGGAATAAAATATCCGTGTGGTGAAACTGTTCGGAAAGCCGCTGATAGTTGACGTGAATCGAACTGGCGCGTTCGTGTATATCCTGTGCCACAAAATAATATTGCAGCGTGCGGCGGGTTCCCTTCTGACCGCGGTCACCCTTTAAGCGGCTCTGCAACGCGGTTTTGGTCTCATTCAGCGTGGTCACTAACTGGCCGTTAGCCATCGCCAGATTGACCAGCTGTTTGCTGTTATCACCTTCTTGATCGGGGTCAAACAGGGTGGATTTTGCATCCAGATACACCGCCAGTTTCTGATAGCAGCGTGAAATATTATCCTGTAGTGGGCGAATCGGCAAAAGCACGTGTCCAGTCAGCGTGAGCAGGTAATACCATACGGTACCCGTCAACAGCAGCGCAGATTGCTCATACCAGACCTGATAAACGTTATTAATGCCGAGCATGGTATAGATGGCAATCAGCAGCGCGCCAAAGGCGATGGTGGCATAACGTTGTCCTAACGCACCCAACAGAATAAAGCCACAGGTAGACACCGCCAGACCCACGGCGAACAGCCACGGATGAGGAAAAAGCAGTACTACCGACACCGAGGCGACAAAGAAAGAGACAAGTGTGATCAGCAGGTTACGAAGGCGACCCGCTAGCCTGTCATCCAGATCGCTTAATCCGGCCGCTACGACGCCGAGCGTGAGCGGAATGGTCAGTTTAGGTTGAGAAAGTAGCCAGGGACCGGCAACGGTCCCCGCAAGTGCGATAAAAATACGAATGCTGTACAGCAAATTACTGTTGTAAGCATAGCGTCTCAAACCTGGCGCAATTGAAAGCACGGAGTACTCCAGCAAGAAGGTAAATTATAGGTTCAGCGGATACGTCCGTTATTTCTTAAACGCGCGGCGCTTGCCTCTCTGGCCTGTTTCGCCATCTCAACAGACACCACGCGTCTGCCCACTGGCCACAGGGCTATAGCGGCAATCTTGAAGTTGGCGATGCCGACCGGGATACCGATGATGCTGATGCACTGGGCGATGCCGGCGATGATGTGAGACAGACACAGCCACCAGCCGAAGAAAATCAGCCAGAAGATATTGAGCAAGGTACCGCTGCCAGAAAGCAGCACATTGCGTTTTTCAGGATATAATTCATCAACGTGTACCGCTTCATTACCAAAAGGCAAAAATGAAAGGCGGGTGATTTCCCAGCAGGAGCGGGTCAGGGGCAGCGTAAAAATCAGCACAATGCTGACCAGAGTGGCAAACAGCCAGGCGAGAGTGGTGAAGAAACCACCCAACACGAAATTGAGAATGTTCAGTACAGTACGCATAAAAAGTCCCGTCTTTGATTTAAGCTTTCCAACGCCATTGCGTTACGTTTATTCCTACTCTTATGTATTCTACTCTGTTTTTGGCGCTGGAGCGCCACTGCCTATCGCAGGTAAACTCCCTTTGGGTATCGCTCATAAAATTAAAAAACATGGCGCATTAACATGGAACTGAAATCGACATCATTTGGCAAGCATCTGGCACAGCACCCTTACAATCGGGTGCGGCTTCTGAACGCGGGGGTCGAGGTCAGCGGCGATAAGCATCATTATCTGATTCCGTTTAATCAGCTGATTAACATCCGCTGCAAGCGCGGCATCGTCTGGGGCGAGCTTGAGTTCGAGCTTCCCGAGCAGAAGGTGGTCCGACTGCATGGCACTGAATGGCAGGAAACGCAGAGGTTCTACCATCATTTGCTGAAGGTATGGGAGAGCTGGAGTCAGGAGATGAGTGAGGTCAGTGCGGGCGTTTTACAGCAGCAGGTTGAAAATATTACCCGCATCGAGCAGCAGGACAGTTGGTTCAAACGTACACGTCTCGCCGAGGTGCAGACAAAAATTAAGCGTGCCTTTGAAGCGATACCGGTTCCGGTGGAAAGGCTTGTCGAATTCGACAACTGCCGTGACGATTATGAAACCTGCCTGCGCTGGCTGAATCAGGGCGCTCAAAGCGTGGTTCAGCGCAATCTGGCGTGGACTGAGCAGGTTATCAGCCAAAATCGTGACTTTTTTGACAGCGTCGAGACCTCGCCGCTCAATGACAGTCAGTGTCGCGCCGTGGTGAACGGTGAGGACGCGGTGCTGGTGCTCGCGGGGGCGGGCAGCGGCAAGACGTCTGTGCTGGTGGCCCGGGCTGGTTGGCTGCTGCGTCGTCAGGAAGCGCTCCCCGAACAAATTTTGCTGCTGGCGTTTGGGCGACAGGCGGCAGACGAAATGAACAACCGCATCAAAGAACGACTTCAGATTGACGGTATTAAAGCCAAAACCTTCCACGCACTGGCGCTGCAAATCATTCAGGAAGGCAGCAAGAAAGTCCCCAAAATCAGTAAGCTCGAAACCGACAGCAAAGCGTGCAGAAGCCTGCTGGTGAAAACCTGGCAGCAGCAGTGCGCAGAAAAAAAAGCGCAGGCCAGCGGCTGGCGTCAGTGGTTAACTGACGAGCTCGAGTGGGACGTGCCTGAGGGCGACTATTGGAAAAACAAGGCCTTGGCCGAACGGCTGGGGAGTCGCCTCGAACGATGGCTGGGGCTAATGCGCTCGCACGGCGGCAGCCAAGCCGAGATGGTTGAGCAGGCCTCTGACGAGGTGCGAGAGCTTTTCCAAAAAAGAGTTCGCCTGATGGCTCCGTTAATGAAAGCGTGGAAAGCCAAACTAAAAGAAGAGGACGCCGTCGATTTCTCCGGGCTTATCCATCAGGCCATCAATATCCTCGAAAAGAGCCGTTTCGTCAGTCCGTGGAAGCACATTCTGGTCGATGAATTTCAGGACATTTCGCCGCAGCGTGCACGGCTATTGTCCGCACTGCGTAAGCAAAACAGCCAGACGGCATTGTTTGCAGTTGGGGATGACTGGCAGGCGATTTACCGCTTTAGCGGCGCCGAGCTTGAGCTGACCACCGCGTTTGCCCATCACTTTGGTGAAGGCGCCCAGTGCGCACTGGATACCACTTATCGCTTTAATGACAGAATCGGAGAGATTGCCAATCGTTTCGTATTGCAGAATCCTCATCAGCTAAAAAAACCGCTTAACAGCCTCACTCGGGGCAATAAAAAGAACGTCGTCATACTCCCGGAAGACCAGATTGAGAAACTGCTCGACAAGCTGAGTGGTTTCGCTGAGGACGACGATCGGATCCTGATTCTGGCCCGTTATCATCACTTACGGCCTGAAGTGCTGGAAAAGGCGGCGACGCGTTGGCCTAAACTGAATCTCGATTTTATGACCATTCATGCCAGCAAAGGTCAGCAGGCGGAATACGTGATAATTGTTGGACTGCATGAAGGCAAAGACGGTTTCCCGGCAGCGGCGCGTGAGTCAGTGATGGAGGAAGTGTTACTGCCTAAACCAGAGGATTTTGCCGATGCGGAAGAGCGTCGACTGCTGTATGTGGCGATCACCCGAGCGAAACATCAGGTCTGGCTGATGCAGGACAAAGAGCGACCCTCGGTATTTATTGAGCAGTTAGAGGCGCTGGGGGTGCCCACGCAGCGTAAGCCGTAACGGTTAAAACGCGTCGCCCACATCATGCGCGACGCGTTTATTCTGAGATTATTTCAGGCGGTCCTGCAGATAACGCTGATAATCTGGGATGCTGATTTCAACATCCTCTTTGAACAGGGGAGACTGGATTAGGAAATCGGCGGTCGAGCGGTTGTTGGCGACCGGGATATTCCACAGGGTCGCCAGTCGCAGCAGAGCTTTAACGTCTGGGTCATGAGGGACGGCATTCAGCGGATCCCAGAAGAAAATCAGCACATCAATCTTGCTTTCCGAAATCAATGCACCCACCTGTTGGTCCCCGCCCATCGGACCACTCAGCATGCTGGTAACCGGCAGGCCGGTATTTTGCTGCACCAGATTACCCGTGGTACCGGTCGCGTAGAGCACATGTTCGCCAAGCTGAGCCTTGTTGGCATCTACCCAGCTCAGCAGGTTGTTTTTACAGTGATCGTGCGCGACTAGGGCGATATGTTTTTGTTTTGTAATCGTGCGAGTGGTGTATTCCATCAGCCTGGCCTTTGAGAAAAGTATGACTGATAGATTACTTAAACTCGGATTTTCAGGGAAGCATAAAGCGGGGAAATGTCGTCAGGCAGGCCTTATTCGTGACAATTGTCAGATTACTGAGCAGAAAACCATTTCGCCGTCGTACTGCTGCGAGTGTCATGTTGCAACATAGACCACAGAGAAAATGAGAGGTAAACCTCGCTGGCATTGCCCTCAATTCGAGCTGATTCTGGCCTCTGGTTGCTGGCGTTAAGCGTCATCGCGCTTTTTTTCGACAGCGCAAAGGCGGGTATTGAGGCACTCTGGCCCGATAAATTATACTGGTTCATCGCGGCTTCAAGGCTCGTGGCATCGTGAGTTCGTAGCCCCGTAAGCCGGTCCTGTCGATAGTCTATCTGATTCCCTTTTTCGTCGATTAAAGTGATATTCATTTTTTGGCTGAAATCACGACTTTCCTGTTCGGTTGTCAAGGAAGGTAAACGGATGCTGACCGCGTGCAAATTCCTGGCATCAAAGGCGACAATGATCGGCGGGGAGTGATAAACCGCGGTCACCTGCGGAAGGGGTTTGCTTATCTGAAATAATATCTGATGCTGCCCTGCATCTAACTCCAGACTGTCTGCGCCCTTTAAAATTGGCCCTGAAACCAGTCTTCCATCCACAACCAGGAGATCGACTTCTGGCGATAGCTTAAGGCTTAATGCGTAAGCGGGCGCTATCAGGTTAGCCATAAAAATACCGGCAACCATAAAACCAAGATTCATCTTTCTCTCCAGACCTCAATAACTCACTCTCTCATTATTGAATATTGCTTATATTGTGTCAAAGTTTTACAAAATGTATTTTTATTCCTGGCGATGAAACAACTGTCTTCTCAATTTGCGAGGTGAAAACACCTTCACTCTGGTCAGACTGGATTACACTTAGGAAACCTTATCGTGAAGGAGATAAATCCGTGCAAGACAGCGAAGTCAGTCAAATTCTAAAGCAAATCAAAACAATAGCCCTGGTGGGTGCCAGCGATAATCCTTCCCGTCCTAGTTATGGCGTCATGCAATATTTGCTCAGCCAAGGGTACGAGGTCACGCCGGTCAGTCCAAAACTGGCAGGGCAAACGTTACTAGGGCAGACCGTAGTGGCGACGTTAGAGGATATTAAACACCCCGTCGATATGGTGGACGTGTTCCGTAATCCTGAAGCGGCCTATGGCGTTGCTCAGGAGGCGATTGCAATCGGGGCCAAGGTGCTGTGGCTACAGCTGGGAGTCATTAATGAGCACGCGGCGGTGCTGGCAAAAGAGGCAGGGCTCAAAGTCGTGATGGACCGATGCCCGAAAATTGAAATCCCCCGCCTTGGGCTGTCGCATTAAGGTATGAGTTAAACCGCAGGCATAAAAAAACCGGTCAACGTGGACCGGTTTTTTCTATTGAGGGTAACCTCAAATTAGTTGCGCAGGCGCGGTGCCAGCAGCTGACTGCGAACGGACTCCGCCAAATCATCCAGCGAACTTTGTTCTGGATGTGCGATGCGCGCCTCGTGGTCGATTTGAATCTCGGCGAGATAGGTATGGACCGGCTGACCTTCATCATCTTCCATCACAACGTGATACCAGGGGGCGGCACGCATTTTATCGTCGGCTTCAATCTCGCTGACCGCAGGTTTCTCCAGCGAATATTCGGCATCGACGTCGATAACGACGCCCAGATAACCCAACATTCTGTGGCGCACCTGCTGGCCAATACCATACTTGCTGGCGACCCCATATTTGCTTGCTAACATAGCGACCTCCTCAAAATAGCATCTTGAAAGAGATATGGGGCCTAATCGGCAAAAATCAAGCCGTAACCAGGCAGGCAAACCCTTTCAGGTACAGGCCTTCAGGATACGCGCCGGTCACGGGGTGGTCGGCGGCCTGACGGAATTGCTCAACAAACTGAATCTCGCGACCCGCATCGAGTGCGGCATCGGCCAGGATCTTCTGGAACAGATCGGTCGGCAACAGCCCTGAACACGAGAAGCTCAGCAAGATGCCTCCCGGGCGCAACAGCTGAATGGCCAGCATGTTGATGTCTTTATAACCCCGACAAGCGCTGGCCAGCTGGCTCTTGTTCTCTACGAACTTCGGCGGGTCCATAACGATCATGTCGAACTGTTCGCCCTGAGCGCGGTATTTGCGCAGCAGCTGGAACACGTCATCACGCACGAATTCCGCTTTTGTCAGGTCAAGTTTGTTAAGCTCAACGTTCTTTTTAGCAATATCCAGTGCGTCCTGGGAAGTGTCGACGTTAGTCACTTTCTCACAGCCCCCCATCAGTGCGGAGACGGCAAATGCACCGGTATAAGAGAAGCAGTTCAACACTTTACGGCCCGCGGCATAGTTACGCGCCGCCAGTCGGCTGTCACGTTGGTCTAGATAGAAACCGGTCTTGTGGCCGCCTTTGATATCCACCAGCAGGCTCATGCCGTGTTCCTGAATGGGCAGCAGGTCAGGTGGAGTTTCGCCGAGAATCAGACCCTGAGTCAGCTCAAGGCCCTCTTTCTTACGCACGGCTACGTCTGAACGGTCGTAGATTGCACATTCCGGATAACAGTGTTGCAGCGCGCTCAGCAGGGCGGCACGCTGATATTCTGCACCCGCAGACAGCAGCTGTAATACCAGGAAATTCTGGAAACGGTCGATGGTAATACCCGGCAGTCCGTCGGACTCACCGGCAATCAGGCGGTAACCGTCAAGGCCGTCACGTTTGGCAATCCAGTTACGCCAGGTTTGTGCCTGCTGCAAACGGCGGATGAAGAAATCGATGTCGATAGCTTCGTCCTGCTTAAAGCTCCAGACGCGAGCCCGAATCTGAGACTGAGGAGAATAGGCGCCGGTGGCGAGCCATTTTCCCTGATTGTCTACAATATCAATAGTATCGCCGGAAAGTGCCTTTCCTTCGACGCGAAGTACCGCCCCGGAAAACACCCACGGGTGACGACGAAGAAGGGATTTTTCACGGCCTTTGGCCAGATACAAACGTGCAGTCATATAATTAGGTTCAATCAGTCTGGAGACAAAAAAGAGCGACATTGTCCGAGCATGAAGCAGAGAATGCAACGGATCTCATCGCTATGAGGAGATAATTATGCCAAAAACCAGTATAGCCGCTTACGTCTATGGCCGAGTGCAGGGCGTCGGCTTTCGTTATGCCACTCAGCAAAAAGCCAAAGCGCTCGGCTTGACCGGTTACACCAAAAATCTGGACGACGGCAGCGTCGAAGTTGTTGCGTGTGGCGAGCAGCCGGAAATCGAACAATTACTCGAGTGGCTGAAGCAGGGCGGTCCGCAGTATGCCAGGGTCGATAAACTCTTAACCGAGCCTAAGGCGCTGGTAGAATTTGAAGGATTCAGTATTCGCCACTGATTCCAGAATCGCCAGCCTGCGCTGTTAGATACATTTTACCGGTTTTGGCAGTCCGGCTATTTTGGTTGCCTGCTTGGCCGGACCTTCAGGGAATAGGCGATAGAGATAGCGGCTGTTGCCTTTCTCTTCCCCAAGCTTTTGCGCCATGGCTTTTACCAGCATGCGGATAGCCGGAGAGGTATTGAATTCCAGGTAAAAGCTGCGCACAAAATTCACCACTTCCCAGTGTGCGTCTGTCAGAACAATGCCTTCTTGGCTTGCCAGAATCGGGGCCAGCGCTTCGTGCCAGTCTGCGCTGTTTTTCAGGTAACCTTTGGCGTCGGTCTCAATAACCTGGCCGTTAAACTCCAACATATAACCTCTAACTTCGAAATCTTGAAAGCAGGGCGCAAGTTTAGCAAAAAAGCGCCTCCAGCCAAAGAAAAAGCCCCGCCTAAGGCAGGGCTTGATAACTGGGCCGGTAATAAGAAACTATCAGTTGCTGCGTGATGACAGGCCCAGAATACTCAACAGACTTACGAACACGTTGTAAAGTGAAACGTAGAGGCTGACTGTGGCGCGTATGTAGTTAGTTTCGCCGCCGTGAATAATGTTGCTGGTTTCCCACAGGATGGCACCGGCGGAGAACAGAATAAACAGGCAACTAATCGCCAGTGACAGCGCCGGGATGTGCAGGAATAGATTGGCAACGACCGCCACCAGCAGCACGACAAAGCCTGCCATCATCATTCCCGACAGGAATGACATGTCCTTACGGGTGGTCAGCACGTATGCCGAACAGCAGAAGAACACCAGCGCAGTCCCCCCGAGAGCCAGCATGATGATGTTACCTGCGCCCGCTGCGAGCAGTGAGCTCAGCAACGGCCCCAGCGTATAACCCATAAAACCGGTCAGGGCGAAAGTGCACAAAATACCCGCAGGGCGATCGGCCATGCGATAGGTCAGGAACATCAGCCCATAAAAGCCAACTATCGTCAGCAGCATGCCGGGAGACGGTAACATCAGTACGGTGCTTGCTGTGGCAGTAATTGCGGAGACGCCGAGCGTCAGCGCCAGCAGAAAATAAGTATTACGTAGCACTCGATGCGTGCTGAGCAACGAGCCCGCGCGTGAAGAAGAAGAGGCAACGATACGATCCATTTTTTAATCTCGCTTAGCGACAGAATTGAAGTCGATGAAAAAGCATTCAGGATGAGATAATAGAGAGTTGCTCCTGGCTCACAAAGGAGGTTTACCCTTCTTTACCCCCTAAGCCGGTTCTTTACGCTTAATGAATCAGGAAAGCAGAGATACCCCATTATTCGCGGTCAGGAAATCGACAAAAGGCGCTAAAATGACGATAAAATCAGCACTTGATGCGCGAAAGGCGGTTTTTCAGGCAAATGAATCAATTCCGGCTTTACAAGGTGATGGGCTATGTTTATAGTGCGTTCCGTTGCGGAGGGGTGGCCGAGCGGCTGAAGGCACCGGTCTTGAAAACCGGCGATGGGAAACCATTCGAGAGTTCGAATCTCTCCTCCTCCGCCATAAACAACACAAGAAAGCTGCTAAGAAATTAGCGGCTTTTTTTGTGTCTGGAATTTGGGGGGGCTGTGTAAACAAACCAGCCCGAAGGCTGGCTTGAGAGCCATGCGGGCGCAGCCGAATTTTTGACTGGCACCCCACAGGCGGCAACAATGCCTCCATAGGCAGCCCCCATTTCAACCACTCAAAAAAGCCTATTCATTCAGTTTATTAATTTCTCATTCAGTTTCTCAAGTTATTTTGAGAATGCGCGAAGCATTGCCCCACGCCACGGCGTTTCTCTCCTCGTCGGTCAGCCTGGCTTTTCTGATCCAGTCGGTGGCCACTGCAGTATTCTCGAACGGATAATCTATCGAGAACATGACGTTTTCTTCCCCCAATGAGTCCAGCGCACAGCGAAGGGCAGGGTCGGAGCATACACCTGAGGTAGTAATCACGATGTTTCTGCGCGCGTAATGCGACGGTGGATGCTGCAAGGTATATTTCAGATTGGCGGTGGCGATGCGGCTGTCGAGACGCCACAGTTGGATAGGCAGCGTTTCCCCCATGTGTCCCAGGATAATTTTTGCACCAGGAAATCTATCGAAGGTCCCGCTGAATATCAATCTCATCGCATGACTGCATGTTTCTACCGCCCAGCTCCATACCGGCCCCCACATCTCAGGGTGCTGGGTGTACATATGCGGATAATCAGGCGGATTTCCGGGATGAATATAAATCGGCACTTCAAGCGCCTGCACGCGTTCCCAGAAAATATCATAGCGGCGATCGTCGAGGTAAAGTCCATCCGTTTCGCCGTTAATCATCGCCCCCTGCATGTTAAGATCTTTAACGCATCGTTCCAGTTCATCGGCGGCGGCTTTGGGGTTTTGCATTGCCAGATGGGCGAATCCGCCGTAGCGTTTTGGATTCCGCTGCATCTCGGCACCCAGACGATCGTTGGCGTATTTTGCCAGCCGTACGGCTTTTGCCGCGTTTGGCTCAACCTGTACACCCGGCCCGGAAAGCGAGAGCACGGCAAAATCGACCCCATTAGTCTCCATGACCTCCAGACGCCCCTGACCAAAGTCTGAGAGAATCGGCACCACTTTATCGAACAACGACGGGCGGATGTTTTGCCGCGTTTCGCCCAGATAGCCTACAAACTCCGGCAGCATAAAATGTTCTTCGAGCGCGATGATACGCCTCGGCGGTTTTACACCGACCTTTGTCTCGTCTGGCGTTGCCGCCTGACTGAGTGAAGTGCTTGCCATAAGCGCGGTACCGCTGGTGGCCATGGCGGTGGCGGCAACGGTGGCCTGACGTAAAAAATCTCTTCTATTGGTCATGATAAATTTCCGGCGTGAAGTCGATTATTTAAGGGTATGGGCAAATTAAGAAACGAAATTCGTTTCTTAATTAAATATACGACTCCACTAACCGGCGAGTAAGGGACAAAGCGTAAAAGGATGTAACGACTTGAGGAAAGGGCTGACGATTTAGTGCGGCAGTCCCAGCAGCGGTGCCATTAATGTCAGTGCCTCGCGAACCCGCGGGCGAATATCAAATTCCGGCACGGCAGGCAGAATACCCAGCGCAATATCACGCAGGGCGGGAGCAATGATCAGCGCCTGAAGATGTTTTGCGCCATTCTCTGGCCAGCCAGCGGCAATCATCCCCCGTTGTCGTAAATCTTGCAGCCATGCATCCAGCATCTTGCCAGCATTGTCGATGCCGCTTTCACGATAGAGGTTCAGGAAGTGTGTTTTCTGATGGGGGGAATTTTGCAGAAACTTGAATAATGCTACCGACCTTTCCGAAAGAGCGCGTGCTGCGAGGTCGACAAAAAACTGCTCGAGAATAGCGATAGCGTCATGCGGTTTTTTAGGCAGAGGAAGATGATAAAGGGTAAAGGTGGAAGACCAGTCGAGGATGATTTTTTCTAAAACGTCGGTGCGATTGCTGTAAAACCGGTAAAACGTTTTCTTGGCAACCCCAGCAGTACGCGCAATCTCGTCGACAGAAAGTGCCTCCACGTCTTTTTGGAGCAGCAGTTGAAAGGTGGCATTTTGGATTTTTTCGACAAGTTCCGCTTCGGGAACGGCCGGTCGGCCTCTGCCGGAGAATGCTTTGCCCGAGTTTGTCGACTGTTTGTTCACTTTTCATCCTTTTAGCTAATCACGACATTGTATGTCGTGGGCAAGACCTTAATCAATTCACATTAAGTCATTCATTCCACTGATGATGATGTGTTAAGTAAGGGGCGGATTTATCGACGCTTTTTGTCTGCTAAATCAGCAAATAAACGCCGAGTGAAGTTTTTGCATAAAAAAAAGGAATTTACGTCTGTTTTTCAAGCAAATGAACAACGTCGGGCTTTACATCCTCATCCCCTAAGTTTATAGTGCGTTCCGTTGCGGAGGGGTGGCCGAGCGGCTGAAGGCACCGGTCTTGAAAACCGGCGATGGGAAACCATTCGAGAGTTCGAATCTCTCCTCCTCCGCCATAAACAACATAAGAAAGCTGCTAAGAAATTAGCGGCTTTTTTTCATCTGTACTTTTTAAAACGCTCTCATCCAGACTCTCTCTCCTGCCGACTCAGCGCCAATCTCCTTCTGTATCAAGAAAATTCCGGTACACTCAACGTTCACTGTTTCGTAATAATCTTTACTCTTCATTCGATTGAGGTGGGCAATGGGACCGAGTGTCGATCTGGTACCTTCTTCTGAGCATTTCCCCGTCGAGGCCGAGGTCGTGGTGATTGGCGGCGGTATTGTGGGTATCGCCACGGCATTAGCGTTAGTGAAGCAGGGTGTGAAAACGGTATTGCTTGAAAAGGGCACCGTGGCCGCCGAGCAATCGAGCCGCAACTGGGGCTGGTGTCGACGTACCGGACGCGATATTCGTGAACTGCCGTTAATCAACGCCAGTATGCGGTTGTGGGAAACCCTGAATGAAACCACCGGGCGTGAGACCGGATTTCGCCGTCACGGCATTATTTACGCGACTCGAACTGAAGCGCAGCGTGAGCGGCATTTGCGCTGGATAGCGCAGGCAAAACAGTATGATATTGCGAGCCAGATACTTTCCCCAAGCCAGTTAGCCGAGCGGATACCCGGTTTGAAGGCGAACTTTGCTGGTGCACTATTTACTGAAGCAGACGGTCGCGCTGAACCGCAAAAAGCGGCACCTGCGATGGCGATGGCCGCTATGGAAGCGGGTCTTAATCTGCAACAACACTGTGCGGTGCGCAGCATTGAACGTAGCGCCGGACGAGTTAGCCATGTCGTGACCGAACACGGCGAGATTAAATGCCAGTCGGTGGTGGTAGCGGGTGGGGCCTGGTCACGTTTGCTGCTGCAAGGCTGCGGTGTTGAAATTCCTCAGTTAAAAGTGCTCTCTACCGTGCTGCGCACGCGGCCGCTGGAGGCCGACGTTTCTTCCTGCGTCAGTCTCGGCAGTGTGGCATTGCGCAAGCGGCTTGACGGCGGATGGACTGTCGCCAGTTCGGCCTCCAGCGTGGTTGATATCACGCCGGATTCTCTGCGTTTTATGAGACCGTTTATGCCCGCTTTCAAGGTTGAGCGCGCGTCGCTCAAGCTCAGATTTGGGCCACGTTTTATCGAAGAAGCACTCTATTGGCGACCGGGGCAGGCCGATAAACTCTCAATTTATGAACGTATCAGAGTGTTGGATCCCGCGCCGGATCGTGCGCTACTGCGCCAGATGATTGTTGATCTTAAACAGGTTCTGCCGGCGTTTTCCGGTGTACAGGTGGCGCAAAGCTGGGCAGGTCTGATTGACACCCTGCCGGATGCCATACCGGTAATTTCTGGCATCGACAAGATTGCCGGTCTGTTTGTCGCAACGGGATTCTCGGGGCACGGTTTTGGCATCGCCCCTGCGGCGGGTCAGCTGATGGCAGATTTGGTGCAGGGCAGCACGCCGATTGTCGATCCTGCCCCGTTTCGTTTTTCACGCTTTACCGACGGTGAAAGGGTGCACGCGCAGCACTGGCTGTAAGCGTGCCTCATTTATCGTTAGCCGCCGCTGCGGCATTGCGCCACAGCAGCATGCTGCCTTCAGAATGTCCGGTCACCGGATCGGTCTGGGGCAGCGGAACTTTTGCCACCGCCTTGGTGCGCGCCGCCAGTTTTGAAGGTTCATCGTGACATAAATCGGCGGAGACGTTCGGCGGATAAGCCCCCACCATCATAAAGTTATCGTCGGCCGAAACCTGCCTGTGCCCGACTCCGGCGGGCAGCAGCAGCACGTCACCCACGTTAACCTCAATTATCTCGCCTTTCGCTCCTCCCAGTTGCAGCTTGGCCGAACCGGAAAAAACGCCGAGCACTTCGGGGGTGTTGCTGTGGAAATGCGTGAAGGCATAAACACCATAGCGCCACTGTGGCGGCCAGCCGTTAGCGCTGAAAAGGTGCTCCAGATAGCTGGCGTTATCGACCGTATCGGGGGGGATCACGCGGTGATAAATCACGACCGGAAGCGGACTGTTGGGGACGCCGCCCTCAGGCTTGGTGATATGCAAAATTTCCATTGCCACCTCTCTTGGTTCGGCAAAACTCCACCGTGGCAACGCCAGCAACGGCATAAAACCGACAAGAGTACAAAAGCGACGGCGATTCAGCGGCATTGGCACTGCTCCTTGTCCACAGCGTTCGTTGGTCTGATTCAATTAAATGGCGAGCTAAGCGCGATCGAGAGAATAAATTTCTCAGCCAGCATAAATCTCAATGAGTTATCTTCATCAGGTATAGAACAAAAGCGTTGGAATATCACGAAAAAAGCGGCAGCAATGGCACGATTTTAAGACTTCGAGGGGCCATATTTATCAGAAAAAACTGAATTCGGGCCTCAATCAACAAATAAAAGTTCTATAAATTTGATTAACGACCATTTTCTTCTAGGATTAAAAGGACTTAAAGCACTTCTGGAGGAGAAGTCATGAATAAGAAAATGTTGATTATGGTTGCTACAGCGGTTTCGGTACTTGCGGGTTGTCAGACTTATGACCGCGCGGCAAGCTATGTTAAAGATCCGGTCGTAAGTGACGTTAAAGTAGGGATGACAAGAGCACAGGTTCGTGCGATTGCTGGCCCACCGTCTTCTGAAATTACCCTTATTCACGCGAAAGGTACCTGCCAGACCTACGCGGTTGCGCCACGTGATGGCAAGGCGCAAACTTATTTCGTGAGTCTTAATGACACCGGCCACGTGATGAATAAAGGTTTCCAGACCTGTGCCGATTACGACAAAGACCCTCAGACCGGCAGCTAATTTGCCTCAGCCCGTTTGAAATAAAAAACCTGCATCGTTGCAGGTTTTTTTGTAGGTTCTCTAAAGCATTACGCCGTTTGTGTGACGATGCGGACCCCGACTTTACTGACGCGATTGCCTTCCATCTCTGCGATGGTCCAGGTGAGGCCGTCCCATTCGATATGGTCACCAATAACCGGTTCCCCGCCCAGCAGCTGAATCACAAAATGGCCCAGCGACAGCGTTTTGTCGATACTGTCATCGAGATTCAACCCGTACAGCTGAGAGATAGCGTCTAGCGGTGCGTCAGCCTCGAGAATAAAGTCACCGAAGAAGCGCTCGTCCATCACCACCGCATTGGTATCGCTAAACAGTTTACCCAACTCCGGCAAATCCTTTTCCTGGCCGATAACGCAGAGAATGTCGCCTTCTTTTAATCGCGTGCTGCCGGTAGGGTGCAGCATAACCGTGCCGCGGAACAGGGCTGCAATACGGGTTTCTTTCGGCATTTTCAAATCGCGCAGCGCGGCGCCGACACACCACTTTTCGGATCCAAGCTGATAAATAAAGTGCTCCCACTGGGTGTAGATATCAATATCCAGGCCCAGGCGAGAAATCGGCGTCGGCGCAGGAGGGATAATCACCTTGGCCTTTTTTGCCGCAAAGCCAAGCGAAGTTCCCTGCAACAGTAATGAAACCAGCACGATAAAGAATGCGACGTTAAAGTACAGATGCGCCTGCGGCAGCCCAGCCATCATCGGGAATACGGCAAGGATGATAGGCACCGCACCGCGCAGCCCGACCCACGAGATGAAGAAGCGCTCGCGCAGGGTAAAGTTTCGGAACGGCAGCAGGCCGACAAACACCGACAACGGTCGGGCAAAAAGAATCATCCACAAGGAAAGCGCCAGCGCCGAGACCGCAATAGGCAACAGGTCACTCGGGGTAAGCAGCATCCCGAGCACCAGGAACATCGCAATCTGGCTAAGCCACGCAAGGCCGTCGAAGGTTTGCATGATACCGTGTTTGCTGCGCACCGGCCGATTACCGAGCATCAGACCGCAGAGATAAACCGCTAAAATACCGCTGCCGTCGAGGCCGACCGTGGCCGCAAAGACCAGCAGCCCACCACTGAATGCCAGCATCGGATAAAGGCCGGTGGGTAGGGTTACGCGATTGATGAGCTGCTGTAAAAGCCAGCCGCCGCCGAGTCCGAAGGCAATACCTAGCCCGAACTGGCGAATAACATCGACCAGGAACATCCAGCTGAGGCCGTGTTCACCTTTGGCAATCATGTCGATCAGGGTAATGGTTAGGAACACCGCCATTGGGTCATTACTGCCGGATTCAATCTCCAGCGTGGCGCTAACGCGTTCATTGAGGCCTTTGCCGCCGATCAGCGAAAAGACCGCCGCCGCATCGGTTGAGCCGATGATGGCACCGATCAGCAGTCCCTGCATAATATTAATGTGGAACAACCATGCCGCTGCCATACCGGTGAGACCGGCAGTGATAAGTACGCCGACGGTGGCAAGTGAGAGTGCGGGCCAAAGTGCCACACGAAACGACGAGGCGCGGGTGCGCATGCCGCCGTCGAAGAGGATTACGGCCAAGGCAAGGTTGCTGACCAGATAGGCGGCAGGGTAGTTATCAAAGGCGATATGACCAATACCGTCGACGCCGGCCAGCATACCGATGGCCAGAAAGATCACGAGAATAGGGATGCCGAGGCGTGAAGAAAGCGAGCTAAGCAGAATACTTGCTGCTACCAACAGTGCGCCGATAAAAAAAAGTGTGTTGATAGTACTCGCATCCAATGTGTCTTTCTCCTGTACGTATTACGGCTTTCTTCCTGTCACTGGGTCAATGACTATAATGTTAATTTAACAGGAATTTGTAAACGGCGCTGTGTAAACTTCGGATTTTTATTAAGCGATACGTTGGGTTAATAATTCCCCATCGCGATGTTCTCTCCACCAATTGATTCCCCCGCGCAAATCCCTAAAAGCCATCGAAAAGCTATGCTTATTATTATCCAAAGAGAAAAGGGGTAAAGGTATGAGTCAATTTACGGGAATTCATCGCGAGGTTTTGCAGGATGGCACCATCAAGCATGTGCTGGTTCGCGATGAACAAGGCAACAAACAGGTTAAAGCCGCCAAGGACTATATTTCCGAAGGTATTCGCCCACAGCTTGATGACTTGCCAGAGGTCGGTACGGACTCTGAGTTTCCAATAGACGGAAAAGGATGACGGTGGGGCTTTGGATTGTAAAAATTTTTTGAGATTTAAAAAGAAAAAAACCAGCGGTTAAATCGGACGGGTGGACCGAATAACCGCTGGCGATCATCAAAGTTGATGAGCTAAGGAGAAACTGAGGTCGTCAGTTATCTTTTAATGCAGTATCTGTGCCAATAACGCTAACCTTTCTGCTTTTCAACAGCGCGTTGAGCAAGATAGCCCCAAACGTTGCGGTGCCTATGCCGCCCATGGTGAAGCCACCGAAGGTCAGCGAAAAGTTGCCAGCCCCCAGTACAAGCGTCACCGCGACCATAATCAGGTTACCGTTCTGGTTTAAATCAACGTTATTTTGTAACCAGATGCGGGCACCGGCGACGGCAATCAGGCCAAAGACCACGATAGACGCACCGCCCAATACCGGCCCTGGGATGGTGTGAATCAATGCACCAAATTTGGGAGAGAAGCCCAACAAAATAGCAACCACCGCCGCAGCCACGAAAATGAGCGTCGAGTAAATCTTGGTCACTGACATCACGCCGATGTTTTCCGCATAGGTTGTTACCCCGGTGCCGCCCATCGAGGCAGAAAGCATGGTCGCCAGGCCGTCACCGACGAACGCGCGTCCCAGATAAGGGTCGAGATTTTTACCGGTCATTCCCGCGACGGCTTTGATGTGCCCGAGGTTTTCAGCAATCAGAATAACGGCTACTGGCACAATCAACAGCATCGCGTGGCTGTCGAAAACCGGCGATGTAAAGCTTGGCATCCCGAACCAGGCGGCATGCGTGATGCCGCTAAAGTCGATCGATTTTCCCAGGCCGAGCACGTTGGTGATGACAAAATAGATAATGTAGGCGGCAATAAGCCCCAATAGCAGCATTAGCCGTTGCATCAATCCTCGCGTAAATACCGCTACGCCGCCGATACACAGCACGGTGACGACGGCCATCCAGCTGTCGAACATTGAGGCCGCGACGCTGCCGACGGCGATCGGTGCCAGGTTAAGGCCTATTGCCATGACAATCGCCCCTGTGACGACCGGCGGCATCAGTTTCTCAATCCATCGGGTTCCGACCGCCATCACCACAAAGCCAATCAGCGTATATACCGCACCGCAGGCGATAATGCCGCCCAATGCCAGGGCAATATTGGGATTCGGTCCGTGGCCGCTGTAGCCGGTGACGGCGATAACGACCCCGACGAACGAGGCGCTCGACCCTAAATAACTTGGCACGCGCCCGCCGACGATGATGAAAAATAGCAGTGTGCCGATGCCGGACATCAAAATCGCCATGTTGGCATCGAAGCCCATCAGCAGCGGCATCAGCACCGTAGCACCAAACATGGCCACCGCGTGCTGAAGTCCCATGATGATGGTCGGCCCCAAGCGCAGCCGCTCATCCGGCGCTATTACCGCCCCTTCCAGACTGCCCGTTCTTTTACGCCATTGAGGAAACCACGTATTCGCCATCATCTTCTCCAGGATTAAAACAGAGGAAAACGGCCTGAACTCAGGCCGATGTTTTTTGACGCATCAGGGGATGATAGCGTCGGTCAAAATAGACCAATCCATGGCTGTCATCGCTGCGTAAAATATCGATGACTTCACAAAATAAAACGTCGTGGGTGCCAACCTGCGTCACCTGACTGACGCGGCAGTCAAAGGAGGTCAGTGCGCCCTGCAACGCGGGAGAACCCGTTGCCATCGTTAGCCACTGTGCGGCAGAAAAACGTGCCTCCATCGGCGTCTTGCCGCCGAACAGGTTGGACAACGACTCATGGAGGTCCGACAGCGTATTGACGCAAAGCACCTGATTCTGCTCAAAAATCGGATAAACAGAAGCCGAGCGATTCAGGCAGACTAGCAGGGTCGGTGGCGTGTCTGTGACGCTGCACACCGCCGAGGCGGTAAATCCGGCGCGTCCTGCGGGTCCGTCGGTGGTAATAATGTTCACCGCCGAACCGAGATGCGCCATCGCGTCGCGAAATGCCTGTTTTTCCACACCAGCCAGCTCGGCCAGGGGGAGGTCCTTAAGAGGTAATGTCATGATGAGCTCCGCTGGGGCCGTAGTCAGATAATTTTGCACACGCGATCGAAGGCCAGACGCGGTGCGCGAGGGTAAACCTTGCCACTGTCGCCGTAGCCGATATTAAGCAAGAAATTGGCTTTCCAACCTTGCTCGCTCAGGAAAGTTTCGTTGACCTTCGCCTGATCGAAACCAGACATCGGGCCGGTATCCAGGCCGAGCGAGCGCAGGGCGAGGATCAGATACGCCGCCTGTAGGCTGGCATTACGAAACGCCGTCTCGTGCGCTAATTCAGGACTGGAGGTAAACCATGAGCGTGCATCGCCGTGCGGGAACAGCTCCGGCAGCAGGTCATAAAACGCCGGATCGTAGGCCAGAATCGCGGTCACAGGCGCGCTCAGGGTCTTCTCCAGATTGCCGCTCGACAGCGCAGGTGCCAGCTTCTCTTTACTTTCTTTAGTGCGGATAAACACTACGCGCAGCGGGCAGCAGTTGGCGGAGGTCGGCCCCATACGCGCTAAGTCGTAGGCCTGCTGTAGCAACTCGTCGCTGACCGGTTTATCCTGCCATCCGTTGTGGGTGCGGGCTTCTGTGAACAAGGTCGCCAGTGCGCTGGTGATTAATGCTTCGGCCATGATGTCTCCGTTGGCTGTGAGCTCTCGGCAGACGGCGGGGCAAAGCGCAGCAGCCATTCGAGAAGGATTGGGTTAAAGGTTTCACTGTCGGTCACACTCATGGCGTGGCCGCCGTACGACATCTGCACCAGCTCGCCGTTGGGCAGATTATGCGCCAGCGTCGTGGAGCAGTGCCACGGAACCAGCAGGTCGTCTTTGCAGCTAAAGGCCAGCGTCGGCGTATTTAGGATATCGAGGCTGCCGCTGAGGTCCGAAGACATCAATGCCTGTAGACGGTGCAGCAGGTTTTCCATTCCCTGAAAATGTTCAACCTGATGGGTTTGTTCCTGTTCTAGCAGCTCGGCGTGTGCCGAAAGCCAGTCTGCGGGATATAAAAACAGCGGCTGCGCCCGAACGTAGGCTTCCACGCCGGTGTTAAGCAGCAGATCCTGACGCACCTGAAAACAGCGGCGAGTCTGGCTGTCAAGCGTCGCCCAGCCGTTAATCACCACCAGACTCTCGAGCAATGCCGGATAACGCTGCGCCAGATGCAGGCCGATAATGCCGCCCAGCGCGTGGCCCACCACGTGACAACGGTCAATCTTCAGTGTATTGAGCAGACCGGCGAGCTCATCGGCCATATCCTCCATACGATAGCCCGCGGGGATCGTACCCTGACTTGCGCCGGTGCCAAACTGGTCATAAACCACCACGCGGAAATGCTGCTCGAGCATCGCCAGCTGCGGTTTCCAAAAGCTGTGTACACCGCCTAGCCCGGAAGAGAGCACCACGGTTTGCGCCGTGGGCGAGGTGTTGCCGCTAATTTTGTAAAACAGGGACGTTTTGCTCATGCCATTCTCACCGTCTGATTTCGGAAAAACTAGTGGCCTACGTGAGCGATTGAGGCAATTTCTACCAGTGCCTCAGGTTTCACCAGACCGCACTGAATGCAGAAACGCGCGGGTTTTTCTCCCGGAAAATATTCGGCGTAAACCTTGTTCACTGCCGCGTAGTGGCTCCAGTCAGTGATGAAAATGGAGTTGAAGGTGACGTCATCCATGGTGCCGCCAGCGGTTTCAATTACCCCTTTGATGATTTCCAGCACGTGGCGAGTCTGTGCCTCGGCGTCGCCGGGAAACACGACGTTATTGTTCTTGTCGAAAGGCAGCGTTCCCGAGACGTAGACGACGCCATCGGCCTTGGTGCCCGGAACGAATGGCGCAATGGGGACGCCGGTGCCTTCAGGGATGATGATGCTTTTTGGCATAGTGCTTTCCTTTTTAAAATTAATTAAAGATTTTAATTTCTCAGGCCGTTTGGCTCATTTTTTCGCTGGTTTTCGCGACGGTATTACAGAAACTGTCGACGTTTGACACCCAACCAAAGAAGGTTTCGATGTTGTAGATAGCGGCCTTCTGAGCAAACTCTGGGCCTGCCTGGTGGGTGGCATCTTCCAGCACCACGCCGAAGTACTCGAGGAAGAAGCCGTCGCGCAGGGTTGATTCAACGCAGACATTGGTGGCGATACCGGTAAATACCAGATGGTGAATGCCATAGCTGCGCAACAGGCTGTCGAGCTGGGTGTTGAAGAATCCGCTGTAGCGCGTTTTTGGCAGCACGATGTCACCCGGCTGCGGCTGAAGTTCGTCAACCAGGTCGTAGTCCCAATCGCCTTTGGCCAGCAGTTTGCCCATCAACTCGGGGCGTTTGCGCATGGTCTTTAGGGCATTAGATTTATGGAAGTTTGGTGAACCTTCGCCGCCAGCTTCGACGTACTGGTTATCCCAACCGTTCTGGAAGAAAATAACCTTGATGCCCGCCGATCGCGCGGCGGCGATAGCGCGCTTGATGTTGGCGATAACCGGTCCCGTGTGCGAGACGTCGAAGCCCGCCAAGTCTAGGTAGCCGCCCTTGGAGGCGTAGGCATTTTGCATATCAATGACGATAAGCGCGGTTTGCTGCGGTGAGAACGCCAGCGATTCAGGACGTGCGGGCAAAATGACTTCGCCGTTAATAGCGCCCGGATCTCGACGAACAACGGCATTTTCTACAATTTTCATTATGCGACCTCTTTTTCGACGGATGTGTCATTGAGCAGGTATTGGCGCGTTTTCATCAGCGGCTGAATGAACTGGCCGAAGTTTTCGATACCCTGTACGAAATCGTCGAAGGTCAGAAGGACGCCCTCTGTGCCCGGCACTGTCGCAATTTCGTCGAGCATTTTTGCTACGTTGGCGTAAGAGCCCACCAGTGTCCCCATGTTGATGTTCACTGCCGACGTGGGGTCAGCCATCTGACGCACGTTGGTATCCGCGCCGGATTTGGTGTCTTTGCTGCTCTGGTCGGTCAGCCACGCCAGCGCTTCGCTGTCGGCTCCCTCTTTATAAGATTCCCATTTGGCGCGCGCGGCGGCGTCGGTTTCGTCGGCGATGACCATAAATAGCACGTAGGAGGCGACGCTGCGTTTCTCTGCGTCGGCGGCGGTTTTCATGCGCGCGGCGGTGGGGGCAAAAGCGGTCGGTGTGTTGACGCCTTTACCGAAGCAGAAGTTGTAATCGGCGTGTTTGGCCGAGAAGGCCATTCCCGCATCGCTCTGACCGGCGCAGATAACCTTCATCTCGGCCTGTGGACGTGGGCTGACGCGGCAGTCGTCCATCTTGAAGAATTTACCCTGCATATCGCAGTGGCCCGTGCCCCAAAGGTCGCGCAGCACGGTGACGTATTCGGTCAGGTAGTCATAGCGGCTGCTGAAATACTCATCGCCCGGCCACATGCCCATCTGCTCGTATTCTGGTTTCTGCCAGCCGGTCACCACGTTAACGCCGAAGCGGCCGTTGGAGATGGAATCAATGGTGGCCGCCATGCGGGCAACGATGGCGGGTGGCATCACAAGCGTTGCCGCAGTGGCGTAGAGCTTGATTTTGCTGGTCACGGCGGCCAATCCTGCCATCAACGTGAACGACTCCATGTTGTGTTCCCAGAATTCGGTTTTGCCACCGAATCCGCGTAATTTGATCATCGAAAGGGCGAAATCGAAGTTGTAGTGCTCGGCTTTCTGCACGATGGTTTTGTTCAGCTCAAAGGTTGGCTGATACTGCGGCGCGTTTTCTGAAATCAACCAGCCGTTATTACCGATAGGAATGAAGACACCGATTTTCATAGCACACCTCTTGTTTGATAAAGGCCCGTCTGGCCTCTGGAACATGGAGCGTTTAACAGCGAAAGCCTGGCTTGAGTGCATCCTGCGGGTTCCTAATTGCGCCAGGCTAATCGCTTACTCGTACACTGACATTGCAATCTCAATGCCAGTTTTTAAATCACCTTTATTATCAATGTCTTAAAAAAGTTTTTTGAAATAGGGTAGAGCAAATGGTCTAAAGTGGACCATTTGGTAAAAAATAACTGCACGAAAATCAGGCAGGGATGAGCAAAAATGGTGCGGAAATGTTAAATTTTGAATGAATTTTCAGCATTTCTCCCTGGGGGAGAGAGGCACGGGCATAGTCGCAGTGGGGGAGTTTTGTTATGCTTGAGCGAAAGCGAGACTGACAGGAAGAGAGGGTGAAGAATTGGCAGCAGATGGACTGACCGGCAGCAAGAAGGCGCCGACGCGGCGTTCACGCGCCGTCGCGGCAAAGCGAAACACCATTATGGCCGCCGCGCTGGAATTCTTTTCTTTATACGGGCTCCACGGAACCAGCCTCGACAAAGTGGCCGAGCGTGCCGACGTCTCCAAGACCAACCTGCTTTATTATTTCCCCTCCAAGGAAGAGCTTTACGTCGCCGTTCTGAAAGATCTGCTGGACATCTGGCTCGAACCGCTCAAGGCGCTAAGCCCCGAGCAGCAGCCGATGGAGGCGATAAAACAGTACATCTATCTTAAACTCTGCGTCTCGCGAGACCATCCCCAGGCATCCCGGTTGTTCTGCCTCGAGATGTTGCAAGGGGCGCCGCTACTCAAGCAGGTGCTGAGTACACACCTCAAAGTGTTAGTGGATGAGAAGTCTGACATTATTCGTGGCTGGGTTCAGGCCGGGCAAATCGCGCCTATCGAGCCGCTTCATTTGCTGTTTATCCTCTGGGCCACCACTCAGCACTATGCCGACTTCGGCGTACAGATTGAGGCGATCAGTGGACAGACCCTCGGCGACGAGGCGTTCTTCGAGCAGGCGGTGGCTAATCTTCAGCACATCATTACGCAGGGTATTCGACCGCAGGGTTGAGGTTAGACCCGCAACGGGAAATGCCCATACCGACACGCCGATGGGCATTTTTTAGGGTTAAAATGATGAAATATCGAAGATAAAAAAAATCCGGCGCAAAATACACCGGATTTTTTATGCCGATTTCAGGCGGCCATTATTTCACTGCGGCGCGCTTTTTAGAACGCAGCCAGTAGCCTATCCCCAGAATGACAAACCACAGCGGCGTTGCCATTAAGGCTTGACGGGTGTCAGGTTGCAGCGTGAGCAGCACCAGCACGCAGGCGAAGAACGCGATACCCACCCAGCACATCAGAATACCCAGCGGCATTTTGTACTCAGAAGCAGCATGCATTTGGGGGCGCTTACGGCGGTAGACCAGATACGAACACAGGATGATGGTCCACACGAACATAAACAGAATGGCCGATACGGTGGTGACCAGCGTAAACACTGTTATGACGTTCGGGATCAGGTAAATCAGCACCACGCCTGCCAGTAGACAGATGCAGGAGAACATCAGCCCGTTGGACGGCACTGCGCGGGAAGACAGTTTCCCGAAGGCTTTTGGTGCCATCCCTTCCTGCCCCAGGCCGAACAGCATCCGGCTGGTGGAGAAGATGCCGCTGTTGGCGGAAGACGCCGCCGAGGTCAGTACCACAAAGTTGATGATACTTGCCGCAGCGGGCAGGCCTGCCAGTACAAACAGTTCAACGAACGGGCTCTTGTCGGCGGCAACCGCGTTCCACGGCGTGACGCACATGATGGCAATCAGCGCGAAGACGTAGAACATGATGATACGCAGCGGAATAGCGTTAATCGCGCGCGGCAGGGATTTCTTCGGATCTTTGGTTTCCGCCGCCGTAGTACCGACTAACTCGATGCCGACAAAGGCAAAGATGGCAATCTGGAAGCCCGCAAAGAAACCGCTGATGCCTTTCGGGAAGAGTCCGCCGTTGTCCCACAGATTGCTAAACGCCGCGACGGAGCCGGTGGGTGTTTTGTAGTGCATTAGCACCATGACCAAGCCAGCGATAATCAACCCGACAATGGCGACGATTTTGATCATCGCAAACCAGAACTCGGTTTCACCGAACATTTTGACCGTGGCGAGGTTCAGGCCGAAGAGGATCAGCACGAAAATCAGTGAGGCGACCCACTGCGACAGCCCTGGGAACCAGAATTGGGCATAGGATGTGACGGCAACCACGTCGGCGATACCGGTCACCACCCAGCAGAACCAGTAGGTCCAGCCAGTGAAATATCCGGCCCACGGACCCAGCAGGTCGGCGGCAAAATCGCTGAAAGATTTATATTCGAGATTGGACAGCAGCAGCTCGCCCATCGCACGCATCACGAAGAACAGCATGAAGCCGATGATCATATAAACGAAAATAATCGACGGACCCGCCAGACTGATGGTTTTTCCCGAACCCATAAACAGGCCCGTTCCGATGGCACCACCGATGGCGATCAGCTGGATATGGCGGTTGGTGAGATTTCTGCGCAGGTGCTCCGGAGTCTCGTCCCCAGATTGACTGATGACTTCTGTATCGTGTTGCATAGGTTATTTCTTCCTGTCATGTATGGAATAAGGGCTCTATCTGGCTCTTTTCTCAGCTTTTATAGCGGGATCTGCTGCTTGAGGATGAAGGACAGTCAGGCAGATCTGCCATAATAATGTTAAATTCCGGCTCATTATAGCTATGGCGTTGCAGAATCTAATAGCGAATGTACTGTTATTTTTACACTCTTTGAGCAACTGCTCGTTTCGTCCTCTTCCTGAAGTCGTTTTGTCCGTTATGCGAGGGTGAATGTCGTTTAACGAGGCGCAGCAATCGGCACATTACGCCATACTTGTTTCAGGTAGCGGAATTTGGTCCGCACGCAAGAATGGAGAAAAACTATGTTAGCCGACCCGTCGAAGAAGTATGTTGCTTTCCCAACGGTAAACTTACCGGACCGTCAGTGGCCGAGTAAGACCCTTGATAAGGTGCCGCAGTGGTGCTCAAGCGATTTACGAGACGGTAACCAGTCGCTAGCGGAGCCAATGGATAATCAGCGTAAGCGTATGTTCTTCGACATGCTGCTGCGCTGTGGCTTCAAACAGATTGAAGTGGCGTTTCCTTCTGCCTCTCAGACCGATTTTGACTTCGTTCGTGGCTTGATTAACGACAAGGCCATCCCAGAAGACGTCTGGATTCAGGTATTGACCCAGTCTCGCAGCGACCTGATTGAGCGCACGTTTGAAGCGCTTATCGACGCACCGCGCGCTATCGTGCACTTGTATAACGCGACGTCGCCGATATTTCGCGAGGTGGTGTTCAACATGGATAAAGCCGCCACGCTGGATTTGGCCGTGCGCGGTGCCAAACAGATTCGTCAGCTGTGCGAAAAATACCCGCAAACCCAATGGACCTTCGAATACTCGCCGGAAACTTTCTGCTTCACCGAACTGGAGTTTTCTCTGGAAGTCTGTGAAGCGGTGGCTGCCGTGTGGGAGCCCTGCGCCGAGCGCCCGATGATCCTCAATCTGCCGGCCACCGTTGAGGTCAGCAGCCCGAACGTTTACGCCGACCAGATTGAATGGTTCTGCCGTCACTTCAGCCGTCGCGATCGGGTTTCCATCAGCGTTCATCCGCACAACGACCGCGGAACTGGCGTTGCCAGCGCCGAGCTTGCACTGATGGCCGGTGCCGACCGCGTTGAAGGCTGCCTGTTCGGCAACGGTGAGCGCACCGGTAACGTGGATCTGGTGACCATGGCGTTGAACTTCTATACCCAGGGTATTTCGCCGGGTCTGGACTTCAGCGACCTGAAGGGCATTGTCGAAATCGTTGAGCAGTGCAACCAGCTGCCGGTCCATCCGCGACACCCTTACGCCGGTGAGCTGGTATTTACCGCTTTCTCTGGTTCGCATCAGGACGCCATCAAGAAAGGTTTTGCCGCGCAGAAGCAGCGTGAAAGCAATATCTGGAATGTGCCTTATCTGCCGCTGGACCCTGCCGACGTGGGCTGTAGCTATGAGGCGGTTATCCGCGTTAACAGCCAGTCCGGCAAGAGCGGTGCGGCGTGGCTGCTCGAGCAGAATCATGGGCTGAAACTGCCGCGTGGATTGCAGATTGAATTCAGTAAAGCGGTGCAGAAAGAGACTGACACCAGCGGTAAAGAGATGAGCACCAGCGACGTATGGCGTCTGTTCCGCCAGCGCTATGGTCTGGTGGACCAGCCGGTGATGAAGCTGCTGAGCTACGATATTCGCAGCGACGAGAACAATCTGCGTCATTTCAGCGCCAAGGTGAATCATCAGGGCAAAGAGATTACGCTGAGCGGCAGCGGTAACGGCCTGCTCTCATCGGCGGTAGATGCTCTGCATCGCTCCTTCGACCTGATGCTGGAAATTGGTGATTATGATGAGCACACGCTGGGTCATCAGAGCCACAGCCGTGCGGTTGCCTATGTCAGCTGCCAGCGTCCGCAGGGAGAAAGAGTTTACGGCGTGGGCATCGACAGCGACGTTTCCAGCGCCTCGCTGCAGGCTCTGTTTAACGCCAGCGCACAGCTGCTGCGTTAACTAACCCACGGTTTCTGCGGCTCGGGCCGCAGGATTGAAGTACTCGCTCGGCGGCACGCCCAGCGTTCTGCGAAACATGGCGCTGAAGGCGCTGGGACTGTCATAACCCAGCTCCAGCGCCACATCCAGCACCGATTGCCCCAGCGCCAGCGCATTCATCGCCGAAAGAATCTTTGCCCTGCGAACCCAGTCACTAAACCTTAACCCCGTCTCCCGCTGAAAACGTCGCGAAAGCGTTCTGCCGCTGATCGCCAGACGGTTGGCTATTTCTTCAAGCTCCCACGCCGCCGACAAATCATCACGGATCTGCTGGCAAAGCGTCAGCAGTTGCGGGTCGGTAGGTTCCGGGAGGTGAAGGGGAAGAATCGGTAACAGCCGCAGTTCATCAAGAATCAACTCAATGATGCGCTCGTCGCGTCCGCCGGGCGCATAGTCGACCGGCACGCTGAAGGAGGCGAGGATCAGTTCTCGCAGCAGGGGAGAAATCTGCACCACCTGGCACTGTGCAGGCAGATCCGCACGGGCGAGAGAGTCAACAAACAGCGTCCGCGCCTGAACAGCACCGATAAAGCGCAGACTGTGGGTGACGTTGGCGGGGAGCCAGACACCGCGCCCGGGCGGGACCATCCACACGCCGTGATGAGTCGATACCTGTACTACCCCGGTAACTGCATGAATAAGCTGTGAACAGCCGTGACGGTGGGAGGGTTCGCAATCGCCGTGTTGGTAATCGACTGCCACAGCGGCAAGCGATTGGTTTTCAGCTAAAAAATTCTCATGCATGGTGAAGCTAACTTCCGAAAAATGACGGTAATGAAATTAACACCCTCAGGCGTGAGGATTCTTTTTGGCTTTTTCAGCAGCCTGTTTCGCTTCTTCGGCAAGCTGATGGAGCTCTTCCTCGGTCAACTGCTCGGCGACCTCATGCAGCTTCGCCAGCCCGTCGCTTACGTGAACATCGTCTGCTTTGGTTTTGCTTTCGCTATCTTTGTCGCTCATTTTCTTTTACTCCAGATTGTTTACTCGAGAGAGCCAATCCTTTTAAAGGCCACGGTGATTCATTTTAGCAGATTTTACCCTGTCGCGAGGTAGGCCAGGAGGGCGCTGAGTTGGGCCACTGTGTAAAAAAAGAGAGCCGCGCGGGCTCTCTTTCGAAAAGGCATCGTCTGGTTATGTCAGACTTATTGGCGATAGCCTGTTTTGATCTGCTGTAGCGTGGCGTTGAAGATTTGAGCCTGCTGGGGATCTTCGATCTGGGAGATGAATTTTTCCAGATTAAGCACGACTTTGCCGGCATCAGCCTGGCCGATGGCCTTGAGCATGAGTGTCAGGGTCGCTTTCAGACAGGCAACTTCGGTTGCCAGTGTTTCAACGTTGGCCTGGGTAGTAAAATCACATGCGCTCATAATATCTCCTTAAAAACCAGTGGCCTCACCGGGCCGCTGGATGACGTGTTCAATAGCTTTACCGTCTCTGCGTGCAGAGGCGGCTAAAAATGGTGGCGCCATACTAGCACAGTCCTCAGTCAGGCTGGGAGCAGGCTGTAGCGGAAGTCCCGCTCGAGCCGATTAATTTTTTTATAATCTTTGTAAAAAAATAATCATCTTCGTCAAGGATACTAAACTTAAGCAGGTGTTGAGAATAGTTCAGGTACAACCGGCGCTTTTTTCATATTAAAAACCGTTAACTGAACTAGCAGAAGAAAATAATCCGCGTTGAAATCAGCAATATATCCCTTGGTTAGGCTGCTGTTATTTTGTTCGTTAATAAATAATCGTTGATCTAAGTCATATTTATCGTAGATAGGCACTCGATATTAGGGGTTGTAAAACACGCTATTGTATGATTTTAAAGTCTTTTGTTGTGTGCTTGCGCTGTAATCGATTCCTGAATGGAATTTAAGTTTTACATTTTTAAACGATAAGATTTTGCAATGAATGCTTGGTTAATTTCCCTCGGATGCAGTAAAATATGCCGGTTAATTTAATTAGCTTAAATTTATTTTTTTATTTCCGCAGTCATGTTTTTGCTTTCAGGTTTTACCTGGTACGCGTTCGACCTGACGCTGTAGACTCTTTTTTTGCTTATGTATTGTTCTGTGCCTTTTGCAGTTTTTGCAGATTGTTTACATGAAAACTCGATGCCGCTGAGCAAACGAATGAAAAATACGACCGTGTGACGCCCTTTATTTTTGGAGAATTCTCTTTGATTAGCGTTCTTCTTGTAGATGACCACGAACTGGTGCGCGCAGGGATTCGACGCATTCTTGAGGATATCAAAGGCATCAAAGTTGTTGATGAGATGCAGTGTGGTGAAGATGCCGTAAAATGGTGTCGCAGTAACCATGTCGATATTGTCTTGATGGATATGAGCATGCCGGGTATTGGCGGCCTTGAAGCCACGAAGAAGATTGTGCGCTTTTGCCCCGATATCAAGATAATCATGCTGACTATTTATACTGAAAACCCTTTACCTGCCAAAGTGATGCAGGCAGGTGCTTCGGGTTATCTCAGTAAAGGGGCCGCACCACAGGAAGTGGTCAACGCGATTCGCCTGGTCGATTCTGGCCAGCGCTATATTGCCTCCGATATTGCTCAGCAAATGGCGCTAAGCCAGCTTGAGCCACAGTCAGAAACGCCGTTTGATACGCTGTCCGAACGTGAGCTTCAGATAATGATGATGATCACCAAAGGGCAAAAGGTGAACGAAATTTCCGAGCAGCTCAATCTTAGCCCCAAGACAGTCAACAGTTATCGTTATAGAATGTTTAGTAAACTAAATATCAACGGTGATGTAGAATTGACCCATCTGGCAATCCGCCACGGTCTTTTCAACTCGGAGACGTTATCTGGTAGTGAGTAATGAGCGTTTTGACCCACAGGCCTTCTTAAAAACGGTCACCAGCCAACCCGGCGTCTACAGAATGTACGACGCGTCCGGGACGGTGATTTACGTCGGTAAAGCCAAAGATCTCAAAAAACGGCTTTCCAGTTATTTTCGTGTCCAGGTCTCGAGTCGCAAGACGGAGACTCTGGTCAAGAATATCGATCAAATCGATGTCACGGTCACGCATACCGAAACCGAAGCGCTGCTGCTTGAACATAACTATATCAAGCTGTATCAGCCGCGGTACAACGTGCTGCTGCGCGACGACAAATCGTACCCGCTGATCTTTTTAAGTGCCGATAATCATCCCCGACTGACTATTCACCGTGGCGCAAAACATGCCAAGGGCGAGTATTTCGGTCCTTTCCCCAATTCCTATGCGGTTCGAGAAACGCTGGCGCTGCTGCAAAAGCTGTTCCCTATCCGCCAATGCGAAAACAGCGTTTATCGCAACCGTTCGCGTCCCTGCCTGCAATACCAGATTGGCCGCTGTCTCGGGCCTTGCGTGAGCGGCCTGGTGAGTGAAGAGGAATATAAGCAGCAGGTTGACTATGTGCGACTGTTTCTCGAAGGGAAGGACCAGCAGGTGGTAACGCAGCTGATTGAGCGAATGGAAGCGGCAAGTAAAGACCTTCGTTTTGAAGACGCAGGGCGCTATCGCGACCAGATCCAGGCCGTGCGCCGCGTGACCGAGCGCCAGTTCGTGAGCGGTAACAGTGAAGATCTTGACGTTATCGGCGTGGCCTTCGAATCCGGCATGGCCTGTTTGCACGTACTGTTTATTCGCCAGGGCAAAGTGTTGGGCAGCCGCAGCTATTATCCTAAAGTGCCGGGCGGCACCGAGATGTCCGAGGTGGTACAAACCTTCGTAGGACAGTTCTACTTGCAGGGAAGCCAGGCGCGTACGTTGCCGGGCGAGATACTGCTCGACTTCAGCCTGCCTGAAAAAGACCTGCTGGCCGAATCGCTGAGCGAGATGGCGGGGCGTAAGGTTTATATTCAGAGCAAGCCACGTGGGGATCGCGCTCGCTACCTGAAACTTGCCCGCACTAACGCCACCACGGCGCTGACGACGCGTCTGTCTGAACGCTCGACCATTCACCAGCGATTGGCAGAATTAGCCAAGACGCTCAATCTCTCCGAGATTAATCGAATGGAGTGTTTTGACATCAGTCACACCATGGGGGAGCAAACGGTCGCTTCCTGTGTGGTATTTGATGCCAACGGTCCGGTGCGCGCTGAATATCGCCGCTATAATATCACTGGGATCACCCCGGGCGATGACTATGCGGCGATGACTCAGGTACTTAATCGGCGTTATGGCAAGTCTATAGAAGAGGCAAAAATTCCTGACGTCATCTTTATCGACGGCGGGAAAGGGCAGCTCGGTATGGCGTTAGACGTGTTCAAGGAGCTCGATGTTACCTGGGACAAATCAAAACCGCTGCTGATTGGTATTGCCAAAGGCGCAGATCGTAAAGCCGGACTGGAAACTTTGTTCTTCAAGGCGGAAGGAGAGGGGATTGCGTTGCCTTCGGACTCGCCTGCACTTCACGTGATACAGCATATTCGCGACGATTCGCACAATCATGCCATTACCGGTCACCGTCAGAAGCGTGCCAAGGTCAGAAATACCAGCGCACTTGAAGAGATAGAGGGCGTCGGTCCGAAACGTCGCCAGGTTCTACTGAAGTATATGGGAGGCATTCAGCCGTTGTTGAATGCCAGCGCAGAGGAAATTGCAAAAGTGCCGGGTATTTCACACGCATTGGCAGAAAAAATCCATAATGCGTTGAAACACTAGGGTCATTGTAGCAACATACTCATAATATCTACATCGGACAGATAGTTACCTACGCACATGCAATTTAATATACCGACGTGCCTTACCCTGTTTCGCGTTGCCATGATCCCGTTCTTCGTATTGGCTTTTTATCTGCCTTACGTCTGGGCTCCGGCAGCCTGTGCCCTGATTTTCGTTCTCGCCGCCATCACCGACTGGTTTGACGGGTATCTTGCCCGCCGCTGGAAGCAAACCACACGTTTCGGCGCTTTTCTCGACCCGGTCGCTGACAAGGTACTGGTTGCGATTGCGCTGGTTCTGGTGGCCGAATATTTCCACGCTTGGTGGATAACCTTGCCTGCGGCGACTATGATTGCTCGCGAAATTATCATTTCTGCGCTGAGAGAGTGGATGGCCGAGATTGGTAAACGCAGCAGCGTGGCCGTTTCATGGATTGGTAAAGTGAAAACCATGGCGCAGATGCTTTCGCTGGTGGCGCTGCTGTGGCGTCCAAACGATATCGCCGTGGGCGTTGGCGTGGTTGCCTTATACATCGCGGCAGTGCTGACTTTCTGGTCGATGTTCCAGTATTTGTTCGCCGCACGTAATGATTTGCTGGAACCTTGATCGAAGTGATTTAAAAAACGGCAATCAATCACGATGAGTCGATAATTTTATTGACTCACCGCGTCAGGTAAGTAGAATGCAACGCATCGGAAGGCAGCAAGCAATTAGCCAGAAGATAAGTTAAAAAAATCAGTAAGTTCTGATTAAAGCGGGAATAGCTCAGTTGGTAGAGCACGACCTTGCCAAGGTCGGGGTCGCGAGTTCGAGTCTCGTTTCCCGCTCC
>NZ_MRWE01000031.1 GCF_002093665.1 Rouxiella badensis | reverse complement strand
TATTTATTCTGTGTCATGTCTTCTTCATTTTTGTCTTTTTGATAAGAACGGGTGCTTTAATTTTTTTATAACCTTTAGCTGTAATTTTATTTCATTAGTTCCTAAAAAATCGCTCGGTGAGTGAGTTCCGGTTCTCTGTGGTTTTTTTAATCACCTCGTCTCAACGTTAAGCTAAAAATAAATTGTGATATTCATCACGTTTTGGTGATAAATACTGACCTAAAAAAAGTGATTTAGATCACAAATAATGAGGTCATGTGCACTTTTTTTGACCTTTGTTCTTTAGTTACAAGGCTTTTATGTGATGTGGGTCACTAAAATGAGGGGTGGTGAGGGGGGGATCTCGTGATCGTAATCACGCCCTTGGGCCTCTCTACGCGTGGTCATAATGACGTGCTAGAGTTCGCCTTGCAGACAGCAATTCGACGGAATCCCATAGCTTGGTTTTGGGGAAAATACCGTCCCAATAATTATCACGTATAGCGCGCTCTTATTGTTAGCGCGTATCAATAGGGGTGTGTTTTATGTTTTCACCAGACGTTAAGGTCAAAGTTCAAAACTTTGGCCGCTTCCTGAGTAACATGGTAATGCCCAACATCGGCGCATTTATAGCCTGGGGTATTATTACCGCACTGTTTATCCCAACCGGCTGGATCCCGAACGCGACGCTTGCCAAGTTAGTCGCCCCAATGATCACCTATCTTCTGCCGTTGCTGATTGGCTTCACCGGTGGACGTCTGGTCGGCGGCGATCGCGGTGGCGTGGTGGGTGCTATCACCACGATGGGTGTGATTGTGGGGGCGGATATGCCCATGTTCCTCGGCGCGATGATTGCTGGTCCGCTGGGCGGGTGGTGCATCAAGCGCTTTGACCGCTGGGTAGACGGTAAAATCAAAAGCGGCTTCGAGATGCTGGTGAACAACTTCTCTGCCGGTATCATCGGTATGCTGTTGGCCGTGCTTTCGTTCCTGGCGATTGGTCCATTGGTTGAGGCATTGTCCAAACTGCTGGCTGCGGGCGTGCATATCATGGTTATCCATAACCTGCTGCCGCTGGCCTCGATCTTCGTGGAACCCGCTAAAATTCTGTTCCTGAACAATGCCATCAACCACGGTATTTTCTCCCCGTTGGGCATACAGCAGGCCACCGTCGCGGGTAAATCTATTTTCTTCCTGATTGAAGCCAACCCGGGTCCGGGCATGGGCGTGCTGATTGCTTACATGGTGTTTGGTCGCGGTAGCGCCAAGCAGTCTGCGGGCGGTGCGGCAATCATCCACTTCCTGGGGGGGATTCACGAAATCTATTTCCCATACGTGCTGATGAATCCGCGCCTGCTGCTGGCGGTAATTCTCGGGGGTATGACCGGCGTGTTCACGCTGACCGTGCTGAACGGGGGGCTGGTTTCTCCTGCATCTCCTGGCTCTATCATTGCCGTATTGGCGATGACGCCAAAAGGCACTTACTTCGCTAACATTACCGCTATCGTGCTGGCTTTCCTGGTTTCGTTTATCGTTTCTTCAATCCTGCTCAAAAGCTCGAAAGTGAAAGATGAAGACGATCTGGAGGCCGCGACACGCCGCGTTCAGGATATGAAAGCGCAGTCCAAAGGCCAGGTTTCGGCGGGTACTTCCGCCGCAGCAACCGGTGTGGCGGGTGACTTGTCTACCGTGCGTAAAATCATCGTAGCCTGCGACGCCGGTATGGGTTCAAGCGCGATGGGCGCAGGCGTGCTGCGTAAAAAAGTACAGGATGCCGGGCTGAGCAATATCTCTGTGACCAATACAGCGATAAACAACCTGCCGGATGACGTCGATTTGGTCATTACCCATCGTGACCTCACCGAGCGTGCGATGCGTCAGGTTCCTCATGCGCAGCATATTTCTCTGACCAACTTCCTCGACAGCGGTCTGTATACTGACCTGGTTGCTCGTCTGGTAGACGTCAACAAGGCGACCGAATATAAAGAGCGCGTTAACACCACCCTGAGTGACAGTCTGGTGAGCGAAGCGGATAATACCAACCTGTTCCGCATTAGCCCGGAAAATATTTTCCTCGGACTGACCGCGAGCAACAAGGAACAAGCTATCCGCTTTGCCGGTGAGCAACTGGTGAAAGGTGGCTACGTGCAAGAAGAGTACATCGAGGCGATGCTGGCCCGTGAGCAGCTGACCTCAACCTATCTTGGCGAGTCTATCGCGGTTCCTCACGGCACTATCGAAGCGAAAGACCGCGTGCTGAAAACCGGTATCGTGTTCTGCCAGTATCCGCAGGGCATTCGCTGGGGTGAGGATGAAGACGACTCGGCGCGTTTGGTTATCGGTATTGCGGCTCGTAACAATGAGCACATTAACGTGATTACCAAACTGACTAACGCACTGGACGAGGACGGCGTTATCGACCGTCTGGCAAACACCACCAGCGTTGAAGAAGTGCTTAATATCCTGCGCGGTTAAACGCAGTTCCTCAATAACCTCAGGGTTATCGAGCTTTAAAATTTGAGAACGTGACTAACCGGGTCTGCCAATATCCAGCGTAGGGATAGCAGACCCGGTTGTTGATTCGAAGCCCAGAGCTTCCTGGTTCTTGTCACCGTTTTAGGGAGTCATCATGAAAGCTTTACATTTTGGAGCAGGCAATATTGGCCGTGGTTTTATCGGCAAACTGCTTGCGGACGCACAGGTCGAGCTCACGTTTGCCGACGTCCATCCTGTTTTGCTCGATGCGCTGAAAAGCCGTAAAGGCTATAACGTCAATGTGGTTGGCGAGCAGGCCACCGTTGAGACCGTCAGCAATGTAAATGCCGTGAACAGCGCCGGTCAGGAGGCCATCGACCTGATTGCTCAGGTTGATTTAGTGACCACCGCCGTTGGGCCAACCATTCTTGAAAAAATCGCCCCTAACGTGGCGAAAGGCCTGATTCTGCGTCACCAGCAGGGCAATGAAAGCCCGCTGAACATTATTGCCTGTGAAAATATGGTGCGCGGCACCAGCCAGTTTAAACAGCACGTCTTCAACGCATTGCCAGAAGATGAAAAAGCCTGGGTTGAAGCTCACGTCGGTTTCGTAGATTCCGCCGTTGACCGCATCGTCCCTCCGGCAGCCGCAGGCTCTTCCGACCCGCTCGAAGTGACGGTTGAAACCTTCAGCGAATGGATTGTCGATGAGACCCAGTTCAAGGGGCCGCTGCCAGACATTAAAGGGATGGAGCTGACCGACAACCTGATGGCCTTCGTCGAGCGTAAACTCTTCACGCTGAACACCGGCCACGCGATCACCGCCTACCTGGGTCAGCAGGCCGGCCATGCGACCATCCGTGATGCCATTCTCGACTCTACAGTGCGTGATGTGGTGAAAGGCGCGATGGAAGAGAGCGGCGCAGTGTTGATCAAACGCTACGGTTTTGACGCAGAAAAGCACGCGGCTTACATCAAGAAAATTCTTTCTCGCTTTGAAAACCCTTACCTACAGGACGACGTCGAGCGCGTTGGTCGTCAGCCTCTGCGCAAACTTAGCGCGGGCGATCGTTTAATCAAGCCGCTGCTGGGCACTCAGGAATATGGCCTGCCGCACGCCAATCTGATTATCGGCATTGCCGCTGCTATGCGCTATCGCAGCGAACAAGACCCGCAGGCGCTGGAACTGGTTGAACTGCTTGACACACTGGGACCCAAAGCCACATTGGCACAAATTTCTGGCCTGCCGGCTGAGAGCGACGTGGTGGCTGAGGCCGTCAGCGCCTATGAGAAAATGCATTAAGGGAGCATTGAATCTTTCTAAACCCCCAAGTTACTGGAGCGGATTCAGCCACTGAAGGGTATCCCAACACCAGGTGAAGAAAGAGGTGTCGGGCGTAAATCGCCCGACCTGCCTCAATCAGGGAAGACGCCGTGGGCGTTGAAAGACTCACTTAACATCGTGATAGCGACCATGGAAAAAGCACAGGCGTTCGAGAACCGGGTATTGGAAAAGCTGAATGCGGGCAAAACCGTGCGCACTTTTCTGATGACAGCGGTAGAGCTGTTGGCTGAAGCACTGGATATTCTGGTGGTTCAGGTCTTTCGCAAAGATGACTATGCGGTGAAATATGCCGTAGAGCCTTTACTTTCCGGCAGCGGGCCGCTGGGAGATTTGTCAGTGCGCCTTAAGCTGGTTTATGCGCTTGGCGTAATCAGTCGCAACGAATATGAAGATGCCGAGCTGCTTATGGCTCTGCGTGAAGAACTCAACTACGACGGCAACGAATACCGTTTTACCGATGACGAAATTCTTGGTCCCTTTGGCGAGCTGCACTGCGTCGCCTCTCTGCCTCCGGCACCTACGTTCCTGAAGCCCGGCGAGGCCGACGAGTCGATGATAGCGATGCAGCGTCAGCGTTATCAGCAGATTGTTCGCTCAACCATGGTCCTTTCGCTCACCGGGCTGATTGCCCATATCAGCAATCAGCAGCCCTCCCGCCTTTCGCCGGTTAAGCGTTAATTAAGCCTTTTTGCGCCAGAATTTCCGCACGGCAAGCACTAAAACCAGCGAGATTGCCATCGACGTAAAATAGATTTTCGAAGAAGGGAAGTCGTTAACGGAAATCGCCACATCGCTGCTGACGGAATTCTGGAAACGATGCGTTTCCATCGTGACGAAGAGATAAAGGAAAAGGGCATTAAGGATCAGCAGCACAACCTGGAAAATACTCTCTTTTTTAAAACACAGCGGTTTTATCATGCCCAAAAAATAATGGGACAAAAGAAAGTAGGCGGCATACTCAACGGCTATCGTCACAGGGAGTAAAATAAACGCGGTGGCGTCGGTTATCATAGCGGGATGGTTTCCGAGATATTGGGCGACTAATATATCCAACGATAAATAGCCGAATAATGCGAAAAGAAACCCAAACCCAATCAGAAAATATGCCTTTACCATTTTTATCTCGTCACGCTTTGTCAGGTTACAAATCATAACCTGACAATAATCCCTTTATAAAGCTTTAATAAAATCCAGCGCATTCAATGAATAAAAGCGTTTTTTAGCTCATCGAACAGTAACCACAGCGCCGTCAACGCCATTAACCCTGCCATCAGCGTATTAAACGCCTTAAGTTTCCATTCAACCTGTAACGCCAGACGTAGCCTGTCGCCCATCAGCGCCCAGATCAACACGCAGGGCAAATTGAGTATTGCAAAACCTATACTGTTCGCCAGCGTGTGATGCAGCATATTGCCTCCTGGCGGTGTAAACAGGATGGCCACGTTGGTTGCCATCAGCCAGGCTTTTGGATTAATTATCTGAAAAAGCGCGCCGTTTATCAGGCGCATTGGGCGATCTTCGGCCCTGTTCTGCGGCGTAGAGGAGCGAAAAATCTTCCAGGATAGCCAGAAAAGATAGGCACAGCCGATCACCGCCATTGGCAGGCGGATTACCGTCATCCAGCTCAATATAACGGCCAGCAAAGACGTCAGTACGGCGCACTGTAGCGCGCAGCCCAGCGTAATACCGAACGTCATCGGCAGCGTTTTACGCAGTCCGAAGTTTACGCCAGACGAGGCGAGCAGCAGATTATTAGGGCCCGGTGTAATAGACATCACGGTCACGTAACTCATAAAAGCAGTATCCAGCATCGGGCGTTCCTTATGTTAATGCGCTCTGCGGCGGTAGAACCAATGAGTGATTAGCATAGGACGTTAAATGCGCTGGTTACAGAACCAGATATCAGCTATTGTTATGGTTACAGTGGGTTAAAATATGAACTGTATCCATCTATTTGACGGGAACTGACACCATGGCCGAATTCATGCCCGCAACTCTGCTCTCTGTCGCCACCGACGAGGCGGCGGGAGAGACCCGATATCACCAGCTCGCCGACCAAATGGCCGAAGCCATTCGCCGCGGTACGCTCCTGCCCGGCAGCCGACTGCCTTCGGTGAGGCGCTGCTCTCAGATGCATCAGGTCAGCATTAACACGGTGGTTGCCGCCTATCGCCGTCTGGAAGACCGAGGGCTTATCGAGGCGCGTCCGCAGTCGGGATTTTATGTTAGCAGCGCGCTGCCGGTGCTCGAAAGCCGGATAGAAGAGCATTCTCCCGCCGCCGAACCGGCCGATGAAGTGCTGGCGCTGATCGATAAAGTATTCGCTGCGCAGACTAACCCCGAATACACCAACATTTCTTTGGCCTGCCCGCAGACCAGTGATTTTTATCCTGGCGGAAAACTGGGACGCATTATGTCATCGCTGCTGCGTCGCCAACCAAAAATAATCAGCCAATATGCGCTGCCGCCGGGAAGTCTGCATTTGCGCCAGCAGGTTGCCCGTCGCGCGATGGCGCTCGGCATGATCCTCGAACCGAACGATATCACCCTGACCCACGGCTGCATGGAGGCGCTGCAGCTCGCACTCCGCGTCACTACCCAGCCTGGTGATAGCGTCGGGCTGGAAACACCGACCTATTTTTTCCTGCTGCCGCTGCTGGCCAGTTTGGGATTGAAGGCGGTAGAAATTCCGACCGATCCGCAGGATGGATTGTCTCTCGACGCGCTGGAGCTGATGCTGAGCGAGAAGCGGCTTAATGCGGTGATTGCTATGCCGACTGCGCAAAATCCGATGGGTTTCACCATGCCGTTGGCTGCCAAAAAACGTCTGGCACGCCTGATGAATGACTATCAGGTGCCGCTGATTGAAGACGGGCTTTACGCCGAAATTCAGTTCGGCGCAACGCTCTCTCCGGCGGTGAAATCGTTTGATAAAAACGGCTGGGTGCTTTTTTGCACCAGCTTTACCAAAACGCTGGCGCCTGATTTTCGTATTGGCTGGATAGCCGGCGGACGCTTTGGCGAAAAACTGCGTCAGCTCAAGGCGGTGTCTTCTATGTCTGAGTCGGTGTTGCTGTCGGAAACGTTAGCGGTATTTTTAGAGTCTGGCGGTTTTGACCATCATCTTAGAAGCTTGAGAAGGCGCTATGCCGCACAAATCGATGAGGCGAAATCACTGATTATGCGTTATTTCCCACAGGGCACGCGGGCGACACAGCCGAAAGGTGGGTTCGTTTTTTGGGTTGATTTACCCCCCGCCGTTGATACGGTGAAGCTTTTTGACCTCCTGCTGATGGAGAAAATCTGCCTCACGCCCGGCACACTGTACTCACCGAGTGGGCGCTATCGCAACGCGCTGCGTTTGTCATGCTGTTATCCGTTTGATGCGCGCTATACCGACGCGCTGGCACGGGTAGGGCGGCGAGCCTGTGAGATAAGTGGATTACCGCCCGGCATCGTTACACAGGCTGCTGAATAGACAACTTCCTGTTACACTAGAGGTTGAATTCAATTTTAGTCGTCCTGCCCCGCAATCTCGCGGCGCCTGATGGCATACGGGTTAGCGAAATGATCGAAAAAGAAAAAGCAGAGATTAAACGTCTTAGCGATATGCTCGATGCACTGAATCACAAAGATGCGACCGTTATTCAGCAAGGCGTGACCGAGCTGATAGACCAGCACATGAAAGAAAAAGAGAAGCTGGCGGCTGAAATCGAGCGTCTGCGTAGCGTTAAAGAGGTCAAGCTGAGCGCCGAAGCGCAGAAGCTGGCACAACTGCCGTTCCGTCGTGAAATCACCAAGAAAGAGCAGGCCGATATGGGCACGCTGAAGAAAGCCGTTCGCGGTATCGTGGTGGTTCACCCGATGACGGCGTTGGGCCGTGAGATGGGTTTGAAAACAGTGACAGGCTTCGCTAAAAAAGAGTTTTGATATTCGACCTTTTTAAGCTTAAAAAAAACCGACGAAGCAAGCTTCGTCGGTTTTTTTATGGCTTTTTTCCGGATTCTAAAACCCGGAAAAGAAGGCTTATTTAGCGGCTGCGAAGTTCTCAGCGGCTACGTCCCAGTTAACCACATCCCAGAATGCTTTGATGTAGTCAGGGCGTTTGTTCTGATATTTCAGATAGTAAGCGTGTTCCCAAACGTCCAGACCCACGATTGGAGTACCTGATGCGCCAGAGATTGCTTCGCCTAACAGTGGGCTGTCCTGGTTAGCAGTAGAAACTACAGCCAGTTTGCCGTCTTTCTTAACCAGCCAAGCCCAGCCAGAACCGAAACGGGTTGCTGCAGCTTTCTCAAAGGCTTCTTTGAAAGCGTCAACGCTGCCGAAGTCACGTTCGATAGCGGCTTTCAGTTCGCCCTGCAGGGTGGTGCCCTTTTTCAGGCCTTTCCAGAAGAAGCTGTGGTTAGCGTGGCCGCCTGCGTTGTTACGCAGAACCGTTTTCTTGTCAGCTGGTACTTTATCAAAGTTCAGCAGCAGCTCTTCAACCGGCAGCTTTGCCAGTTCTGGCAGGCTTTCCAACGCTGCGTTAGCGTTGTTTACATAAGTCTGGTGGTGTTTAGTGTGATGGATTTCCATCGTTTCTTTGTCGAAATGCGGCTCAAGTGCGTCGTACGCGTAAGGCAGGGATGGTAGTGAATAACTCATGTTCATCAGCTCCATTTTTGTTGGGCAGTGCAGAGTAGTATGAGCACCGCGTAATCAGTGGGATCATTATAGTTAATAAATTGATATTGAAAATGATTATCTATGCTCCGCACTTTGTGTGGGTATTACACAGCCCGCGTTATCCGTGGCTTAGAGCAAGATTATCTAACTAACAGGGAAATTAGTCTAAGACCAGGCCGTTAACCTAACAGCAATAAGGTGGCACATTAACCCTGCTGCTTGTAATGCTATCAATCGACGGCTGCTTTACTACACAACCAGTCGCTGCGGATGGCTATATACCGTGGCGCGCCCCGGTTTACTGAAGCCTACCAGCGTAAGATTACAGCGCTCGGCGACGTCTACCGCCAGCGAGGTCGCGGCCGACACGGCGAACAAAATTTCAATGCCGCACATCGCGGTCTTTTGCACCATTTCATAACTTGCACGGCTCGACACCAACGCCGCACCGCACTGCCAAGAGGTTTCACGCGCCTTGATGCCCAACATTTTATCCAGCGCAACGTGACGGCCTACGTCCTCACAGCCGCCGAGCAGTTCACCCTCTGGGTTTATCCAGGCTGCGGCGTGGGTGCAGCCGGTCAACTGGCCAACGGGCTGTATCGAATTTAGCTGCGCCAGTGCAGTGTCCAGATTGCTGAGCGAAAAAGTCTGCGTAAACGGCAGCGGCGCCAGCGGACGGAACAGGTCATCAAGTTGCTCGATGCCGCAAACGCCACAGCCGGTTCTGCCCGCCATCGCCCGGCGTCGTTCTTTGAGTCCAGAAAAACGGCGGCTCGACAGCTCTATATTGACCTCAATACCATGACAGTTTCGTGTCACGTCGAGGCCATAAATATCACGCGCTGAATCAATAATCCCTTCCGAGAGAGAGAAACCCACGGCAAAGGCTTCGAGATCTTTCGGCGATGCCATCATCACTACGTGTGAAATACCGTTATAAACCAGCGCAACCGGAACCTCTTCAGCCAGCCAGTCGGGCTGACTATCGGCCAGATTGCGACGTTGAATCACCTGACGCTGCTGCACGCCAACCTGAGTTTCCGCTACTGATGAGGCCTGTTTGGTGAGGTTATTCAAGGTAATTTCCGATAGATTTATGAAGGATTCCGACTACGCATTAGGGTAGTCCTAACGGCTGAAAAATTGAATCTCAATCTGTGCCTATTGCTGGTAAAAAGCGGCCCGGCTGCTAATTTTATAAAAGATGGATGGCTATTTTTCGGCTTTCCCCGAACTTGAATAAGGAGGGTTTAATGAAGTTGATCGGCAGCTATACCAGTCCTTATGTGCGTAAAATTTCGGTGATGCTGATTGAGAAAGGTATTTCGTTTGAGTTTGTAAACGATCCTCCGACCAGTGCAGGCAGTAAGGTGACGAATTTCAATCCCTTAGGGAAAGTTCCCGCGCTGGTGACCGAGGAAGGTGAGGTGTTTTATGACTCACCCATTATCGTGCAATACATCGAGCTGCTTGGCGCTTCACCGACTTTACTGCCCCCGGAGCCTTTAGAGGCGCTGAGGGTGAAACAAATCGAGGCGCTGGCCGACGGGGTGACCGATGCCGCGGTGGCGTTAGTATTGGAAAACCGGCGTGAGGCGGCGCAGCGTAGCGAAGAGTGGATTATTCGCCAGCGTGGCAAGATACTGCGTGGGTTGGATCAGTTGGAAAAATACGCCAGTCAGCGTCATCTCTTAAATGGGGAAAGTCTCAACGTCGCCGATATCAGCGTTGCCTGCATGCTCGGATACCTCAATTTTCGGCGCATTGCGCCCGGCTGGTGCGTTGAGCGCCCAACGCTCATCAAGCTGGTCGAGCGGCTGTTTCAGCGCGAGAGTTTTGCCAGAACCACCCCGCCTTGAATGTCTTCCTTCCCCCACGCGTTGAAGTGGGGGAAGGCCGGACTCATCACTGCTTAGACCGCAGCGCCGTTAACCACCGGGCGGCGTTTACGGATGAATACCGCCACCAGTGAAAGCCACAGCAGGCCGCTTATCAGGTTGAAGATATTAAATAATCCGCTGCCACCGCTGAGGTAGGCCACTTTCGCCAACTCAATGCCCAAGGTGAAGACCATCATACTGATCATCCCCATGGCTGCAGAAACCGTGCCTTTGCTCATGTCGCTCGAGAACAGCGTCAGGCGATATAAACCGGCGTTAGCGATGCCGATACCGAAGGCATAAAGGCTTAGCCCGGCGGTCATCCACAGGTAGGCATGGCCGGATAAAAACGTCACAATCGCCGCGATAAACAGGCCGGCAACCATCGGGACGGCACCCAGCTTGATAAGCTGCTCAACGCTGCGTTTGCCGGTCAGCTTCGCGAGCGTGATGTTGCCAATAATCAGTGCGCCAAAGACGGGAACCTGAAGCACGCCATACTCAAGCGCGGACAGCCCCTCACCGCTGATAAGGATCACCGGAGACTGCGCAATCCACGCCAGTAAAGGCAGGCTGGCAAAGCCAATCGCCAGTGCGCCACACAGGAAAGGACGGTTTTTCAGCACGATTTTGTAATCGTGCAGCAGGCCTTTTACCGACAGTTTCTCGCCAATGCGTGATGCGGTTTCGGGCATTGCCTTGTGCAGGCCCCAAAACGCGATACTCGCCAGCACGGCAAAAATCACGAACATCAGCTGCCAGGGCGCATATTGAATCATCGCCGCTCCGGCCAGGGGGCCAAGCAGCGGGGCGGCGAGTGCCACATTCGCCATCAGCGCAGTAATGCGAATACAGACCGACTCTTCAAAAGACTCCTGAATCGTGGCGTAGCCAACCGCGCCGATAAAGCACAGGCTTATCCCCTGGAAGAAGCGGATAACCATAAATTGTTCTATGGTTTGGGCAAACAAGATAGCCAGACAGCTCAGCACGAAGAATCCGACTCCGGCCAGCATCACCGGACGACGCCCACGGCGGTCTGACAGTGGCCCAAGCAGCCATTGCAGGAACATGCCGCCTGCGAGGTAGGCGGTCATTGAGGTCGGCACCCAGTCTTCGCTGGCATTGAAGTTAGCCACAACGGCCAGCATGCCGGGCTGAATCATATCGTTGGCGATATAAGTCGCAAACTCAAACAGTACCAGGCACAGAGGAAAAAGCAGTGCCTGCCGACCCAAGAGGGACGCAGTATTCGGAGTGTTATGCATAATAAGTTCACAAAAAGGGTGCTAATTTACTGATTATTAGCAGCAAAAAGGGACGTTCCGGGCGGAATAGCGCAAGCGGAGTCAGTAATTGCGGACATTCTGCCGATTATTTGAGCAAATGGCAACGATCTTTCCGCCGATTAGCACAATCTGAGAGTGATTGTTTAGTGCTATAGATAATAAATAGTCGATTAAGCTGCCATAAACAGGCATAAAGTTAAAAATAATTAAGGAAAGAGCCTGAGATGAGCCAAAAAATAGTCTGGATTGATAATCTCCGTGCACTGGCCTGTGTCATGGTGGTGATTATTCACGCTACCAGCTTTCAAGTCGTTAATTTCAGCGCAATCGATACCCCCGCCTGGTGGTTTGCCAATGCACTAGACTCCCTGTCTCGCGCGTCGGTGCCGATATTTTTCATGATTTCCGGTGCGCTGTTCTGGGGCGAGAAGAGCGCAAAGCCACGCCATTTTTTACGCATCGGTCTTTGCCTGCTTTTTTATAGCGCGGTGTCGTTACTCTACATCCTGATTATGACAAAAATAGGTTTTTGGCCCTCATTCGCCCATATCCTGCAGAAGCCGGTGTTTTTTCATCTTTGGTTTTTCTACGCAATAGGGCTGATATACCTGCTTTCGCCCTTTATTCAGGTCAAAAAGGTGCCCTTGCCTATGCTGTTGATTACCGCGGTTGTGGCCGGTGTGCTGGCTAATCCTCAGCTACCTGCATTTAATCTGGGCGGTTTTCACCTGCTTCCGCTGAATCTCTATATCACCGGCGATGCCTTTTATTATCTGCTGTATGCGCTTTTGGGACGCGCACTGGCGACGCTGGAAATGGATAAACGTTGGCAGGGTTGGGTGGCAGGAGGCATGTTTCTGGCAAGCTGCGCCTTGATTGCCCTTGGCACGCAGGCGCAGTCGACCCATAACCAAAATTTTGCTGAGACATACTATGTCTATTGCGGTCCACTGGTGTTTATCGCGGCGTTGTCGCTGTTTGTCTGGGGCAAGCAGGTGCTGGCAACGGTGTCGTCGTCGGTGATGGCGATGATTTCACGCCACTCACTGGCCATTTATGGTTTTCACGCGCTGGTCATTATCTGCCTACGCGGCAAGCATCTTGATTTTCCACAGTTCCCGCTGCTCAACATGCTTTATCTTTTCGCCTGTGGTTTGGGCGGTGGCCTGCTGCTGGGGTTGTTGTTGCAACGCGTCGACGGCCGACGCTGGGTAAGCTGAACCTAACTCTGCTGCCAGCGCTGCAGGGCGCGACGAAGCTGCCGTCCTGAAGAAAATCCGGCGGCGAGCGCGGCCTTTTCCAGCCCAAACCCCTGCTGCATGCGCTGTCTGGCGACCGCGATGCGCAGCTGTTCGTGGTAGTCTCGCACGCTAATGCCCAGATATTGGCGGAACAGTCGGGTGAGGTGCCTGCTGCTAATATGCGCCTTTGCCGCAATGTCCTCTACCTGCCAGGCAGATTCCGGATCGGCAGAAATTACGTTTTGTGCCCGATGAATCGCTGGATGCAGATGGTTGCGGTGCTGTAGCCAGGGTGAAAGCTGCGGGTCTTCACCGCCGCGGCGAAAATAGACCACCATCTCACGGGCGACGTCCAACGCGGCCTGTGGCCCGTGATGACGGGTGATGAGATACAGCGCCAGATCGATGCCTGCGGTGATACCTGCACTGGTTAATATGCTGCGATCTTCAACAAAAATGCGATTATCTTTCACTAATGCGGCGGGAACCTGCTGACGAAGTCGAGGGATAACCTCATGATGCGAGGTACATTGATATCCGTCGAGCAAGCCAGCCATACCCGCCAGTAAACTCCCTGAACAGATGCAGACCAGCTGCAATCTCGCGCCTTCAATCGCGGTTTTTTGGGTCTTTAACCAGTCACGAACGGCCTGTGCGGGGGGCGTATCAAACTGTGTCTGCGAGTTGCTGACGCCGGGAACGACGAGGATGCTGCCATCCGGCATATCGTCTGGCAGGGGTTTCAGGCGACTCACCACCAGCCCGGTGGTGAGTTCAACCTCTTGCAGTGGGCTAATGTAATGCAGTCTGAACTGGCCGCTCAGGCGCAGGGTTTCTGCCGGACCGGTAAGGTCCAGCGCCAATGCGCCGGGCAGTGTCACAAAGAAAACATCGCGCTGCATATCACTCCAGATTAATCGTTAACTGCTGTTGCAAATAGGCGGCGACGTCCGGCTGCTTCTGCAGCAACGTTGCGACAAACGCATCGCGCTCAAAGGCCATGACTTGCATATCCCAGACGCAGAACGATTCGTTTAACGCCTCGCGCCATTGGCCGTTTTCGGTCACCCAAATTTTCATTCGTAGCTCGTTTTCGTTGTCCCACCAACCGACCACCAGATAATCCATGGTTTTACCGCGATGTTCCAGCATCCAGCCCACGCCCGGACGATCGGCGGTGGTGGCCTGCGGCGGAAGCCAGCTGGCGACGCGGGTGTAGGCGCGTTCAAAAATGTCGGCGGGCGAGGTTGTCCCTGCAAATTCAATGGCGTAGCGCTTGAGCTGCCAGCCTTCATGATGCCAGACGGGCAGCGGCGCAATGCGACGGCCGAGATAGGGTTTCGGCTGCCAACTGACGTCGGAAGAGGTCGTCACGGTCGACTCTGCGCGATTATCAAGCTCGTTTAACGCACCGTCAACGTTGGTCACGTGAGCAAAACGGTCGGTTAGCACCAGTTCGGTACGGAGCTTAATCTCATCGCTGCTCAGCGTCAGGCCTGAAGAATGCGTCATCGGGAAGGTCAGCGTGGCCTCAGTCACGAAGGTCACGTCAAACCCCAGATCCGAGGCGACGCGCGCGGTGGTCTCGCAGCACTGCTCGGTGCGCATTCCACTGATAACAAGATGATTTATCTGACGATCGCGCAGCCAGACATCCAGGCCCGACTCGGTAAGCGCATTGTGCACGTGTTTATAGATGCGCACTTCAGGCTCATGACTGAGGAAAGACATTGGTGTGACGAATCCAGACTCGAGGGCGAAAGGTCCCTGACTGACGTGAAAAATATCAACCAACGGCACGTTGCGGCTCTGACAGCCATCAATGAGACGCGTAAGCGCCTGCCTGAAGGCGGGGAAATCTTCCTGTTGCCAGAAATCTTTTTGTTCGAAAGAACGCTGTACGTCGACGATCAGTAATGCACTGTGAGACATTTTCGGCCCTCCTCTTTTCGGTATAACGCCATATTGCGCGCTGTTCGAAAGGTGAGGAAGGCCAAAAACGGACATGAGGGTGTCTGTGTGGGACGTTAGAACACCAGCTGCACTTTCGCGGCCTTGGTTTTATCAGCTGCAAATTCGAGTGCGGTGGTCAGCTCGTCCTGCGGATACTCGCCCGACAGCAGCGGCATCGGATCGATAACCTTGTTTGCCAGCCATTCGACGGCAGTCACGAACTCTTCGGTAAAGCGGAAGCTGCCGACCCATTTAATCTCTTTGGCTATCAGCATCATCATTGGGAAATCAGGGATGGCGCCGCCCATGCCCACTTGCACCAGCGTACCCTTGGCGCGCGTCACTTCCAGACAGCGGCGAATAGAGGAGTGATGGCCAGAGGCATCGAATGAAATATCAAAATAGCCTTTCTGCTCCAGGTAAGGCGAGAAGTCACCGCTCGCGGCATGCAGCGTTTTGGTGGCACCCATCGCGGTGACAATTTCCAGACAACGCTCACTGAGGTCGGTGCAGACCACTTCGGCAGCACCTTTGGCCTTGGCGGCCGCCGCGATAAGGCTACCTATCGGACCCACGCCTGAGACGAATACCGTCTTACCCTTTACGTCACCGGCCTGATTTACCGCGTGAATAGCCACAGCCAGTGGCTCGGCAAATACCATCAGCCTGTCGCTCACGCTGTTGTCATAGGGAATACACTGGGCATTGTCGACGATTTTATACTGCGTGAAGGCGCCGTTGATGTGTGGGAAATACATCGCGCTGCCGAAGAACTTCATTGTTGTGCACTGATTTTCTTCACCGGCCAGGCAGTATTTACAGGTTTTGCACGGCTTACTCGGATTAAGTGCGACTTTTTGGCCCGGCTTGAGTGCTGCGCTGTCTGATTGCTCAACGACACCGACCACTTCATGGCCAAGCACCATCGCTTCGCGGACTTTAAAATCGCCCACGGCACCGTGTTCATAGTAATGCAGGTCTGAGCCGCAAATCCCGCCTCTCGTGACTTTGACCAGCGTACCGACCCCCTGATAATCCAGCTGCTGATTAACGACGGCGACGTCTTTTTTCCCGGTGACTACGCAAGATTTCGTTTCGATCTTCATGTGATTATTGCTCTTTATCTGGCTAATTATTGAATCAGTAAAGAGACTTTACGGGGGGTAAAATGTGATCACCGTCACTAAAATGCGTGTTACCTAATCCTGTTACTCATAACATGAAGGGCCTCAACTTTTTGAGGCCCTGATTACAATTTAAGAACGCGGATTACTGATTTTTTCCTGATTTTTTTCAGGCAGGCTGAGGATACCGTGGGTCAGTACCCCTCCTATTAGACCCCAGAAGGCGGAGCCAACGCCAAACAGTTGAATACCTGATGCAGTAATGAGGAAGGTCACGATGGCCGCGTCGCGCTGCTTTTCTTCTGTTAATGCGCGATAGAGGCTGCCAGAAATGGTGCCAAGCAGCGCCAGACCGGCGACAGTATGAATCAGCGGCGCAGGCAGCGCGGTGAACAGCGTACCGATTGAACCGCCCATTACGCCAGCCAGCAGATAAAACACGCCGGCGGCAACGGCGGCGGTATAGCGCTTGTTGGGGTCGGGATGCACGTCTTTGCCCATGCAGATGGCCGCCGTAATGGCCGCAATACCAATAGAGTAGACACCGAACGGGGCAAGAATCAGCGCCAGCAGCGCGGTAACGGTAATCAGCGGCGAGACCGGTACTTTAAACCCAGAGGCATGCAGGGTGGCGATGCCGGGCGCGTTTTGAGAGGCCATCGAGACCACGAAAAACGGCAGACCGATGCCAACCAGCTTCTCCCAGGAGAAATGCGGCATGATAAATTCAGGCGCGGCGAAGTGTACTGCCTGACCGTGGAAGGCGATATCCCCCTGCCAGGCGGCGATCGCTAACCCAACGCACAGCGAAAGAATAACCGAGTAGCGGGCTATCAGGCGTCGTGCAATCAGATACGTCAGGCACATGCCGCCCGCCAGCAGCAGGTTGGTCTGTAGGGAAACAAAGGCATCGAGCCCAAATCGCAGCAAGATACCCGCCAGCATCGCGGCTGAGAGCGCCTGCGGTATATAGCGCATCATTTTGGCGAATAAACCGGTGACGCCGCTCAGTAAAATCAGGCCGCTGGCAAAAACAAATACACCGATCGCGTCATTGAGCGACGTGCCGGGTAAGCTGGTGACCAGCAGCGCCGCGCCCGGTGTCGACCAGGCGGTGACAATCGGCGTACGGTAATACAGTGAGAGCGCGATGCCGGTAACGCCCATGCCGAAACCGAGCATGGTAAACCAGCTGCCTATTTGCGCGAGATTGGCTCCTGCGGCCTCGGCGGCCTGAAAAACAATCGCCGCTGAGCTGGTATAACCCACCAGTACGGCGACAAATCCGGCGATCACGGCGGAAAATGACCAATCTTGCAGACGATTTTTAAATAACATTCTCGACAGACCTTGTGTTTGCTGGCTGTGCTTTTGAGCCGGATTAGCGATAGCGTCTTATTTTTAGTCCGTTATAGAGCATTATTTGTGTGAGAATATCAATGGGCAGTCGAGTGATTTAAAATAAATATGCTAATTTATTCACATTTGGTGAATTTAAATTCACTCTGGTGGCGTTAATCTGAATAAGAAAAGAGATGAGCACTATCGATAAACCGATCATTCGTCCACTGGTCCGTGCCGACAGAGAACAATGGGAAGCGCTATGGCGCGAATATCTGGATTTTTACCAGAGTACCCTCAATCAAGACGTTTTTGAGCGCACGTTTACACGGCTTTCCGAAGAAAGCTATGAGGCGATGTTTGGCTATGTCGCTGAGCATGAAGGAAAGTTGGTAGGAATAGCCAACTGTATCAATCATGACCACGGCTGGTCGCTCGAGCAGGTGACCTATTTGCAGGATCTCTACGTCTCACCGGCCGCGCGTAAGATGGGCGTCGGACAGGCACTCATTGAGGCGGTCTATGACTATGCCGATCGCAACAATAAAGCCAACGTCTATTGGACCACGCAGAGTGCTAACCACACCGCCAGAAAATTGTATGACCGCGTGGGCGTATTGACCGACTTTATTAAATATTGCCGCTAATCGACGCTTTTAATCGGGGTGATATAGCAGGTGCTTAATTCACTCACTTCGTCTTCCTGCTGACTAATCTCGTAGCCTTTGTCGTTAAGAATAACGGCGCTGTAGGGCACGCGATTCACCTGATTCAACACTGATTCCTGATAACTTTTCATAATATTGGCCTTGGCAATCGCCTGATTTGGCTGGTCGAGGCCGGTTACCTGAATAAAGGTGTCCCTAAATTCGTTAGAGAAAGAGGTTTTCTCCAGACGGCTCACAATCAAGGCGTGGATGTTGACCGTCACGTCGTTGCCGAGCAGATAAATCAGCACCGTTTGATAGACCAGTTCGTCGTGGGATTTCTGTACTAAAAAGCCGTTTTCAATCACCTTCATTGGCTGTTCATTGGGATAGATAATATCGCTCAGGCATAACGTTCTGTCGCCAATCTGCATATGGCTGAATTTTTCTTTTATTTCTTTCGCCGACGATGCCAATGACGGCGTCGAATACAGCGCGGGAAGCAGCAATACCCATACCAGAGCAAATCTCTTCATCGAGCCTCCTGCCGGGAAATTATTGAGTTAACTCATAGTCATTGCTTACAGATTAGGCTATGTTTCAGAGATCAGAACAGGGAATAAACGAGAATTCGCTATCAGGGGGTAAAATGAGTGAACCGAAGTTAACGCTATATTCCGATGCTAATTATTATAGTCCGTATGTGATGTCTGCATTCGTCGCATTGACAGAAAAAGGCATCCCGTTTGAGATTGAAACGGTAGATTTGGCGCAGGCAGAAAATCTAAAAGAAAATTATTCGGCGATTTCGACGACACGCCGTGTACCGACCCTGTCGAACGGCAATTTTCAGCTGTCCGAGTCTTCGGCAATTGACGAGTATATTGAAGAGCTGTTTCCGGCACCGACTTTCCCGGCTATTTACCCTGAAAACCAGGAAGATCGCGCCAAAGCACGTGAAATTCAGGCCTGGCTGCGCAGCGATCTGATGCCTATCCGCGAAGAGCGTTCAACCGAGATTGTTTTTGGTGGCCAGCATCGTCCACCGTTAACGCCTGCGGGTGAAGTGGCGGCGGCGAAGCTGTATGACGCTGCGCTGCGCCTGCTGGGTGAGCGTAATAATCTGTTTGGTGAATGGTGTATTGCCGATACTGACCTGGCATTGATGCTGAATCGTCTGTATTTGAACGGCGATAAAGTGCCTGAAAAGCTGGTCGATTACGTTCAGCGCCAGTGGGATCGAGATTCTGTAAAAGAGTGGCTTGCTCTGTCTGCGCGATAATGGAAAGGTAGCCCGATGCTTTCGGGCTACCTGCCGTTTAGCCCAGTCTTTTGGAAAGATAGAAGCGCTGATGTGAGGCTTCAACCCCTTTTTCAGCACGCGTATCTTCGATGTAATCTTCAAGCGTCATCTTGCACTCATAGCCCAGGCGTTCGTAGAACGGGCGCGCCTGAAAACTGAAGGTATCAACCAAGGCGTAGCGACAGCCGCGGGCAATAGCCTGTTCTTCAGCCTGTCGAATCAGCAGCGTGCCGCAGTCTTGTCCACGCAAAGATTCGGCCACCCACAGATATTTAATCATCAGATACTTACCTACGGTTTCAGCTATCAGTCCCGCCGTTTTATTACCGGCATCGTCTTCGACGAATACCGCCAGCTCTTTGAAAGATTGCTCTGGAATATAATTTTTATTGTATTCACGAAGACCATTTTTGACCGCCTCGACGTCGTCAAAAGAGGGGGTGGCCGTGATTCGTGTTTTGATGGTCATTTTCATTCTCTTGTTATCAATAATTTTTCTACAAAATTTAGCGCTTGCTGGTCGCCAGACGCACAGCAAAGGCGACAAACACCAGCCCAGTCAGGCGGTCCATGTTACGAACCACCGCAGGGCGTTTTAACCAGCGCGAAAGCGGACGAGTGGCTGCAATCATCGTCGAAGACCAGACTGTACCAATCAAGACGTGGATCATCGCCAGGCCAAAGGTGTAGGCGGCAACGGGATAACCGCTGGCGACAAACTGCGGCAGAAAGGTCACGTAAAAAACGCCAACCTTCGGATTCAGCACGTTGCCGAACAACCCTTTAATGAACCCGTTGCTGCTCTTTTTCAGCGGAGCATCGGCGGCGGAGTCTGCCGCCATCTGATTACGGGGTTTGAACAGCATTTGCAGCCCCAGCCAGCAGAGATACGCTGCTCCGACCCATTTAAGTACGTTAAACGCCAGTTCCGAGGCGGTAAGCAACGCACCCAGACCCAGCGCCACGATCGCACCCCATATCATACACCCGGCGTTCACCCCCATTGCGGCTTGAAAGGCTTTCTTACTGCCTTCGCTGGCGGCGGTACGAAGAATCAGCGCGGTATCGAGACCGGGCGTCAGCGTCAGCAGGGTGATGGCAAAGGTATAGGAAACGAGAGAATCGGTCAGTGTCATGGGCTGTTCCTTCGACTGGAAAGAGACAGCATATTTATCAGCGACGGGGCATGCAATAGAAAAGCAAAAAGCCGATGAAATCTCCTTTTAAGGCGATCTCATCGGCTTTTTGCGGATAAAACGTCGTTGGTGTAACGATTATTTGTACAGAACTGCACTTGCGCTCATCAGGTTGTTACCGGTCACTGAAGTGATGCGGTAAGAACTGGCACCCGCTTGTTTCGCCTGATTGGCCAAATCGTTGTTTAAAGAGTCCAGGGTGGTTGCGCCGCTGGCGGTTACAACGCCGATTTTTTGCGCCCCGTCAGCAGGTTGAGAGACTTCTTGTGCAGCAAAGGTGGCGAAAGAAGCGAAAGAAAGGGCCGCGGCTACTGCAAAATATTTGATGCTTTTCATAATGTCATTCCTAATCGGTAATATGAGTTTGAAAGGTGATTGCCTTTCGATGAGCAAATAATAGGCCGATTGAGTGAGGATGAAAAACGGATTGATTTGAGGAAGTCATTCAAAAATACTGTTCAACATTTACGCGTTTTTACGTTTAACCCGGCAGAGCTTTACATCCCGAGAAGGCGGTTTACGTTGGACGCACAATGCGCGCAGATTCCGTCCTTGTGGCTGATTTTGAGCGAGTTTGTTTTAATCTGCTAAAATAGATATCGAGTAACAGAAAAAAGGTTCGCAGCGCTAAGCGACGAACTGATTCGTAGGAAGGGAATTTTCTACATTGGTTTGGCCTGATTGGCTGAACAAATTTCACGGTAACACCAACGTATTAGGAGACGTCGAAATGGGTATTTTATCCTGGGTTATTTTTGGTCTGATTGCAGGTATTCTGGCTAAGTGGATCATGCCAGGTAAAGACGGTGGCGGCTTTATTCTGACCGTGATTCTGGGGATTGTAGGTGCGGTTGTGGGGGGGTACATCAGTACCTTCTTCGGCTTTGGTCGTGTAGACGGCTTTAACTTTGGTAGCTTCGTGGTCGCCGTTATCGGTGCCATCGTTGTCCTGTTCATCTACCGTAAGATAAGGTCGTAATCGCAACACGTGTTTTGAAAAAGCCGCGCACTGTCGCGGCTTTTTTGTCACCGTTATTTTCTTAAATTGCCACCAGCCCTCTTACCCCTTCGGCCTCCATCTCACTGCCCTGTCCGCGTTTTATGATGTTACCGCGCGACATCACCAGATAGCTGTCGGCCAGCTCTGCCGCAAAATCATAAAATTGCTCGACTAGCAATATTGCCATGTCGCCTCTGGCAGCAAGCTGGCGGATAACGGCGCCTATCTCTTTAATAACCGAGGGCTGAATACCTTCTGTCGGCTCATCGAGGATAAGCAGGCTGGGCCTGCACGCCAGCGCACGACCGATGGCCAACTGCTGCTGCTGTCCGCCGGAGAGGTCACCTCCGCGGCGATTTTTCATTTCCAGTAGTACGGGAAACAGGTGATAAATTTCATCTGGGACCGTTTTGGCCTCACTGCCCGAAAAGCGCGACAGGCCCATCAGTAAATTTTCTTCTACTGTCAAACGAGGAAAAATTTCGCGTCCCTGCGGGACGTAGGCAATGCCCGACTGCACCCGCTGGTGCGGCTTGCGGCCATTGATAACCGTGCCGTTCCAGCTAATGGTGCCGGATTTCGCCGGAATCAGTCCCATCAGGCACTTCAGCAGCGTCGTTTTGCCGACCCCATTGCGGCCTAACAGGCAGGTGACCTCACCTATTTTCGCCTCGAAAGACAGTCCGCGTAAGATATGGCTACCGCCGTAAAACTGGTTTAGCTCATTGACTTGCAACATGATTCACTCCCTGCGGCGCAGCTTAGCGGCCCAGATAAACTTCGATAACCTGCTCGTTAGCCTGCACTTCCTGCAGCGACCCTTCCGCCAGCACTTGCCCCTGATGCAGCACGGTAACGTGGTCGGCAATGGTTTCTACAAATCCCATATCGTGCTCGACCACCATCAGTGAATGCTTACCGGCGAGCGACTTGAACAGCTCGGCGGTGTACTCGGTTTCGGCGTCAGTCATGCCGGCGGCAGGCTCGTCGAGCAGCAGCAGATGCGGTTCCTGTACCAACAGCATGCCGATTTCCAGAAACTGTTTCTGGCCGTGCGACAGCATGCCCGCCATGCGATGCCGTTCGCCCTGCAAACGCAACGTGACCAGCATTTCGTCGATCCGGTCGCGCTGTTCGCTGTTCATTTTCGCGCGCAGACAGGCCCACACCGATTTATTGGTTTTTTGCGCGATTTCGAGGTTTTCAAACACCGTCAGCGCCTCAAACACCGTTGGCTTCTGGAATTTACGACCAATGCCCGACTGTGCGATACGCACCGGATCCAGCCGGGTCAGGTCGATATTCTGGTCATAAAGTACCTGTCCCGACTTAGGCCGTGTCTTGCCGGTAATAACATCCATTAGCGTCGTTTTTCCCGCGCCGTTCGGACCAATGACGCAGCGTAATTCTCCAACGCCGATGCGCAGCGAGAGGTCAGTTAACGCCTTGAATCCGTCAAAGCTGACGTTGATTTTATCCAGCGTCAGAATCGGATCGGTCTGCTCGCGGTGCTTATCGGCAGGCTGCTGTTGAGTGAAGAGGTCCAGCGTCATTGAGTTCATTGGGCTTTCCTTTTACGCAGCAGGCCAATCACGCCCTCGGGCAGGAACAGCGTCACCACAATAAACATGCCGCCGAGAATAAACTGCCAGTACTCGGGAATGGCGACGGTAAACCAACTTTTAGCCCCGTTGACGATGCCCGCACCCAGAATCGGACCGATCAGCGTGCCGCGTCCGCCCAGTGCGACCCAGATGGCGGCCTCGATAGAGTTAGTTGGCGACATCTCGCTCGGGTTGATGATGCCGACCTGCGGCACGTAAAGCGCGCCTGCCAGACCGCAGATCATTGCCGAAATCGTCCAGACAAACAGCTTGAAGCCTTTAGGGTCATAGCCGCAGAAGATAAGCCGGTTCTCGGCGTCGCGCACCGCCGTCAGCACGCGGCCGTATTTGCTGCGTGCCAGCGTGAAACCGAGTGCCAGACTGGCCACCAGCAGCAGCACGGTGGCGATAAACAGCCCGATTCGCGTTGATGTCGCCGTGACCTGAAAGCCGAGCAGGGTGGTAAAGCCGGTAAAGCCGTTATTACCCCCGAAGCCGGTCTCATTGCGGAAAAACAGCAACATACCGGCGTAAGTCAGCGCCTGCGTCATTATCGAGAAGTACACGCCTTTGATTTTGGAGCGGAAGGCGAAGTAGCCGAAAACGAACGCCAGCAGGCCGGGCACCAGCACTATCAGGCACAGTGCCCAGGCAAAATGCTGTGTTCCTGCCCAGAACCACGGCAGTTCGGTCCACGAGAGGAACGACATAAAGTCTGGCAAATTGTTGCCCGCGGCCTGGCGAATCAGGTACATCCCCATCGCGTAGCCGCCGAGTGCGAAGAACAAACCATGCCCGAGCGACAGCAGCCCGGCGTAGCCCCACACCAGATCGAGGGCGATCGCGACGATTGCATAACAAAGGATCTTGCCGACCAGCGTCAGGGTATAGGTTGAAATCGCCAGTGGATGGGTCTGCGGCAGCAGTGCCAAAAAGGGCATCACCAGCAGCGAAATAAGCACCAGCGTGCCGAGGCTCATCGCCAGACGTGGCGCCTTTTGTACGCCTGTAATCGTTAAGGGTTGCGTCATCAGTCAATCACCCTGCCTTTAAAGGCGAAGAGTCCCTGCGGACGTTTTTGGATAAACAGGACGATCATCGCCAGTATCAGGATTTTACCCAACACCGCGCCGATTTCCGGTTCGAGGATTTTATTCACGATGCCGAGGCCGAAGGCGGCCACGACGGTGCCTGCCAGCTGGCCGACGCCGCCGAGTACGACCACCAGGAAGGAGTCAATGATGTAGCCCTGACCCAGTTCCGGCCCGACGTTGCCAAGCTGCGAGAGTGCGACGCCGCCGAGTCCGGCAATGCCCGAACCGAGGCCGAAGGCCAGCATGTCCACTCGACCGGTCGGCACGCCGCAGCAGGCGGCCATGGCGCGGTTTTGGGTTACGGCACGCACGTTCATGCCCAGACGCGTCTTGTTAAGCAGCAGCCAGGTCAGCGCCAGCACCATCAGCACGAAAATAATGACCGCGATGCGGTTATACGGCAGCACCAGATTTGGCAGCAGCTGAATACCGCCGGAGAGCCAGTTCGGGTTGGCGACCTCAACGTTTTGCGCACCGAAAATCACCCGTACGCCCTGAATCAGGATCAGGCTGATACCCCAGGTAGCCAGCAGCGTTTCGAGCGGGCGTCCGTAGAGGTGGCGAATGACAGAACGTTCGAGCAGCATGCCCACGCCAGAAGTAATAAAGAACGCCACCGGCAGCGCCACCAGCGGATAGATGGCCAACAGGCCGGGCGCATAGTGCTGGAAGAAGGACTGCACCATGTAGGTCGAGTACGAACCCAACATCAGCATCTCGCCGTGGGCCATGTTGATGACGCCGAGCAGGCCGTAGGTGATAGCCAGACCTAACGCAGCCAACAGTAGAATCGAACCCAGCGACAGTCCGGTGAAGGCCTGACCCAGCCAGTCGCCAATCATCAGCCGATGCTGCACGGCCTTGAGGCTGACCAGCGCGGCGGTGCGCACGGTCACGTCGGTCTCGACTTTAGGGTCGGTCAGCGGTTGCAAATGGCCCTGAGTGTCGGGGTCTGAAGATTCGCCGAGCAGCTCCACCGCGCGCAGGCGAACCTGCGGATTCGGATCGCTAAGCTGCAGGTTTGCCAGTGCAATGCTGAGTGCGGCGTGCACCGTGGCGTCTTGTTCCAGCGCCAGTCGTTTGGTCAGCAGCGGCAGCTGGTCTGCCTGCGCCTCGCGCTGCAAAGATTTAGCGGCCTGCAGGCGCACGGCGCTGTCTTTGCTGACCAGACGGTGTGCCGAGAGGGCGTTAGTTATCAGGTTACGCAGCCGGTTGTTCAACCAAACTGCCTTGACGTCGCCCTGCGGCTTAGCCGCGCCCTCAAGCGGCGCAAGGGTATCGCCCTGCCTGATGAACGCATGATGCGCCTCATCAATCACGACATCTTCCTGCTTTAGTGCCTCCAACAGCGGTAAACGCTCAGGCTGCGGGTCAGTCGCCCACTGCTGAAGCAACGTTGCCTGCTCGGAACGACTGGCCGCAGCGAAGTCATCGGCAGGGCCGGCCTTGGCCCACAACGGCAGGCAGCAAAGCAGGAAAGTCAGGGTTCGCAGGCCCGGCGTGAGGCCGAGTCGCAAACGGGGGAAGGGCAGGAGTTTCATCATAGTCATCATCGCTTTATTAATCTGATACGACGAGACCGCCACGGCCTGCACTTGTGAAAGGCAGCACAGGCCGTGACGGACCTTCAGGTCAATTACTGAGTGCTTTTCACCGGATAGTCAGGCTTCTTGTCGTCACCCGGAATATAAGGGCTCCACGGCTGGGCGCGCACCGGTTTGTCGGTCTGCCACACCACGTTGAACTGACCATTGGACTGGATTTCTCCGATCATCACCGGTTTGTGCAGGTGGTGGTTGGTTTTGTCCATGGTCAGGGTGTAGCCGTCCGGAGCCTTGAAGGTCTGACCGGCCATTGCCGCGCGGACTTTGTCGACGTCGGTTGTGCCCGCTTTCTCAACGGCCTGTGCCCACATGTGGATACCCACGTAGGTTGCCTCCATCGGATCATTGGTGACCGCGGTATCGGCGTTCGGCAGGTTGTGCGACTTGGCGTAGGCTTTCCATTCGGCAACGAAGGCTTTGTTGGTTGGGTTATCCAGCGACTGGAAGTAGTTCCACGCCGCCAAATCGCCGACCAGCGGCTTGGTGTCTATCCCGCGCAGCTCTTCTTCACCGACCGAGAAGGCAACCACCGGCACATCGGTCGCTTTCACGCCCTGGTTAGCCAGCTCCTTGTAAAAGGGAACGTTGGAGTCACCGTTGATGGTGGAAATCACAGCCGTTTTACCGCCAGCCGCGAATTTCTTGATGTTGGAAACGATGGTCTGATAATCGCTGTAGCCGAACGGGGTATAGACCTCTTCAATGTCTTTATCCTGAACGCCTTTGGAGTGCAGGTAGGCGCGAAGGATCTTGTTGGTGGTGCGCGGATAGACGTAGTCGGTACCCAGCAGGAAGAAGCGTTTGGCACCACCGCCGTCTTCGCTCATCAGGTACTGCACGGCAGGAATGGCCTGTTGGTTAGGCGCTGCGCCGGTGTAGAAGACGTTCGGCGACATCTCCTCACCCTCGTATTGCACCGGATAGAACAGCAGGCCGTTCAGCTCTTCGAACACGGGCAGCACGGATTTGCGTGAGACCGAAGTCCAGCAACCGAACACCACTGCGACCTTGTCCTGGGTCAGCAGTTGGCGGGCTTTTTCAGCGAACAGCGGCCAGTTTGACGCAGGATCAACCACCACCGGCTCCAGCTTTTTACCCAGCACGCCACCGTGCGCGTTAATGTCATCAATGGTCATCAGCGCGACGTCTTTCAACGGCGTTTCAGAGATGGCCATGGTGCCGGAAAGTGAATGCATAATACCGACCTTAATGGTGTCGGCGGCCTGTGCAGCGAATGCCAGACCCATACTGACCACGGTTGCCGAGAGGGCAAAGGCTTTAATAAAGCGACGACGTTGCATAAGTACTCCTGTTAAAAGTGCCAAGCCGGTCATCTTTCAGGCTGCCAGGCTTGGCAGCAGCGTGAAATCTTTAGGGCGTGCTGTGTTTAGGTGTCGAAATACGTTTTAAAAAAGTCACGAAGACGGGGTGTCCGCTTCGTCTTCTGGTCTCGCCTGATGCAGCATATGAAGAGTTATTTTGCGCACCTCGGCTTTACTGACGGCAATGTGGTCCTGTAGTTGGCGTTGTGCCTCCTGGGTCTGGCGCTGCATGATGGCGAGTAAAATGCTTGCGTGTTCGCTATAGGTCGCGTTGACGCGCGCGTCTTTGGTAAAGTCCAGCCGCCGGATGATGCGGATTTTCTCAGTCAGGTCGCGGTGGATTTTTGCCATCTCACCGTTGCCCGCTGCCGCCACCAACGCCATGTGAAACTCTTCGTCGAACCGAGAAACCTCTTGCCCGTCCTCCAGCCTTGGCTCATCTATCCAGAAACTTTGCAGTGCAAACAGTGGCTCGGGCGTCACGTCCATCGTACAGAGGCGTTTTACCGCCTCGAGTTCCAGAACGATGCGCAGGTCATAAAGCTGTTCGAAGTACTCGAAATCAAACGGTCGTACCTGCCAGCCGCTGCGGAAAAACACCTCCACGTAGCCCTCACGCTCCAGCCAGAAAAGCGCCTGACGCACCGGCGTGCGGCTCACGTCCATTCTTTCGGCAATCTCGTTCTCGCTAAATTTGTCACCGGGCAGCATGCGAAAACTGAAAATGTCGTCCTTGAGCTGGAGATAGATTCTTTCTGCCAGACCCTCAGGCCTGGCCTTGTTGCGTCCGCTACGTGAGCCGGTAAGCTGCATAAATGCTCCTTTGGGGCCTATTCCTGGCCGATTCCGTCTTTATCAATCCACAGCAGGGCGTCACCCGGTCCGACCGGACGACCCTGCTGGCAGCCAATTTTCAGCACCGTGCCGGAGCAGGGCGCATTGACCGCAAGCTCCATTTTCATCGCTTCCACCACGATAAGCGGCTGACCGGCTTCAACGTATTGACCCGGTTCGACCAAAATCTTCCAGACGTTACCGTTCAAATCGGCGCTGACCCGCTCGCCCGGCGGGGGGGCGAGGTTTTCCACCGGCTGCACGCCGTTAACCGCCGCCTCGACGGCGGCGCTTTCCTGTGCCTGCCAGTGCGCCACTTCATTGATGAAGGCTCTGTGCTGGCGCAGGCGGAAATCGGCGATATCATCGGCATTGTCGGCCAAAAAGCGGTTATATTCGGCGAAGTCGAACTCGGTGTGTTCAATGCGTACCTGAGCGCGGCCTTCGCGGAAAGCGTCACGCTGTTGATCCAGTTCGGTCTCGGTGACCTGATAGAAACGCACCTGATCGAAAAAGTGCAGCAGCCAGGGTTCACCTTGTTCGAACTGGCTGTTTTTAAGGAATTTATTCCAGATTGGCAGCGTGCGGCCCACCAGCTGATAGCCGCCCGGTGAGTCCATGCCGTAGATGCACATATACATACCACCAATACCGACGGTGCCCTCGGCGGTGTAGGTGCGTGCCGGATTATATTTGGAGCTCAGCAGGCGATGGCGCGGGTCGACTGGCACGGCACACGGCGCGCCGAGGTACACGTCGCCGAGGCCGAGGATCAGATAGCTGGCGTTGAAAATGATGTCTCGCACTTCCTCACGCGTTGCCAACCCATTGGTGCGCTGAATGAAATCGACGTTGTTCGGCAGCCACGGCGCGTCGGCGCGCACGGTTTGCTGATAACGTTCGACCGCGCCTAGCGTGGCGGTATCTTCGAACGCCATTGGCATGTGCACGATGCGGGTCGGAATTTTCAGCCTGCTCACGTCAGCCAATTGATGTTCCAACGTCAGCAGATGCTGTAGCAGCGCCGACTGATGGATGACGCGGCTGTCATAACGTACCTGTAGCGAACGGACACCGGGGGAGAGCTCTTCGACGCCCGCCCGACCGGCTTCGCGGAGAGCTTTCATCAGCAGATAGATGCGCAGACGCAGCGCCAGATCCAGCACGTTATCGCCGTACTCAATCAGCACGTAGCCGTCACCGGCCTGGCGATAGACCACGCTCGGGCGCTCGTCCGTGGCTGGGAGCTGGGCAAGAATGGTTGCCGAGGCAGTGGTGGTCGGCAGCAAAGAAGGGACCGGTAGCGCCATCGCTTCAATCGGCATCAGCGAATCGAGGGTGCCCTGCTGGGCCATTTCCAGCGCCTGAGCCTGTTCAAAGCCGATCGGATGGAAGCGGATTCGGTCGCCGGGTTTCACCTGGCCAACCTTCCACAGCTCGGCCTTGGCGATGGTGACTGGGCAAACAAAGCCGCCGAGGCTCGGTCCGTCGCGGGTCAGGATGACCGGGAAGTCACCGGTAAAGTTTATCGATCCGATGGCGTATTCACAGTCATGCACGTTGGAGGGATGCAGGCCTGCTTCGCCGCCGTCCAGACGCGCCCACTGGGGTTTAGGGCCGGTCAGGCGCACGCCGAGGCGGTTAGAGTTGTAGTGCACCTGCCACTCTGCCTCGAAGAAGGCATCGATAGAATCTTCGGTGAAGAAGTCTGGCGCGCCGTGTGGGCCATAGAGCACGCCAATATTCCATTCATCGCCATAGACCGGAACAATGTCTTCAGCGGCGGCCTGCGGAAGACCGACTGGCGCGGGCGTGGTGCAGGCGGCAAGTTCAGGCTGCGAGACGTTCAGCATGTCGGCGACGCGCAGGGTGCGACCGGCGTGGCCGCCAAACTGGCCAAGCACGAAGGTCGAACGGCTGCCGAGATAAACCGGGACGTCAAAGCCGTTACGCACGGCAAGATAGGTGCGACAGCCGCTGGTGGCGCGGCCCAGCGTCAATATTTGCCCGGCCTTTACGTCAACCGGCGCCCAATAGGCAATCTCAACGCCGTCAACGTCCGCCGGGCAGCGCGCGCCGGTGAGTGCGATGGTGGCGTCACAGTGGAAGCGCAGCGTCGGGCCTTGCAGAGTAAATTCCAGACCGGCGGCGTCGAGAGGGTTACCGACGATGCGGTTCGCCAGACGAAAGGCAAAATCGTCCATCGGGCCGGAAGGGGGTACGCCGATGTCCCAATAGCCGAGACGGCCCGGATAGTCCTGAATGCTGCTGTAGGTGCCGGGTGAGATAACCTCGACGGCGTGCGGCGCATACTCGAAGCCGTCGAGCATACGCGTCCACATCTCGCCCTGATGGAACACCGGTGACGCAACGACCTGACGCAGATAGTCAATATTGCTGGCGATGCCGTGCAGGCGGGTTGCGGCCAGCGCCTGAGACATTTTTTCCAGTGCCTGCGCGCGGGTCTCGCCGTGAACAATCAGCTTGGCAATCATCGGGTCATAAAACGCCGAGACTTCGCTGCCGGTCGACACCCAGCCATCGACGCGTACGTCTTCAGGGAAGAACACTTCGGTCAGTACACCGGGGCTTGGCAGGAAGTTTTTCAGCGGATCTTCGGCGTAGAGTCGCACTTCAATAGCCACCCCTTTTGGTGGCTGCTGCATGCGCGGCCAGTCCAGCGGTTGCTCGGCGGCGACGCGCAGCATGCATTCGATCAGGTCGAGGCCGGTAACCTCCTCGGTGACCGGATGCTCGACCTGCAAACGCGTATTCACTTCAAGGAAATAAAACTCGTCGCGCGCGGCGTCGTAGATGAATTCGACCGTACCGGCGCTGCGATAATTGACCGATTCGCCAAGCTGCACTGCTGCACGATGCAGTGCGTCACGCGTTGCCTGCGGCAGGTTAGGGGCCGGGGTTTCTTCCACCACTTTCTGGTTGCGGCGCTGCAGCGAACAGTCGCGCTCGCCGAGTGCAACCACCTTGCCTTTACCGTCGCCAAAAATCTGCACTTCTACGTGACGCGCGCGGTCAACGAAGCGTTCGAGAAACACGCCTGCGTCACGGAAGAACTGCTCGCCGAGGCGTTTTACGCTGTCCCACGCACTGCGCAGAGCGGCTTCGTCATCGCAGCGGGTCAGGCCAATCCCCCCGCCGCCTGCGGTGCTTTTCAGCATGACGGGATAGCCAATATGCGCGGCAGCGGCCGCCGCATCGTCAATGCTGTCGAGCAAGGCAGTGCCCGGGGTCATCGGTACGTCGGCTTGGGCGGCTAACTCACGGGCGCGGTGCTTAAGGCCGAATTCACGAATTTGATGTGCAGTCGGGCCGATAAAGGCGATGCCGGCTTCCTCGCAGGCGTCGGCAAACTCGGCGCTTTCAGATAAAAAACCGTAGCCAGGATAAATCGCCTGTGCGCCGGTCTCTTTAGCGGCGGCCAGAATTTTGTCGATCAGCAGGTAACTCTCCGCCGCTTTTTCACCGCCAAGCGCGACAGCGATATCGGCATCGGTCACGTGCGGGGCGTTGCGGTCGGCGTCCGAGTAGACCGCCACGCTGGTGACGCCGAGACGTTTCAAGGTGCGGATGGCACGGCAGGCGATTTCACCGCGGTTGGCAATCAGGACAGTCGTGAACATGTGCGTGGCTCCTCAGGCGTTTTTCGCGGCGGTGGATTTCAGGTGCTCGACGTAGCTTCTCCAGCCGCCGAACGAGGTGACGTCGGTTGCGCTGTCGATAGCCCAAGGCTCGCAGATAAAGCCTTTTACGCTGCGGCCGTCAGCCAGCTGAAGTGTGCCAATGCCCAGCGGCGCGGGGATCTCGGCCACAAATTCACCGAAGCGCGCCAGAGGAATATCCCAAAGTTCAACGATGATGCTACTGCCGCCTTCGTCTTTAACCAGACCCGGTTTCGGCGGCTGGGTATTAGCAAGGGCATAAAGTTTGTAATCGCTGGCGGTACGGGTTTGCTCGACGCGCACGGCGTTGCGGGTGGTGAGCTGGAAATTTAGCGGCATACCGGTGAGGTGTGCGCCGACGACGGCAACGCGGACGTGATCGGCGCTGACGGCCATAGGACCTGTCATGGCGCTGTCGGCGTTGAGGGTTTTATCGGTCGCGCCCAGCGTCAGAGACAGGCTGCGTTGCCACTGGCGGCCAAAGGCGGCAAGCGCAGCATCGTGCCAGGCTGGAGCAATCAACGTGATGCCTGAAGGCAGGCCGTCATCACGAATGCTCGACGGCAACGCCAGTGCGCAGAGATCGGCGAGGTTGGTAAAGTTGGTGTAGGTGCCGAACTGGGAGTTAAACAGCACTGGCTCCTGCACCATTTCGTCAAGCGTGCGAAGGGTTGGCGAGGTTGGCACCACCAATGCGTCGAACCCTTCCAGCGCCTGATTAATCTTGCGCGACAGCTCGGCACGCAGATATTCGGCTTTCCATGCATCCGTTGCGCTGTAGTTCAGACCGCTGGCGACAATGCCGCGTACCACAGGGTCCATGACCTCCGGCGTGTCTTCAAAAATTTTGCCGACGGCGACGGTGCGCTCGGCGACCCATGCGCCGTAATACAGCTGTTCGGCCAAGGCTTTGAAGGGCGTGAAATCGATGTTGACCAGACTAACGCCGCTGCTGACCAGCTTGTCGAGCGCCAGCTGGAAAGCTTTCTCGGACTCGGTATCGCCGAAGAACTCGAGGCTGTCGGGTACCGCAAAGCGCGGTTGGGAAGACATCGCGGCCGGGGCCGTGTGCGGATTAGCGCGTGAATAGGCGTCTTCAGGGTCATAGCCGCCGGCCAGAGTGGCGACGTATGCAGCATCCGCCACGCTGAGCGCGAAAATAGAAACACAGTCGTTGAGGCGACAGGCGGGCACCACACCGCGGTTTGAAAGCCAGCCTTTGGTCGGTTTCAGCCCCACAATGTTATTGAATCCCGCCGGAACGCGGCCCGAACCGGCGGTGTCAGTACCGAGCGAGAAGGCGACCAGCCCGCGTGCCAGTACGGAGGCAGAGCCTGAACTTGAGCCGCCGCTGACGTAATTCGGGTTAAAGGTGTTTTTTACCGCACCGTGCGGTGATCGCGTGCCGACCAGCCCGGTCGCGAACTGGTCGAGATTGGTTTTGCCGATGACGATTGCGCCTTTGGCCTGCAGATTGGCGACGACGGTGGCATCGGCCTGCGCGATATATTCGAAGGCCGGGCAGGCGGCGGTGGTTGGCCATCCTGCGACGTCAATATTGTCTTTTACCGCAAAAGGCACGCCATACAGCGGCAGTGTGGCGAGGGAACCCCCGGCCTGTTCGCGCAGTGTTTCAAGTTGAGTGATTTGCTCTTCAAGCTGGGTGGGCGTTGCGCGATAAAGCCAGGCATTGTCACGTTCGTCAAGGCTGTTGAGTACGATGCCTAAAGAACTGCGCAGGCTCAGGGGCGCGCTTTGATAATGACGCTGCCAGTCACGTAACTGATATCCAATATAAGGCGTTGATACTGAGGTCATAGTTGAATTCCATCTAGTACACAAGATTGAATTCATCTAAGCAAGCGGTGTGCCAATTTTTAATTATTTGTTTTTAATGATTATTTAACTAATTTCTCATTTTTTGTGCACGGCAATGTCTCACCGCTGCGGAGCATTTGTACAAAACGAGGGCAATCAATGAACGATTTGGAGGCGGGTTAATTTCCCGCCAGATAAGCCTGTTCGGTGCCTTGAAACCAGCTACTTGGAACGTTATGCGGGGGATGATGCAGGCGTTGCAGGCCGTCGTTAATGATGATTTCTGCCTGTCGCCACAGGGTGGCGTCGCCTTCTTTTAGCACGCCCAACAGCAATCGTTTCTCGACAAGATAGGTTTTGGCAAAGTCAGGATCGTGGGTGACCAGCGAACGGAGGTTGTCGATGAGGTCGGCGAGTTTGATGGTTTTGGCGGCGGCAGAGGCCTTGGCGCTGTGCTCTCGGTCGAGGTTTTTCCGCTCAATGCGGTTTCCAACGCAACTCAGGCTTACGTTGGTCAGCATCGCCACCAGTTCCGCGACCTCAGCGCCAAAATGCGCGGTAATGTCGCTAAGGGTGGTCGGCGTATCTTCGACAGTATCGTGTAACCACGCCGCGGCCAGCATGGCCTCGGTATGGGGCACGCTGCCAACAATATTCGCGACGGCCTCCGGGTGCACGATATAGGGGTCATTAGTATATTTGCGACGCTGATCGATGCTGGCGTGCGCTTTACTCGCATAACGTCTCGCTTTGTCGACTAGGCTGGTCATGATATTTCCCCTCTGGTGGCACCTTGTCTTTGTTATAGCATGGACAAGGTAAAAAATAATAATTGTAAATATGCTTGCTATAATATCGTGCGCTATTTATATTCTTCCCATGAACACAAAACACGACACCACACCCGCTGCAATGCATGCTCTGCATCTCGACCAGCAGTTATGCTTTGCGCTGTATTCCGCCAATCTGGCGTTGAATAAAGTTTATCGTAAGTTGCTGAGCCAACTGGACCTGACCTATCCGCAATATCTGGTCATGCTGGTACTGTGGCAGCAGGACGAAGTCATGGTGTCGGAAATTGGTGAAAAGCTGTTTCTGGATTCGGCGACCTTGACGCCGCTGCTTAAACGCCTTGAAACCGCAGGGCTGGTGGTGCGTCGCCGTGCCAAGGTTGATGAGCGTCAGGTAATTATTTCTCTGACCGACGCTGGGCGCACATTGCAGGAAAAAGCGCGTGAAATTCCCGAGGCGATTGCCTGTGCGGCAGAATGCAGTATCGAGGACGCGACGGCTCTGAAAAAGCAGCTGGAGACTCTCAGAGGCAATCTGCAGCGTAAAGCCTAGTTAAAGATATTACGTAGTCACGAGGTGCAAGGTTTTGCGCCTCTGCTACAATCAAATATATAGCGTGCGATTTAATCGTGTTTATTTATTGGTTATCACTCACTTAGTCACTTAATAGGAATACATCATGTCTATCGAAAAAGTAATTTACCGTGCTCATGCTTCAGCTACCGGCGGTCGTGATGGCCGTGCAACCTCATCAGACGGCGTGCTCGATGTGAAACTGGGTCTGCCAAAAGAGATGGGCGGTGCGGGCGGCGAAGTGACTAACCCAGAGCAGCTGTTTGCCGCCGGTTATTCAGCCTGTTTCCTCGGTGCGTTGAAGCACGTTGCTTCGTTGGAAAAAGTACGTATTCCTGCTGATGCTAAAATCGAAGGCGCAGTCGGTATTGGCCAGATCCCAGGCGGATTCGGCATTGAAGTGGCGTTGGACATCACCCTGCCTGGCATCGAGCGCAGCGTCGCAGAAGACCTGGTCGAGAAGGCGCATCAAGTTTGCCCATACTCAAACGCGACCCGTGGCAACATCGACGTGACCCTTACCGTTAAGTAATGTCAGCCACAGCCTTGTGATTGATCTGCGGGAGGCCAAGGCCTCCCGTTTTCTTTTCAGACTTTCCCCACCGAATATGTAAACTATCCCGCCTTATTGATGTCAAAATGATTCAAAATATTTCAAATTCTCTGGAAAATAATCTTTCATGAATAGAGTGAAGACTCTATCGCAGCAAAAAATCTGTTTATTGTTAGCGATTTATATTGGCATTTTTTTAAACTTGTCGGTTTTTACACGACGCTTCGCCTCGCTCATCGACTCCCCCACGTCGTTTGAATGGACCGCCGCCGTCATTGAAATTGCCACCACCATCCTGTTCGGCTTCTTTGTGCTGCGCCTGCTGTCGTTTGGCGGAAAACATTTCTTTCGGCTTATCGCCGGGCTGATTGTGCTGATTTCGGTCGCGGCCAGCTACTACATGACCTATTTCAACGTGGTCATCGGCTACGGTATTATCGTATCGGTGATGACTACCGATATCGATCTCAGTAAAGAAGTGATTGGCTTCAAGTTTGTGCTGTGGATGCTGGCGGTCAGTGCGCTACCGCTGTGGCTCATCGCCCGGAATGAAATGCGCGGCACGCTGCTCGAACAGATGAAAACGCCCGGTCAACGGCTGAAGCCGCTGCTGGTGTGGCTCCTGGCAGGCCTGCTGGTCTGGCTGCCGCTGCGGATGATGGACAAAGAGCAAAAGGCCAACGAGCGGTTAAGCAACGTGGATATGCCAAGCTATGGCGGGGTGGTGGCGCACTCTTATCTGCCGTCGAACTGGCTGGCGGCGCTCGGTTTGTTTGTCTATACGCAAATTGATGAGAGCCGCGATGCGGGCGATTTGTTTAATCCTGCCGAGGCTTACCGTTATGAGCCACCTGCGGATATCGATGATACTTACGTGGTTTTCATTATCGGTGAAACGACGCGCTGGGACCATATGGGGCTGCTCGGCTATGGACCAGACACCACGCCGCTGCTGTCGAAAGAGAAAAATCTCGTGGCCTTTAAGGGCACGTCCTGCGACACCGCGACCAAGCTCTCTCTGCGCTGCATGTTTGTGCGCGAAGGCGGCGTTGAGGATAATCCGCAAAGGACGCTGAAAGAGCAGAATATTTTTGCCGTGATGCGCCAACTGGGCTTCAGTTCAGAGCTGTTCGCTATGCAGAGTGAAGTCTGGTTTTACAACAATGCCAACACCAATAACTACTCTTTCCGCGAGCTTATCGCTTCTGAAAAGCGCAATGACGGCAAGCCGGTAGACGACATGCTGCTGGTGAGAGAACTACAGGAATCCCTGAAGCGCTACCCTAAAGGTAAACACCTCGTCGTGCTGCATACCAAAGGCTCACACTATCTCTATTCTCAGCGTTATCCGCGCAGCTTTGCCCGCTTTACGCCTGAATGCATGGGGGTGGACCAGTCCTGTAGTAAAGATCAGCTGATTAACGCCTTTGATAACAGCGTGTTGTATACCGATACCTTTATCTCGCGGGTGATTGATCAGCTGCGCGATAAAAAAGCGCTGGTGTTTTACGCCGCTGACCATGGTGAGTCTATAGGCGAGAACTCGCATCTGCACGGTACGCCGCGTGAGATGGCGCCGCCGGAACAGTTTCGGGTGCCGATAATCGTTTGGGCGTCTGACGCTTTCCTGTCGCAGACCGAAAGTCAGCAGGCGTTTGCCCTGCTGCGTCAACAGCAGGGCAGTGATAAACCGCATCGTCACGAAGAACTCTTTGACTCAATTTTAGGTTGCCTGGGTTATCGTTCGAACGACGGAGGGATTAACCCGGCAAATAACTGGTGTGCCGATCCTCAGGCCAAGAAGGGAATTTAGCGGTTAAAATCGCCGTTTTAAACAGGGTTCGTGTGTTTTATAAGCAGTTGGCGAATTGGGTAAAAAAAGGGATTGACGCTTGGAACCCGCAGCAGTAAGATGCGGCCCAATTCGGCGAGTAGCGCAGCTTGGTAGCGCAACTGGTTTGGGACCAGTGGGTCGGAGGTTCGAATCCTCTCTCGCCGACCACATTTAGAAAAACCCGCAAGCTTCTGGCTCGCGGGTTTTTTGCTTTCTGGCGTTCTTATTTGGCGAACAGCTGACTCATATCCTTGAACGCTTTGAATTCCAGTGCGTTGCCGCACGGGTCCAGCAGGAACATGGTCGCCTGCTCGCCGACCTGGCCTTTAAAGCGTACATAAGGTTCAATCACGAACTGAGTACCAAAAGACTTTAGGCGTTCCGCCAAGGCTTCCCACTCTTCCCAACTCAGTACAATCCCAAAATGGGGTACCGGCACGTCGTGGCCGTCCACCGGATTGGTGTGCGCCGAATCCTGCGTCGCTGTTTTTGGATGCTCGTGGATAACCAGCTGATGACCATAAAAGTCGAAGTCTACCCACTGAGCGCTTGAACGGCCTTCCGAGAGGCCAAAGGTTTCGCCGTAAAAGGCGCGACAGGTCGCGAGATCATAAACCGGGATAGCAAGGTGGAAAGGACTCAGAGCCATTGATAATTCTCCTGTTCCCCGACCGGCGTGCGTTGCAGTGGCAGCTCGCATAGGTTGGGAAAATGTGGTGTGAGGTTATATTGTGTTCATCCATTCTTAACGATAAAATTTTTAATTAAAAACAAATATTATTGTTGTGATTCATTAAAAAAACAGATGAGTGAGGCGGCGATGTTACGTGAACTGAAAACCTTCATTGCAGTAACGCAAGACGGCACTTTCGCCGCCGCCGGACAGCGCATTGGCCTGACTCAGTCGGCCGTAAGCGCACAAATTCGGGGTCTGGAAGACTATCTCGGTATGACGCTATTCGACAGAACCGGGCGTTCGGCGGTGTTAAACGCCGCCGGAAGCCGTATCTTGCCGATGGCTGAACAGATCCTCGAAATCTTTGCCAGCATGTCTCAACCGGAGAGCCTCGGGGATTTTCGCGGGGTTATCAAAATTGGCGCTATCTCGACCTTTCAAACCGGCCTGCTGCCGCAGGTGCTGGTCAAACTCCATCAGAGTGCGCCTGCGCTGGAAACTAAGCTGGTCCCCGGTGTGTCATTCAATCTTTTGACTCAGGTCGATGCAGGCAATATCGACCTGGCTATCGTCATTAAACCGGGTTTCCCGCTGGCCAAAGATCTGCACAGTGAAACGTTGGCGCGCGAGCCGTTCGTGCTGATTGCCCCCACGCACCTGCAAGGTGAAGATCCGATCGCCTTGCTTCGCGAACAGCCGTTTATCCGCTACGATCGCACCTCGTTCGGTGGGCGTATGGTGAGCCAGTTTCTGCGCAGCCAGCGGCTTGAGCCGAAGGTCGCGCTGGAGATCGACGAAATCGATGCCATTGTGAAAATGGTCGAAAATGGGCTCGGGGTGGCGTTGGTCCCGCTGGCAGGATTGTGGCTGGAGCGTAAGGCGAATCTGCGCGTCGTGTCGCTTGACGAGCTCACGTTTCATCGTGAACTTATCCTGGTCATGCGCCACGCTAACAGGCAATCGCCGTTGCACATGCTCATCGGGCGATGCCTGCACGACGTGGCGCAAACGTCTCTTTCGCATCAGTGAGACGACCGGGAGCCTCTCTCTCCCTTCCGGAGATACGTCAGAAAGGGGAGGGTGATTAGCCTTCCTGCGTTTCCTTCACCAGCTTACGCGCCTGATTTAGCGTCATATCATGCTGCATCTCGAGCAGCAGCCTGCCGGTGGTGCGTTCGCGGCCAGTGGCAACGACGCCAACCAGACTATCTTTAAGCCCGAACAGTGCGACAAAGTCCCTATCCTCAAGCGAACCAATAATATCGACCTTGTCCCATTGGTCGGGATGCCCTAAATGCTCGAAGCGGGTACCGAAATGCTGTGTCCAGAAGAACGGCACACGATCGAAGGCTTCGCGCTCGCCGAGCATGTTGATTGCGGCCGTACGGCCCTGCTGTTGAGCAACGCGCCAGTGTTCAATGCGGGTATGTTTACCGTCCATCGGGAAGCTGGCAATGTCACCTGCGGCGTAAATATCCTCAGCGGCCTGCAGATATTTATCCACCTTTAGACTGCCGTCGTCGTCGAGCGGCAGGTCGTGGATAAACGAGGTGACGGGCTGTACGCCGGTCGCCAGCAGCACAACGTCGGTTCTTACGCTCGAACCGTCTTTAAGCTCTACCGCTTCGACGCGACGATCGCCTTTAAAGCCCACGACCTCGCCGTCAATAAATTCAACGCCATTGTGTTCGTGCAGTGCGCGGAAGTATTTGGCAATCTTCTCGCCAAACTGTGCCTCAAACGGCAACGGTTGGGGTGCAATCACCTTGATGGCAATATCACGTTTGCGCAGTGCGGCCGCCATCTCCATGCCGATAAAACTGTTGCCGATAATCACCAACTGTTTGAGTTGATCCACGGCGCAGAGCAGCGTTTTTTCCTGTTGGAGATTACGTAAAACGTGAATACCGCTCAGCTCACCGCCCGGTAGAGCGGGACGTATCGGCGCACCACCGGTGGCAATCAGCAGCTTTTTAAACGAAACATGCTGTTGATTGGCGAGGCGAAGCTTTTTCTTTTTCTTGTCAATGTGGGTCACCGTACTGACAATCCGCTGCACGTTGCGCTGTTCAAAAGCGCTGTCTTCGAGCAGCGGCGGAACCTCATCCACCTTCATGCTGCCATCAGGCACGAATTTGGTCAGTGCAGTTCTGTCGTAAGGGGCAGACTTTTCCCGATCGATAATGACTATCCTGCCGTGATACCCGCTTTCTTCCAGCGCGCTCAGCGCAGCACTGCCGGCCGCACCCGAGCCCATAATTACAATTTGATCGGTGTTATTACCGGCTTGCAGGCGGGTATGCTGACGGGGGTCTTTCACATCGACCATTACCTCGCCGTGTTCAACTTTAGTGGGGTACTGCGTCAGGCCTTCCAGCGCGGGCGGCTGTTCAAGGCTACCGTCGTCAAGATTAAACACGGCTTTATGCCATGGGCAAACCAGCTTGCCGTCGCACACGGCCCCTTCTGCCAGCGGCGCACCTGCATGCGGGCAATTTGCCTGATACGCATGCACGCTGTCGTCCTGACGGACCAGCACAAATGGGGTTTCGTCGCTTTCGAACTGTTTCGGCTGATTTTTTGCAAGATCTGCAAGCTTGATGATTTTTTTAAAAGTCACAACATGCTCCTTTCTTTTGTGTGTGGTTGTTTATTCAACAAAGACCCTACAAAAAGCAGGACTGACTTAAGCCTAGCAGCCATGAGCACGTGTGCCATGAGGAGGGTGTGGATTAGGAGGATTCGGACCGGTGTTCGGTCGAAAAAATAATTTCCCTATTGAAAATCGCAAATTAAAGCAGCGAATTCATTGAGGTGGGGGCAAATGTCGGTTCCAAAACAGACCCTGTCGACTGAAACAGGCATCAATCACGCTGCGCATTATTATCATCTCACGCCTACCGAAATCGGCAGGGTGTGAAATGTTTTCTATTTTAGGTTTTAGAGGGGGCTGTTGCGCGATTTTTAACCTGCACTATAATTGTGCATAACACCCCATTTTCCCCTCGAAAGGTTTATTTCAATAGTGAAATAAGCGTGCCTTAATTACCTCTTTATGACTAGCCTCCAGCATTTTCGGCTGCCGTTTACCCAAATTTATAAAATAACCGTTCATATAATCATCATTTGACGCGGGATTTTTGAGCTTTTTATACGGCGTTTTCCGCTGGTTGGGCTAACAAGCGTGGTGTTATGTCCTGAAATATCGATTTATGACTCAATATTAATCCTGTAAATGTTAATTAACTGTTTTTTTATGTTTGTTTGCTGTTACTCACACTCTTTGTAAAAGCCTTGGCGTTATATTGACGACGCCTGAGAGAGTTGCGAAATTGATGTGAACAGGATTGACCAGAGGATTAATCCGGTAATTATTTGCACCCCTTTTTGGTGCAACTGTTTCCCCAAAACATCTCTGGTGACGTTTGTCATACGTCTGAAACATCACTTCTGCAGCTAACCGACAACCCTGTCCACCCGTAAATAAAAAATAAAGGGTGGCTTGAGCTGAACACACAACACACATCCACATCACCATTACTAGATGGAGCAAAAGCGATGAGAATTTCCTTGGGAAAATCAGGCCTGCTGAAGTTTAGCCTCGGCCTGATTGCGCTGACCGTGGCCGCCAGCGTTCAGGCAAAAACGTTAGTTTATTGTTCTGAAGGCTCGCCAGAAGGCTTTAACCCACAGCTTTTCACTTCGGGTACAACCTATGACGCCAGCTCCGTACCTATCTATAACCGTCTGGTTGAGTTCAAGATTGGTACGACTGAAATTCAGCCAGGACTGGCCGAAAAATGGGACGTCAGCCCGGACGGCAAAACCTACACCTTCCATCTGCGTCAGGGCGTAAAGTGGCAGTCGAGCAAAGACTTCAAGCCAACCCACGACTTTAACGCCGACGACGTGCTTTTCTCCTTTAACCGCCAGAAAGATACTGCGAACCCGTACCACAAAGTGTCGGGCGGCAACTATGAATACTTCGACGGCATGGGCATGGGCGATTTGATCAACAAAATCGTCAAAGTGGATGACCATACCGTGCAGTTCGTGCTCAACCATCCTGAGTCTCCGTTCCTCGCGGATATGGCGATGGACTTCGCTTCAGTGCTGTCTTCCGAATACGCCGACGACATGATGAAAGCCGGTACGCCTGAGAAGCTCGACCTTAACCCAATCGGTACCGGTCCGTTCCAGATGATGCAGTACCAGAAAGACTCGCGCATTCTGTACACCGCCTTCAAAGGTTACTGGGGCACCAAGCCGAAGCTGGATCGTTTGATCTTCTCCATCACGCCAGATGCGTCCGTTCGCTACGCCAAGTTGCAGAAAAACGAGTGCCAGGTGATGCCATTCCCTAACCCGGCTGACATCGCGGCAATGAAGAAAGACAAGTCAATCAACCTGATGTCTGAACCGGGACTGAACGTCGGCTATCTTGCGTTTAATACCGAGAAAAAACCGTTAGATAACGTGAAAGTGCGTCAGGCGTTGACTATTGCCGTGAACAAGCAGGCGATTATTGATGCGGTTTATCAGGGCGCAGGCCAGGCGGCCAAGAACCTGATCCCACCGACCATGTGGGGCTATAACAACGACGTTCAGGACTACCCTTACGATCCTGCCAAGGCCAAAGAGCTGCTGAAAGAAGCCGGTATGCCAAACGGCTTCTCTATCGATCTGTGGGCGATGCCGGTTCAGCGTCCTTATAACCCGAACGCGCGTCGTATGGCCGAGATGATCCAGGCTGATTGGGCGAAAATCGGCGTTAAAGCCAACATCGTGACCTACGAGTGGGGCGAATACCTCAAGCGTGCGAAAAATGGCGAACACCAGACCGTGATGATGGGATGGACCGGCGACAATGGGGATCCGGACAACTTCTTCGCCACTCTCTTCAGCTGCCAGGCGGCTAAAGACGGTTCCAACTATTCAAGATGGTGCTACAAGCCGTTTGAAGACGTGATTCAGCCAGCCCGTGCTGAACCGGACCATGACAAGCGTATCGCGCTCTACAAACAGGCTCAGGTGATCATGCATGACCAGGCTCCGGCGCTTATCATCGCTAACTCAACCGTTTACGAGCCAGTGCGTAAGGAAGTGATCGGTTACGTGGTTGATCCACTGGGTAAACATCACTTCGAAAACGTCGACATTAAATAACTGCCCATTGAGCGCGCAGGAAGCGGCGCGCTCAAAGCGGACTAAACTTTAAAGATGTAAATCGTTAAAGCAATGTGAGTTAACAATAAGCCCGGCGAGCTACGGTTCCCCGGGCATTTTATACAGAGAGTACGGGATATGCTGCAGTTCATACTCCGACGTTTGGGGTTAGTAGTCCCAACGTTTATCGGCATTACTTTGCTGACCTTTGCCTTCGTGCACCTCATCCCCGGCGACCCCGTTACTATCATGGCCGGTGAACGCGGTGTATCACCTGAGCGCCATGCTCAGCTAATGGCAGAAATGGGTCTCGACAAGCCTCTTTACCAACAGTATTTCCACTATGTGGTTGGCGTGTTACACGGCGATTTAGGCATGTCGTTGAGCAGCCATACACCGGTCTGGCAGGAATTCCTCCCGCGCTTTGAAGCGACCCTTGAACTGGGCATTTGTGCAATGATCTTTGCGGTCATTGTCGGTATTCCGGTGGGTGTGCTGGCGGCGGTGAAGCGAGGTTCCATCTTCGACCACACGGCGGTGGGCATCTCGCTTACCGGCTATTCGATGCCGATATTCTGGTGGGGGATCATGCTGGTTATGCTGGTCTCGGTGCACTGGAATCTCACGCCTGTTTCAGGGCGAATAAGCGATACCGTGTTCCTTGATGACAGCAAGCCACTCACCGGTTTTGCGCTAATCGATACCCTCATCTGGGGCGAGCCGGGTGATTTCAAAGACGCGGTCATGCACATGATTCTGCCCGCGATTGTGCTCGGCACTATTCCGCTGGCGGTCATTGTGCGTATGACGCGATCCTCAATGCTGGAAGTGCTGGGTGAGGATTACATCCGCACCGCGCGCGCCAAAGGCGTGAGCCGTATGCGTGTCATTGTGGTTCATGCGCTGCGCAACGCGATGCTGCCGGTGGTGACGGTCATTGGTTTGCAGGTGGGTACGCTGCTTGGCGGTGCGATCTTGACCGAAACTATCTTCTCCTGGCCGGGCGTGGGCCGCTGGCTAATTGAAGCCTTGCAGCGCCGCGATTATCCGGTGGTTCAGGGCGGCGTATTACTGGTCGCCACGCTGATCATCCTGGTTAACCTGTTGGTCGACGTGCTGTACGGCATCGTTAACCCGCGTATTCGTCACAAGAAATAAGAGGCGCACAATGACTCAAGTTACTGAACCTGTCGCCGGTGAACTGGTTACGGGCGCCCCGACGCCTATGCCGCCAATGCGCGAGTTTTGGCATTACTTCAAACGAAATAAAGGGGCCGTTACCGGTCTGGTTTACATCGTCATCATGCTGCTGCTGGCGCTCGGTGCAAACCTGCTGGCACCGCACGGTCCGGCAGAGCAGTTCCGCGATGCTCTGCTGAAGCCTCCGGTATGGATGGACGGTGGCAGCTGGAAGTTCTTGCTCGGCACCGACGACGTGGGGCGCGATATCCTCACGCGTCTGATGTACGGCGCACGCCTCTCGCTGCTGGTTGGCTGCCTGGTGGTGGTGCTTTCGCTGATCCTTGGCGTGATTTTCGGTCTGTTTGCCGGCTACTACGGCGGCGTGGTTGACGCCATTATCATGCGCGTGGTCGATATCATGCTGGCCCTGCCGAGCCTGCTGCTGGCGCTGGTGCTGGTCGCTATCTTTGGCCCGTCGATCGTCAACGCCTCGCTGGCGCTGACCTTCGTTGCGCTGCCGCACTATGTGCGTCTGACGCGCGCGGCGGTGCTGGTTGAGGTGAACCGCGATTACGTGACCGCCTCCCGCGTGGCGGGTGCCGGTTCGGCGCGCCAGATGTTTGTGAACATTCTTCCTAACTGTCTGGCCCCGCTTATCGTGCAGGCCTCACTCGGTTTCTCCAACGCCATCCTCGACATGGCGGCGCTCGGCTTCCTGGGCATGGGCGCACAGCCGCCGACGCCTGAGTGGGGCACAATGCTTTCCGATGTTCTGCAGTTCGCGCAAAGCGCCTGGTGGGTGGTGACCTTCCCAGGCGTGGTCATTCTGCTGACGGTACTGGCATTTAACCTGATGGGGGATGGCCTGCGTGACGCCCTCGACCCGAAACTCAAGCAGTAAGGGGCGCGAGATGGAAACAACATTGATTGAACAAGTACCGGTCGGCAAGACGCTGCTGACTGTGAATAAGCTGTCGGTACATTTTGGTAACGAGGGCGCACCATTCCGCGCCGTAGACCGCATCAGCTATACCGTGAAGCAGGGCGAAGTGGTCGGCATCGTCGGCGAGTCAGGCTCGGGTAAATCGGTCAGTTCGCTGGCGCTGATGGGGTTGATTGATTTTCCGGGCAAGGTGATGGCCGACCAGCTGGAATTTGGTGGTCAGAACCTGCAGGGCATCAGTGAAAAACAGCGACGTCAGATAGTGGGCTCCGAGGTCGCGATGATTTTCCAGGACCCGATGACCAGCCTCAACCCTTGCTACACCGTCGGTTTCCAAATTATGGAAGCCATCAAGGTGCATCAGGGCGGAAATAAAAAGACCCGCCGTCAGCGTACGATCGACCTGCTGAATCTGGTGGGCATTCCTGACCCTGCGTCGCGTCTGGACGTCTACCCGCACCAGCTTTCCGGCGGTATGAGTCAGCGTGTGATGATTGCGATGGCGATCGCCTGTCGGCCTAAGCTGTTGATTGCCGACGAACCGACCACCGCTCTCGACGTGACGATTCAGGCGCAGATCATCGAACTGCTGCTCGAACTGCAGCAGAAAGAGAACATGGCGCTGATGCTTATCACCCATGACCTGGCGTTGGTGGCCGAAGCGGCGCATCACATCATCGTGATGTACGCCGGGCAGGTGGTGGAGACCGGGCCGTCGTCCGAGATTTTTCGTGCGCCGCGCCATCCGTACACTCAGGCGCTGCTGCGCTCGCTGCCGGAGTTTTCTACCGACAAGGCGCGGCTACAGTCGCTGCCGGGCGTAGTACCGGGCAAGTATGACCGTCCAAACGGTTGTCTACTGAACCCACGTTGCCCGTATGCCAACGACCGCTGCCGTAAAGAAGAGCCTGCACTGCAAGGTGAACCGGGCCGTCAGTCCAAATGTCATTATCCGCTGGATGATGCCGGGAGACCAACCTATGAGTCTTAATCACACCACCGGAAAGCAGCCGCTGCTGAAGGCTGTCGATCTGAAAAAATACTATGCGGTCAAGGGCGGCATGTTCAAACCTGAACGCACGGTGAAGGCGCTCGACGGCATCTCTTTTGAGCTGGAGCGTGGCAAAACGTTGGCGGTCGTCGGTGAGTCAGGCTGCGGGAAATCTACCCTCGGGCGTCTGCTGACCATGATTGAAGTGCCGACCCACGGTGAACTGTATTATCAGGGACAAGACCTGCTCAAGCCTGACGTCACCGCCGAGAAGCTGCGTCGCCAGAAGATTCAGATAGTGTTCCAGAACCCGTATGGCTCTCTGAATCCGCGTAAAAAGGTCGGCCAGATTCTTGAAGAACCGCTGCTGATTAACACCAGGCTCAGCAGCGCCGAACGCCGTGAAAAAGCCTTGGCGATGATGGCGAAGGTCGGCCTGAAAACCGAGCATTACGACCGTTATCCGCACATGTTTTCCGGCGGTCAACGTCAGCGTATTGCCATTGCTCGCGGTCTGATGCTGGATCCGGACGTGGTGATTGCCGACGAACCGGTCTCCGCGCTGGACGTGTCGGTGCGCGCACAGGTATTAAACCTGATGATGGATTTGCAGCAGGATCTCGGCCTGTCGTACGTCTTTATTTCGCACGACCTGTCGGTGGTTGAGCACATTGCTGATGAAGTGATGGTGATGTATCTCGGGCGCTGCGTGGAGAAAGGCTCGAAGGAGGCGGTGTTCAACAATCCGCGCCACCCTTACACCCAGGCGCTGCTGTCTGCGACGCCACGCCTGAATCCGGGCGATCGTCGTGAGCGCATAAAGCTGACCGGCGAGTTGCCTAGCCCGCTGAATCCACCGCCGGGCTGCGCTTTTAACGCCCGCTGTCGTCGTGCTTTCGGAAAATGTACTCAGCTGCAGCCCCAGTTGAAGCAGTACGGCGATGGGCTGGTAGCCTGTTTTGCCGTCGATCAGGACGAAGAGGAAAAAACCGCCGTTCACGGGTAATCTAACGCTCTGCATGACGCCGGTCGGTTCGCTGACCGGCATTTTTGCCTTAACACCCCCCCTTTCATCCGTCAAAACCGCCTGCCAACGCGATTACTGCACCCACGCGCGCGAGCTGTTATCATGCGCTGAGGATGCATTTTCAGGATTCGGCGAGGAGGGAAAGGTTGCGGGTTAGACGTTCGCTAACGATTAAACAGATGGCGGCAGTGTCAGGTGTGGCGCTGGTTACAATCTGCTTCTTTATCGCCATCCAGCTGTTTCACTTTGTGGAGCAGAGGAGAGACGACTACGCCCAGCAGTTAGAAAATATCGGCCATTCGGTGGTTCGTCCGTTGTCGCAATCCGTTCTAAACGTCGACCTTAAAGAAACGCAGCACATCCTGAATACGCTAAGACCGGTGGGCATTCTTAACCGCGCAGAGGTTGTGTTGCCTAATCGTATACCCACGCTTAGCACGCATTTTCCCGAGGGACGCCCGGTTCCTGACTGGGTAATGGCAAGCTTTGATCTGCCTATTAAGGTCTCCGTACCGCTCTATTCACCCGCGGTGAATCCCACAACGTCGCAGCCTATCGCCTATCTGGTGCTACAGGCCGACCCCTATCGCATGTATCAGTTTTTTGTCAGCGCGTTATCAACGCTGTTGACCACGTATCTGCTGCTGGCGCTGGTGCTCTCTATTGCCATCAGCTGGTGTATTAACCGGCTGATTATCCACCCTTTACGTTCAATCGCCCGCGAACTGGAGTCCTTGCCTGAGAGTGAGGTGCACTATCACCAGTTGGCCGCGCGGCCGCGCCATCGTGACGACGAACTGGGTATTTTGATCCGCAGCTATAACCGCAACCAGCAGTTACTCGATAAGGCGCTGAAAGCGATGCAGGAAACGCGGGAGAGCTTTCCTAATGAAGAGCAGTTCGTTTCTCGCGTCGAGCAGCGGATCAACGGGAGTCTTGCCGGTAAAGATTTCCACATCATGCTGATTTGCATAGAAAACGTGGGTGAAGGGGAGGGCGCATTTTGCCCGGTTATCTCCTCGCTGCTGAAGGTGCTGCCCGAGCAAAGCCTGCTTGCGCGACTGGGCTACAACGAATTTGCGGTCATGGTCAGCGAGATTGAACGTCCCTTTATGGCGATGCGGCTGGCGAGAGAACTTATGGCGAGCATCAATACCCCGCAGACAACCGCTGAAATGGGCATCACGCTACATCCCACCGGCAGTATTGGCATTGCCCAATATATTGGCAGGCAGGCGATTAGCGGTCACCAGCTGCTTACCCACGCCCGCGCCGCGAGACTGTCGGCCGACAGGCAGGGCAAAAACCAAATTCTTTTCTTCGAACCCGGTCTGACCGCGAAAATTCATCGCCGCCTGTTGCAGGAAAACGAAATCCTTCACGCAATGGAAAAGAACGACTTTACGCTGTTCATCCAGCCGCAGGTCAATATGTCTACCGGTGAGGTGATGGGCGCAGAAGCATTCCTGCGCCGTAAGATGAACGACGGCAGCTACGGGCTGGAAAGCGATTTTATCGTGGTGGCTGAAGAGATTGGCGTGATGGCGCAGCTTGGCTACAAGATGCTGGAGCTTGGATGCCATATCCTGGCCGACTGGCGTCGCCGTGACATTACGTTGCCGCTGTCGCTGAGCCTCTCGGGGGTACAGATTCAGCAGGCCAACTTCCTGCCTGAATTGCGTAGTCTGATCAGCCGTTACCAAATCGACAACGGCCAGCTGGTGCTAGAAATCACCGAAACGGCGCGTATCGCCGACTGGGAGCAGGCGTTGATTGTTCTCGCCGAGCTGCGCAGATTGGGAATTTCGGTCGAGCTCGATGATTTTGGGCTAGGTTATTCTGGCCTTGAGTACCTCAACCGCCTGCGCAATGTCCCGATCAACGCTATCAAGATTGACCGCATTTTTGTCGCCTCGCTGCCCGAAGATGATGCGATGGCCAACATTGTTGCCTCGATTGCGCGTGCGATGAACATAAAGCTGAAAGCTGAAGGCGTGGAAACCGAGGCGCAGCGCGGTTGGTTATTGAACAATCGCATTCTTTTTGGACAAGGCTATCTATTTTCAGCACCCGTTCCGCTGGTCGAATTTGAAACAAAATTTCTCCTCAACGAGACGAGGGTTTAACTGCCCCTCAACTCCCCGCAAAGCCGCTTCATTACTGGCTTGACTTAATATTAATATTTATTTAATTTTTTAGCTGAATCCTTTCAGTTCAACTTTTATAACAACAATGATTGCCAAACGAAACAATTTATTTCCATCCTGTAATGTCGGTGCTATTTTCCGGCTGTCGCTATTCTCTCGACTGCTGTATATCTATGGCGATGTACCCTCCGCTTTTCGGGCCGTTTCGTTCCAGCGTCTTGAAATCTTTGGGGATACTTTCACTACAGGATGGCCGTAAAATGAAAAAAACAATATTTAAGAGTCTTTATTTCCAAGTGTTGACTGCGATAACCCTCGGGGTATTGCTGGGACACTTTTATCCAGATCTGGGGGCGCAGATGAAGCCGCTGGGCGATGGCTTTGTCAAACTGATCAAAATGATTATTGCTCCGGTGATTTTCTGTACTGTCGTTACCGGTATTGCAGGGATGGAAAGCATGAAGGCAGTGGGTCGCACCGGTGCGATTGCGCTGCTGTATTTTGAGATTGTGAGCACCATCTCGCTGATTCTTGGGCTGATTATCGTCAATATCGTGCAGCCTGGTGCGGGCATGAACGTCGATCCCGCTGCGCTGGATGCTAAAGCGGTCGCTGTTTACGCCGAGCAGGCGCAAACGCAGGGGATCATTCCCTTCCTGATGGATATTATTCCAGGCAGCGTGATTGGCGCGTTTGCCAGCGGCAATATCCTGCAGGTGCTGATGTTCGCTATTCTGTTTGGCTTTGCGCTGCACCACCTGGGTGACAAAGGTCAGCTGATGTTCAACTTCATCGACAGCTTCTCGAAGGTGATTTTTGGCATCATCAACATGATCATGCGCCTTGCTCCACTGGGTGCGTTTGGTGCCATGGCCTTCACCATCGGTAAATACGGCGTGGGTTCTCTGGTGCAGTTGGGCCAGCTTATTCTGTGCTTCTACCTCACCTGTGTGCTGTTCGTGGTGGTGGTGCTGGGTCTGATTGCGCGCTTTACCGGCTTCAATATCTTCAGGTTTGTCAGCTATATTAAGGAAGAGCTGCTGATTGTTCTGGGGACTTCATCGTCAGAGTCTGCGCTGCCGCGCATGCTCGACAAGATGGAAAAGCTGGGCTGTAAAAAGTCAGTGGTCGGTTTGGTTATTCCAACCGGTTACTCATTTAACCTCGACGGCACCTCTATCTATCTGACGATGGCGGCGGTGTTTATCGCTCAGGCGACCAACAGCCACATGGATATCTGGCACCAGATTACCCTGCTGGTCGTACTGTTGCTGTCTTCCAAAGGCGCGGCGGGCGTCACCGGCAGTGGATTCATCGTGCTGGCAGCGACGCTTTCTGCGGTTGGCCATCTGCCGGTTGCGGGTCTGGCACTGATTCTGGGTATCGACCGCTTCATGTCGGAAGCCCGTGCACTGACCAACCTGATTGGTAACGGCGTAGCGACCATCGTGGTGGCTAAGTGGTGCGATCAGTTAGATGAAAAGCAGATGAATTCAACGTTATCCGGCAAAGTACCTGCGATTGCCGATAAGACCGTGTAAGGCTTTCCTGCCCCATCGTTGCTAACAACAGGGGCCGTTTTCCGCTAAAACGGCCCTTTTAAACGCTAATTTCCCTTTTAATCCCGCTGTTACTTGATGTAACCGGTGGATTATATTCATAATATACTCTTATTTATTTTCCATCCCGAATCACGAAAACGAATGGGTTTCAGTGTCCGTCCGGCTTCAGCGCCAGATTATTTTCATTGTTGTCCGTGACATATGCGGAGTTGTGCTGTCTAAGACAGTGCTACACTCGCCGTTTTCGTTTATTGCATTCGAGCTTGCCACCTCTTAATTAGGGTAAGAGCAAGATTTAATTACAGAAAATTGGATTTACCCCAGTAATTGGAGTTGCCGAAAACGCAGATTCAATACGACGGGTAGAGTTATTACGTAGGGGTTCACATGCAGGGCACCAGAATTCGCTTACTCCTTGGTGGGTTGTTGATGGCATCGGCCTGCAGCAACGTGCAGGCTGAAGCACTACAACCCGATCCGGCCTGGCAACAGGGCAAACTGGATAACGGCTTCACCTGGCAATTGTTAACTACGCCGCAGCGTCCCAACGATCGCATCGAACTCAGATTACTGGTTCGTACCGGATCGCTGGCAGAAAATCCGCAGCAGCAAGGCTTCGCGCACTTCCTACCGCGCCTGGCATTAATCCGCAGTGAAGGTTTTACCACTGCCCAGCTTCAGTCCTTCTGGCAGCAGGCGATTGATAATCAACGCCCAATGTCTCCGGCTATTACCTCTTACGATTTCACCTCTTATAACCTTAGCCTGCCGAATGGTCGTCCTGATCTGATGAAAACGGCACTAAACTGGTTGGTCGACACCAGTGGCAAGATGGTGATTACCCAGGATTCTGTTCATGCCGCCTATCAGGCACCGCAGGACCCTATCGATTCTCTCCCGCCTGACTCGCAGGACGCCTGGTGGCGTTACCGCATCAGCGGTTCCACGCTGGTAGGCCACAGCCCTGAGCTACTGCCGGCCAAGGTGGCCAAACCGGCCGACCTGAGCAAGTTCTATCATCAGTGGTACACGCCAGACGCGATGACACTGTATGTGGTGGGCAACGTTGACGGCCGCGCGATGGCCGAGCAAATCAAAAGCGCCTTCTCTTCGCTGAAGGGCAGCCGCCAGACACCTCAGACTTTGCCAACCCTATCTGATGTGCCCCCGCAGGCAATGGCCGCGTTTGACCCTTCGCTGACGCAGGACAGACTCTCGCTGATGTGGAGCATGCCGTGGCAGCCTATTCAAGATTCTCCGGCGCTCAACGCCTACTGGCGCAGCGATTTAGCGCGTGAGGCGCTGTTTCTGCATTTGCAGCAGGCGCTGAAAAAGCCGGGTGATGAGAAAGAGGGGGGGGCGGTGCAACCGGCGCTTGGTTTTGACTGCCGCGTACAGTATCAGCATGCTCAGTGCGCTATCCGTCTGGAAGCGCCGCAAAGCGCGATACAGCCTGCGCTTAAGCGCCTTGCAAATGAGCTGGTGAAAGTGCGCGACACTGGCCTGTCTCAGGCAGAGTTTGACGCGCTGATCGCCCAAAAGAAAGACCAGCTGGGTCAGCTGTTTGCGACTTATGCCCGCACCGATACCGGTGTGCTAATGAGTCAGCGCCTGCGTTCACAGCAAAATGCGGTCGTCGATATCGCGCCAGAGCAGTATCAAAAACTGCGTCAGGCGTTTTTATCGACTCTGACGTTGCCTGATTTCAATCAGGAGCTGAAGCAGCAGCTTTCTCACGATCCTTCCTTACTGTTGATTCAGCCAAAAGGTGAGAATGAGTTGAGTGTGAAAACGCTACAGGAAACCTACGACAGCATCGTGGTGCCTGTTGCTACGCCGGCTGATGCCCAAACTTCCGACAGCACGACCGCGGCCACATCCCCCGGTGCCAGTGCTACGGGAACGGCGCAGTAAGCTCACGGCAACAGTATGCTGGACCTGTGCGCCGTGCAGTTTGGGCGGCGCGCAGGACTATCAATCTGTTATTCCAGGTTATATAAATTCGGCATCAGGCAGGCATTGCCTCGAGTGGAATGATTGCGCCGCGATACTGAATGACCGTGCTGGCGGTTAAGTGCCCACGCTGTGCAGATTCAATTTCGCTGGCGCCCGTCAGGCGTTTAGCCAGGTAACCGGCGCTGAATGAATCACCGGCCGCCGTAGTATCGATAACCTTCTCTTTTTCGAGCCGAATTGCCGGGATATCATGCCGCTCACCGTTGGCATTCGACACGATGCAGCTGTCCGCCCCGCGCTTCACCACCACCTCGCTCACGCCCAGCGCATGGGTCCGCGCAATCACTTCCTCATACGGCTTTTCGCCCCACAGCATGTCTTCGTCGTCCAGCGTCAGAAACGCAATGTCGGTGCAGGAAAGCATTGCCAGGTAGGCGCGCTGCGTCTGCTCCTTATTTTCCCACAGCCTTGGGCGGTAGTTATTGTCAAAGATGACTTTTCCACCGCGCGCCCGGCATTCCTTGAGCAGCGCCATCAGGCGCGCGCGGTTCTCTTCGCTGAGAATAGCCAGACTGATACCACTGAGATAGAGATAGTCAAAATCTGCCAGACGCTGACAGAGCCGTTCGGAATCAGGTCCATTGAGCCAGTAGCGTGCCGCGGCGTCGTTACGCCAGTAGTAGAAGGTGCGCTCACCGCTCGGGTCCGTTTCTATGACGTAAAGGCCGGGTAGCTTGTTGTCGAGCCGTTGCACCAAATCAGTTTCGACGCCCTCGCGCTGCCATGCCGTCAGCATATCGCTGCTAAAGCTGTCGGTGCCTAGCGCGGTCACGTAATGCACCTTCAGCGCGGCGTCGTCGACCTGGCGGGCAATATAAACGGCGGTATTCAATGTGTCACCGCCAAAACCGCGATTTAACGCGTCTCCTTTCTGTGAAAGTTCGATCATGCACTCGCCAATAACAGCGATGTTTTTGTTGGTCATAAAGGCGTCCATCAGTGATATCAAAGGTTAAGAAGTATGCGTTCCAGTCTCTTCGCATGTGGCACTTCAGTCAATAGTATTAAAACGCTGTTTTATTATTTTCCGAGATGCCTCGAAGTTTACGAATATAGTGGTAGGCATTTACACCCGGCAGTGCTCCTCTGGCAGCACGAAATGTGCACCTCAGCATAATCTCAACTATCTTTAATGAAACTTATCAAATAATTGACCCACAGGAACCGACCTATGACACGCACTGGAAAAGCGCTGAGTTGGACGGCAGGACTCGTGGTCATTCTGGTCTTTGCCATCATTATCTTTGTGGCGCTGTTTGACTGGAATCGCCTTAAACCTACGATTAATCAGAAGGTTTCTGCCGAGTTGAATCGCCCCTTTGCCATTCAGGGAGACCTTGGCGTGGACTGGTCGCGGCATAAGGAAGAGGGGGGATGGCGTGCCTGGGTACCCTGGCCGCACATTCATGCCGAAGATATTGTGCTCGGCAACCCAGCGGATGTGCCGAGCGACAAGCCGATGGTGCATCTGCAGCGCGTCGATGCCAGCCTTGCTCCTCTTGCGCTGCTCGACAAAGAGGTACTTATTCCGCGTATCTGGCTAAAGCAGCCTGACGCGTCGCTTATTCGCCTGGCTGACGGTAAAAATAACTGGACCTTTAATCTCGCCAACAGCGACAACAAAGATCCTAACCAGCCGCCTTCGGCATGGTCGTTCAATATGAATGACATCGTATTCGACCGTGGCCAAATCGACTTCAAAGATGCGACGTTGAAAGCGGATTTCCGCGCCGTTGTGGATCCGCTGGGTAAACCGCTGCCCTATGACGAGGTGACCGGCAAAAAAAGTGCTAAAGACAGCAAAGATGAGGGTAAGCTCTACACCCCTGATTATGTTTTTGGCTGGAAGGTTGACGGTAAATACAAAGGTGAATCTCTGGCGGGGAGCGGTAAGATTGGCGGAATGCTGGCCTTGCAGGATTCGGATGCTCGTTTCCCGCTTCAGGCGGACGTGCGCTCGGGGAATACCCGTGTCGTAGTTGCCGGAACCCTGACCGACCCTATGAATCTTGGTGCGTTGGACCTGCGCCTGAAGTTCTCCGGACAGACGCTCTCAGACCTCTACGGGTTGACCGGTGTGCTGCTGCCACAGACACCGCCGTATGAAACCGATGGTCACCTGATTGCGCACTTGCACGATAAAAACGGCGCAAAATTCGAATATCAAGGCTTTAACGGCAAAATTGGAGACAGCGATATTCATGGTTCGCTGACTTACGTTGCCAGCAAGCCGCGCCCTAATCTCAACGGTGAATTAACCTCTAATCAGCTGCGTTTCGCCGATCTTGCACCACTGATTGGCGCAGATTCCAACAGTGACAAGGCTAAACGCGGTGAGACGACGCGCCAGCCTTCCGACAAAGTTCTGCCCGTTGAGAAATTCGATACCAAAAGCTGGCGTGTGATGGACGCAGACGTGAAGTTTAGTGCCAGGCGCATCGAACGCGGCAGCTCTTTGCCGCTCAGCAATCTCAGTACCCATCTAAAGCTTAATGACGGCGATCTGCTGCTCGATCCTCTGCGCTTTGGCCTGGCGGGCGGAAATCTTAACTCGACGGTCAGGCTCGAGGGTGACAAGACGCCGATGCAAGGACGGGTCGATATCCACGCCCGCGGCCTTCAGTTGAAAGAGCTGGTGCCGAACGTTCAGTCGATGAAGAAAAGTCTCGGCCAGCTTAACGGTGATGCGAAGCTCACCGGCACCGGTAATTCCGTTGCTGCATTGCTCGGGACCAGTAACGGCGAGATGAAACTATTGATTAACGATGGGGTTATCAGCCGTGGACTGATGGAGATTGCGGGGCTTAACGTCGGTAACTATGTGGTCGCCAAGCTGTTTGGGGATGACGAGGTGGCTATCAACTGCGCCGCGGCAGACGTGAATATTAAAAGCGGGCTGGCAAGGCCGAATCTGCTGGTCTTCGATACCGAAAATGCGGTGATTAACGTCAGCGGTACCACCAACTTTGCGACCGAAAGGCTGGATCTCTCGATTGACCCCGAGAGTAAGGGCTTAAGGGTGTTGACCCTGCGCTCGCCGTTGTACGTGCGCGGGACCTTCAAAAATCCTGACGCCGGTGTCAAACCGGGTCCGCTGATCGCACGCGGTGCAGCGGCCGTGGCGCTAGGGGCGATCGTCGCGCCTGCCGCCGCGCTGCTGGCACTGATTTCTCCAAGCGATAACGAGTCAAATCAGTGCAGTACCATCCTGCAAAAGATTAAGACCTCGAAATAGGCCTTCCTCTCTTTTTCGCTGAACCCACTACTGCGGTAGTGGGTTCAGCACCGCACAGTTGTGGTCCTGGATCTCTTCGGTGGATGCGTTGTTCAGCTGAAGCAGATTGCGTTCATTGGCGAGCAGCAGGAAGTCACCGCCCTGTAGGCTGACCATGGCCAATCCGAAATGTCCCATCTTCTCGCGAGCCTCCGGCACACCCTCTGCTAAAAGCCGGAATGCGCCTTTCTGATTCAATTCTGCCGCTGAAACCTTACGCGCCAGATAAGTATGGCCAATCAGTTTCTCCGGCAACGGCTGCCAGCGATAGCCAATATCCCCTGCCTCCTGGCTCAGCTGGGTTTTCACCTGCGGCAGCAGGCATGAAATATGGATGTGCATCTGGTTCTGGCTGCGGCCATACTGCGAATTGATCGCCAGGGAAACGTTGCTGTCATCAATCGGTTTGCCGTATTTATCGGCCATATAGTGGCGAGCCTGCCACGCCTGGGCCAAGAAGTTCGGTGTGTTGTCTTCCAGAAGCGCGGGGCTTTCAATACCGGTAATTCGGGCGGTTGGCATCAGCAGAAATTGCAGAGGACCCACCATATCCTTGAGTACCACGTAACCCTGTTGCTCATCGACCTGAGAGCAGGGCGCGGGCTGACCGTTTTTTTCCTGATTAGGCACACACTTCTGGCTGACGATATTCCACAGCGCACTGGGATTACCGGAATGTGGCCAGACGTAATAGGCGATGGCGATAATGACTATTAGAACAATAAGCAGGGGAAACAGCAGGCGAGGTCGCAAGCGCATTGTAATGGCTCTTTGATAAAGCCCGGCATTGGAAGCCCAACACCAGGCGAAATAATCACAGTGACTGGTTGCCGGTCTCTTTGGTTAACAGCAAGGCAATGAGCGTGAGCGTTGCCATGGATGCCAGATAGACGCCAACGTAAAACAGCCCGTAATGGGTTGCCAGCCAGGTGGCAATATAAGGTGCAACGGAAGCGCCTAATATCGAAGACACATTATAGGAGAAAGATGCGCCGGTATAGCGAACTTCTGTTGGGAAAAGTTCCGGTAGAAGTGCGCCCATTGGACCGAAGGTCAGCCCCATCACGCTAAAGCCGCACAGCAGGAATACCATCACCGTACCGATAGAGCCGCCGCTGATAACCGACGGGAAGGTCAGCGCAAACAGGATGATCAGCAGCGTAATGCAGATCATCGATTTGCGACGGCCAAATTTGTCAGCCAGTTGACCTGCAATCGGCACCATCACGCCAAATCCGATAACGCCAATCATCAGCATTAGCAGGAAGTCGTTGCGGGCAATGCCCAGACCCGCTGGCTTAGGCGAAGTGCCGTAGCCCAGTGAGTACACCGTCATGATGTAGAACAGGGTATAGGTTGCCACCATGATGAAGGTGCCCAGAATCGTCGCCTTCAGGTGCTTGCTGAACAGGCGGCCGATCGGCACTTTGACCTGCTTGCCCGCTTTGGCAATCTTGGCAAACACCGGCGTTTCATGCAGCGACACGCGCACGTAGAGGCCAATGAGCACCAGCACGGCTGAAAGCAGGAACGGCACACGCCAGCCCCAGTCGATAAACTGTTGCTCGCTCAGCAGCCATGACAGCAGCAGGAACATGCCGTTGGCGAAGAAGAAGCCGATTGGAGCGCCAAGCTGCGGGAATGAGCCGTAGAGTGCGCGTTTTTTCGGTGGCGCATTCTCGGTGGCTAACAGCGCCGCGCCGCCCCATTCGCCGCCAAGACCGAGGCCCTGACCAAAGCGTGCCAGCGCCAGCAGTATCGGTGCGAAAACGCCGATGGTGGCGTAGGTTGGCAGCAGACCAATGATGACCGTGGAGACTCCCATGGTCAGCAGTGAGGCAACCAGCGTGACTTTGCGCCCTACTCGGTCACCGAAGTGGCCGAATAGCGCCGACCCGATGGGACGCGCGACGAAGGCAATGGCGAAGGTCGCCAGAGACTGTAGCGTTGCCGCAGTAGGGTCACCCTGAGGAAAGAAAATGTGCGGGAAGACAATGACTGCCGCCGTCGCATAAATATAAAAGTCAAAAAACTCGATGGCGGTACCAATCAGGGAAGCGATGATAACTTTGCCGCGAGAGTTCTGGCTGACGAGTTCAGCGTCGGCCTCAAGTTCTGGAGTGATGGTGGCTTGCATAAGTGTTTCTTATTGGTTTTGTAAGTAAATTGATTCGAATTAAAAAATCATCTTATGCACTGGTTAGGGGAGTTTCAACAGGGCCAAATAGCGCAGAAACCGCGTATAGGGTGGAATTGGGAGATTCCCCCATAAACTTCGCGTCTGGCTAGTCATAAGTTTGTTGAATGATTTATTTTCAGAGTAACATTCTGTAAAAGAGTGAAAGAAAAGTGAGCGAGACAGTGTGTTGTTCTAAGTTTATCGATGCGAAAGGCGATGTTTTAGAATAATACACTGCTTTTTGGGTTGAATATTGGTTTTTCATGCCAGACACTTTGCGCTGTCTGGCATGAAGGGGTGAGTTAAGGCTTATGTGCGTGGTTAGGCTCAGGCATCGGCGGATCGTCGCTATAGCGGGCCGTGGCTATCCAGGCGGCGCAAAAGAGGGTCAAGCGCGCGAAGAAGTAGAAAAAGGCCATCAGACCAATCACCGAGCCGAAGGCAGCACCAGAAGGTGAGCTTGCCAGTCGCGGCAGCATCATGGTCATCACAAACTTAATCACCTCAAAGCCTATAGCCGCTATCAGCGTACCGCGCAGCAGGGCCTTTTTTCTCGGCTTATGGCGCGGCAGTATCCAGAATATCCATAGGAATAACAGGTAATTGGCGGCGACAGAAATGACCAGCGTAATTACCGTCATCACCGGCCGCAGCCAGTCGATGCCGCCCAGACCCAGCGCATCGACAATAGTTTTCTGCGCCGAACCGGCAATGGAGGTCAGAGAGAGCGTAATGATTAGCGCCAACACCAGTCCGGTCAACGAGACAAAGTCGCGCAGGTAGCGGATGTGGATCTTCTCCTGGTCCTGCGGATTTCTTTCCCACACGTCGCGAGACTGGGCGCGGATCGCCTCACGCAGATTGCCCATCCAGCTAATGCCTGAATAGAGTGCGATGACCAACCCGGACAGTCCCACCGCCGTTCTTTGCTGGATAGCGGTGTTCACCGTGCTCTTGAGGGTGTTCGCCAGATTAGGGTCACTAATGCTATTGACGATTTTGTTGATCAGTCCGGCCAGCAGGTCTGGATTTGAGGCCAGCACAAAGCCGACGGCGGCAAAGGAGACCATCAGTATTGGGATAAGCGACAAAAATGAGAAGTAGGTAATCGCCGCGCCAAACTGGCTGCCGAGACGGTCGTTAAATCTGTCGGCTGCACGCAGCAAATGCGCTACCCAGTGCCAGCCCTGAACATGGCTTACCAGGCGAGAAAAACCCGACAGGGTCGCATCGACTTTCTTATTTCCCGTCTTGATATTAATCAACGGCTTATCGCTATCATCTTGGATATTTTCTTCTTGTGGGGGTAATGGCATTAATCCACTGAGTCCTTATCGTTATTCAAGTTCCAGTGTCTAGTATAGCCGCCCAATCCCGTTAAGGCCCGTTAAGGCCCGTTACGGGCGAAATTATCATCATAAAATCCTTATACAATATAGTGTTGCATGATTTCACTCAGCCAATCCATGAACAGCTTGACCCTGCGCGACAGGTGTCGGCGATGCGGATAGACGAGGCTGACCGGCATCGGCGGTGCGCGGAACTGCGGCAAGATGCTGACCAGTTGACCACTGGCGAGATAATGTTTAATTCCCGTCGCAGGAACCTGAATAATCCCCAGCCCAGACAGGCAGGCGACCGTGTAGCTCTCGGTGCTGTTAACGGTGATGGTGCTGCCGCATTTCACCGTCCGCAGCTCTTTGCCATCGAGATATTCAAATTCGGTGCTGCGGCTTCGCAGCGCCTGGTCGTAGTTCACCATCGCATGATGGGCGAGCTGGTCGGGATGTTCGGGTATGCCGTAGCGCTGCAGGTAGTCCGGGCTGGCGCAGTTGACGACGCTGAGATGACCCAGTGTACGAGCGATGAGCCCGGAGTCTTTAAGAAGGCCGACGCTTATCACGCAGTCGAAACCTTCTCGCACCACGTCCACGCGATGGTCGGTGCTGCTCAGCTCAATCTCGAGCGCCGGATAGCGGTTCAAAAATTCTGCCAGACGCGGTAGCACGAGCCTGGTTGCCATCGTCAACGGCATATCGACCCGCAGCTTGCCGCTGACCGTCGTTGGATTGGATTGAAACATCGACTCCAGTTCGTCCATATTGGCCAGCAGTTCTTTGCAGCGCTCATAAAAAACCTGTCCGTCCTGCGTCAGCTGTACGCGGCGGGTTGAGCGATGCAGCAGCCGCGTCGACATTTTGCTTTCAAGCTGTTGCACGAGCCGTGACACGCTGGCCTTGGGTAATCCCAGACTTTCTGCCGCGCGCGTGAAATTGCTCAGCTCGGCAACGCGGACAAAAACCTGCATTGATTGAATTTTATCCACACTTTCCCCGTATAAACCGTCTATTGTTGTTGTCATTGAGACAGTGAAACTCATTTTAGACCATTTATCATTTCTGCAGAGTCTAATAGGCTGTTTATCACACAACGACGCAACTCTGGAGTCTCAAAATGAGCAAAAAAATTGCATTAGTGACCGGCGCAAGCCGTGGATTGGGTAAAAATGCGGTATTAAAGCTGGCAGAACAAGGTATTGACGTCATTTTCACTTATAACAGCCAGCGTGAAGAGGCTGAATCCGTGGTTCGTGAAATTGAGGCTAAAGGCGCGAAAGCGGTGACACTTCAGCTCAACGTGGCTGAGAGCAACGGTTTTGATCCTTTCGTGGCGCAGGTAAAGTCACAGCTAGAAAAGGTGTGGCAGCGCGAGAATTTTGATTTTCTGGTGAATAACGCCGGGATTGGCGGCAATGCTTCTTTTGCCGAGACCACCGAGGAGGAATTTGATCTGCTGATGAAGATCCATCTCAAGGCTCCGTTCTTCCTGACGCAGAAGCTATTGCCGCTGATTGCCGACGGCGGCCGCGTGCTCAACGTTTCAACGGGGCTGACGCGTTTCTGTCTGCCGGGCTTTGCCGCATACGCCACGATGAAAGGCGGTATGGAAGTATTAACGCGCTATCAGGCGAAAGAATTGGGCGCACGCGGTATCTCAGTCAATATTCTTGCGCCGGGTGCTATCGAGACGGATTTTGGCGGCGGGGCAGTCCGTGACAACCAGCAAATTAATCAGTATGTTGCTAAAAACACCGCGCTTGGCCGCGTCGGTCAGCCCGATGACATTGGCGGCATGGTCGCCATGTTGTTGAGCGAGCAAAGCGGCTGGGCCAACGGCCAACGCATCGAGGCGTCAGGCGGCATGTTCCTGTAAAATTCCCCCGCTGGCGCGCCGATTTTCATCATGAAAAGGAGTTTTTATGCAGCCAGCGGCAGTACCTGTCCTTAACACCGAACGTTTAATCCTCCAGCCATTGTCTCCCGAAGACGCACCGGTTATTCAGCGCGTCTTTCCGCACTGGGAAATTGTGCAGTATCTGGCGGCCGCCGTTCCCTGGCCATTCCCCGATAACGGCGCGCACAATTACGTCAATAACGTGGCGCTGGCCGCGGTTGCCGCCGGTACCGGCTGGTTCTGGACGCTGCGCCACAAGGATTCGCCTTCGGAGTTGCTTGGCGTTATTTGCCTGACCGATGCCGAAGACAATAATCGCGGGTTCTGGCTGCGCCCGGAATGGCAAAGGCAGGGAATCATGGCTGAGGCCAGTATGGCGGTCACCGATTTCTGGTTTAATACTTTGAATCGCGAGGTGCTGCGTGCGCCTAAGGCCAGCCTGAATCGGGCCTCAAAACGAATTTCCGAGTCTAGCGGCATGCGGCTGTTACGGGTTGAGAAAAAGGCTTACGTCGGCGGTGAGATGGACTCCGAGCTGTGGGAAATCACCCGCGATGAGTGGAACGCGCTGCATCAAAAAAAATAATTTAAAAATGAGCGAATAAATTTCCGTGCCTGGGTGTTTACTCCGATATCGAACATCTGGGGCACGACTATGAAAAATAACCCTCTTTCTCCTTCGCGTAAACGCTATGACCATCTGACCCTATTGCTGCACTGGCTGACCGCCTGGATGGTGATTTTTCTTTTTGCCAGCGCCCATATCTGGGAGGTCCTTGAGCGAGGCACACCGCTGCGAAAAGCGTTGCAGTCGCTGCATATCTCAACCGGTATTCTGCTGGCGATGGTGATAGTCTGGCGTCTGCTGTGGCGGATAACGCATCCTGCCCGACTCGACGCTATTCCGATGCCGACTGCGATGTTGCTGTTATCTAAGCTCACGCATTGGGCGCTCTACGCCCTCCTGCTGGCGCAAATTAGCCTCGGTTTTCTCTTTCGCTGGGCGCAGGGCGAGCCTTTTTACTTCTTCTCGGTATTTCCTATCCCTGACGTTTTTGGTATCGACTCGTCGCTGCGACGTACCTTCGGCATGCTGCACAATAATGTTGCCTGGGCGCTGATCGTGCTGGCCGGTTTACACGCTCTTGCCGCGTTATTTCATCATTACGTGCTGCGTGACGGGACGTTACGGCGAATGCTCTCTTCGACAGACAAAGAGGCCCCCTGAAGCAACGCATTGCCCTGCTATTATCAATAAGAGGTCGCTCTCGACGGTCGCTGTACCAATATTCAGGAATTTTTCGAGGAAGCCTATATGATTAAAGCACGACCTGAATCCTGATGATTTAATGGCAAAAAACTAAGGCGGATAAAATTACCTCCCCTAATCTGCGTAATGAGCTGAGTCTTTGTCTGGCGCGTTTATGGCGTTACGCCATGGTGTTGTCAAAAAAACGTGACGTTGCAGATGACCTTGTGCAGGCTACCTGCGTGCGTGCGCTTGAACGTGCCCAGCAGATTAAAGAAGGTTCGCCGATCGATCGCTGGTTTTTCTCCATTTTGCATTCAATCTGGATCAACGAAGTCCGTGCGCAGCAAGTCAGACGCGGTCAAGGCTTCGTTGATATTGACGAACTCAATGCCACCCCCGTCGAGTTCGACAATCAGCGCCAGGCCAATCAGGTAATGCAGCGCGTCAATCAGCTGCCCGAAGCGCAGCGTAATGCGGTGTTTTTGGTTTATGTTGAAGGCTTTACTTATCAGGAAGCTGCGCAAACGCTCGACGTGCCTGTCGGGACCATCATGAGCCGCCTCGCCAGTGCCCGACTGACGCTGGCAGGAAAATCGGCGGCGGCTTCTCACCGGGGGAGAACATCATGACCGATAATCTTTCTCTTTTTTCTAATGACGACACGCTGCTGGTGGCCTATTTAGACAACGAGCTAAAGGGCGACCAGCGACGCGCCCTCGAAAAACGTTTGCAGCATGATGAGGCTTTGTCTACCCGCTTGTCCCAGCTTGAGCAGACCCAGTTCGATTTTGGCGCAGCATTCTCGCCAATGCTGGACCAGGCTCCCGTCGCCGAGATACAGAGCCGGCTCGACAAACTGGCGTATATTCCTACGGCGGAAGCGACCAAGGTTGGCTTAAGCCGCCGCAGCCTGCTGGCGGCCGCGCTGAGTTTCCTGATGATTGGCGCAGGAGTGGGGCGTTTCGTTCTTTCCCCCGACCCTGACTCTGCTGACCAGAGCTGGCGCGATCGGGTTGCTCAATATATGTCGCTCTACACCGCCGATACGCTGGCCGACGTCTCGGACTCTCCCGCCCTGCAACAGCAGGAGTTGAACCGCGTAGCGAAAGAGGTGGGCATTGCTTTGAAGACGCCCCAGTTAAAGATAACCGGAGCACAGCTTAAAAATGCCCGCATCCTGCGTTATGACGACTACAACATTGCGCAAATTTCCTGGTTGGACGAGAAATATGGTCCACTCGCGTTATGCATAACGCCAAACTCCCGCGCGGGCGCTCAGGCGCAGATCGCGGAAAAACGTCTGGGGATGAACGTGGTGTATTGGCGTCGCGAGGGGTACAACTTTATGTTAATTGGTCGAGCTCCCGAGCGAGATATTCAGCAGCAGGGCGTCGAGTTATTAAATAATATTTCATGATATGAAAATGGATGTGAAAAAAATAATCATCAACAATGTAATGAACCTATTGGTTCGATATTTGAATGCCGTTAGGGGTACTAAAAATAATAC
>NZ_MRWE01000030.1 GCF_002093665.1 Rouxiella badensis | reverse complement strand
AAAATCAGCCAACGCTTTTTTAACCTCACACATTTTTGGCTTTATATTTTTTTGCTTATTTTTTTATAATTGCGATCTTGTGACCCTTATTAAATTAACTTATTTATAAGAAACATCACTATAATCGGAGAATCTATGGATACGTTACCTAGAAATCAAGTGTTATCAAGAATGTCTAATGACATCATTAAATTATTGCCCTCACTTGAAGAAGTTTATAAAGATTTTCATGCTAATCCCGAGCTTTCAATGCAAGAGGTTCGCACTGCCAAGATTGCGGCAACGTTGATTAAAAAATTTGGATATGAAGTTCATGAGCAAGTCGGGGTTACGGGTGTTGTGGGCTTGCTGAAAAATGGTGAGGGCCCTACCGTTATGCTACGAGCAGACATGGATGCTCTACCGATGGCAGAGAAAACAGGCCTGCCCTACGCCAGTGATAAAAAGGGTAAGACTGCCGATGGTGAAACGGTAGACATTTCTCACATGTGCGGCCATGACCTCCATGTAACCTGGCTTATGGGAGCGGCAGAGCTTCTGGCCTCTCATCGTGACTTATGGCGCGGGACTTTGATGGTGGTATTTCAGCCAGGCGAAGAGATTGGTGCCGGTGCAAAAGCCATGATTGATGATGGAATGAAAGAACGTTTTCCCAAACCAGATATCATCCTGGGACAACACGTTATGGTTGGAGAAGCTGGAACTGTGGGATATCGCGCCGGGGCGATTTTATCAGCCGGCGACAGTATGCACATCAAAATGTATGGCCGAGGAGCTCATGGTTCAATGCCCCAAAATGCGATTGACCCGGTCATCATCGCTGCCTCTACGGTTATGCGACTTCAAACGATTGTATCTCGAGAGCTCTCTCCACTCGAAAGCGGCGTGCTCACCGTCGGCGCCCTGCAAGCCGGTACAAAAGAGAACATTATTCCCGACGATGCAGTAATCAAACTGAATATGCGAACTTATGATGACAATGTACGTCGTCGAATGATCGATGCTGTACACAGAATCTGCTATGCCGAATGTCAGGCTTCAAATACTGATCATCCACCAAAATTTACCACGATTGACAGTTACCCTGTCACAGAAAATGATATCAACGCTACGGCTACTCTTGCAGCTGCTTTCAAAGACCATTTTGCAGAAAGAACCTATGAAACCGCACCGGCAGCAGCCAGCGAGGATTTTAGTGTCTTTGGCAGAGAGTGGAAGGTTCCGTATGTATTTTGGTTTGTAGGATGCACAGAAAAATCAGCATGGCAAAAAGCCGTTGCAAGTGGCGACATTAACCAAATCCCTTCTAACCATTCATCTAAGTTCAGCCCGCAAATTCATCCGACATTGCAAACGGGATTAGAGACGATATTAGTTGGCGCATTGACGTGGCTTGAGAAGGCGTAAAGAGGTTGTGTTTATTAAAGTAAAAACTTTCGATGGCTTCACGCCTTAAATTGAAGCCATCGAGTATTAATTTAATGCTGATGAAAAGTGATGATTTACCCAAAATGCCCTGAAGCAGGTCGAGCTGGCTACGACAGCGCTGGATGCCTGGGCGGCATCAAATCACTTTGTAGATCTCAGAAATAACCTGCATCGTTGCGTCTTCGATAACTCCTTCATTACGGCATAAAAACCAGCCGCGATCTGCAATTTCTCGCTCGAACGCCTGGGTGCAAGCGACATGATCTTCCAGCTTATGAATCACAGTACTGCTTAGCCCACGCTTTCGGGCCGCGGCCCTTGCCCAGGAAATATCCGGTGCAGTGACAACCCCGACATGCAGATCTGGCGTTTGCACGTTTCGTTCGATGTTAAGCCGTAAAATCTCCGCAAAGGAAACCCTTCGGCGAAACGCGGCATCCGACGGGTACCAACGATCGATCAAGATAATGCTGTCCGGCGGCTGTTTAGTCAGCACGTGCTGAGAAATCCAGGCACGACTATCAGCTAAGCGCGCACAAACCTCCCATTCCAAATCCAGGGAAGGATTTCTGGCAAGCTGGTTAACCAGGAGCATTGTTTCCCTTCTGTAGGGATCGCTTTTTTTCTCGCAAAGTCGGATGACCTTCTTGTTGTCAGCCCTTAGTACTTTCGTAATGGCTTCCAACAGTGTGGTTTTGCCGGCGCCCTTAGGCCCATCAAGAGAAACAAACAGTGGACGGCTCATTCTTCAAATGACGATTGATATACGGTTTTTGTAAAGCTCAAATCTGGCAAAAGCATCTTAATTCCTTCGTATGAACAGCTGCCCCCTCTTCGTTCGTTGGAGCCGCTTGACGCATCAGCGCGAAACGAATTGAGGGCGCTTATAAATAGATACTGATGAACATTCTGGCAATGTTTTTAACTCATAGTCTACAATCCAAGACTACAGCCGTTTAGGGTCATTGCTCCTATGTTATGACCTGCGCGGCGTAGTTTAAGGGATCCGTTTTGAAAACGGCAAACATCCCACCTTAAGCTTTTTTTTAGGCAGGCAGGCGTTGATGGGCAGTTGTGAGCGAAGAACAGACGTTAACCCCACGGAGACAATCAGTGTGTCGAACACTCTTTAAAGATGAAAGGTTCGGATTACAGGAACACTTTGCTTTCGAGTGCAGTAATGATTGCGGCTTCCATTTTTTCAGGGGTAGAGATCGGTGCAAAACGCTTGAGCGGTTTGCCGTCGCGTCCGATCAGAAACTTAGTGAAGTTCCATTTTATCCGCCCGCCCAGCACGCCGGGCAATTCATCCTTAAGGTAACGAAACAGCGGGTGCGTTGCGGCTCCGTTGACCTCCACTTTTTCGAACATCGGGAAACTCACACCGTAGTTGATGTAACAGGTTTGCGCGATTTCGTCGGCACCGCCGGGTTCTTGCTTACCGAACTGGTTGCATGGGAAACCCAGTACCACTAGGCCCTGGGCTGCGTACTTCCTGTAGAGCGCTTCAAGGCCTGCGTATTGTCGCGTGAACCCACAATGGCTGGCGGTATTAACCACCAGAACCAGCTTGCCAGCGTAGTCGGCCATAGAGAGGGGCTGGCCACGCAGGCTGATGGCATTAAGTTGATGAAAGGGGGACATGTCGTGATCCTCAGAGCAGAACCCGTTCGACGTCGACATTGCCACGCAGCGCATAGCTGTATGGGCAGACGGCGGTAGTGGAGGCCTTAGCCTGATAGAGGCTCTTCATAGACGAGTTCCTCTGCTGTTTTTAAGTGATTAAATCGTGTGATATACCTGTGTAAAAGTCTAACAAAAAGCACAACAAACTGGCGACTTTTGCCCATTGATTAAGTATACCCCGATGTGAGTAATGTCTTCATAAGCCAACTGAGGATGTCACGCCAGAGAACATGAAATGCACTGACGAGCAAAGCATAGAGTCTGGTTCTATTCCAGACGACAAACTTGAATGTTTGACGATGGGCAGGGAAAATTCCCTATGAAGAACCTGACAGTAGTTAAAAAAGGGAGGCTTAAACTTAATTAGCAAGTTTGCCACACAGATATTCCGTGCGTCCGTTTTCATCCCCTGCATGCCTGCGACCAATCATGACCGAATTATCTGGGCATTCAAATTTACTACTGCTTTCTTTAACTGCATCGGACCAATTACCGATAATTATGCTGAGGATTTCACCATTTTTATTAATCGGTGTTCCGCATTCGTAGGAGGTAGTCCCATTTTCGTCACCTGTGTGTTTACGGCCAATCATTACTTTTTCTTGCGGGCAACGATAAGCGGTTCCATCTGACTCCTTAATTGAAGATGACCATTGTTTATTTTTGCTAGTAATAGTTCCCCCATTTTGCACTAAGTTTCCGCATTTATAACTAGTATTACCATTTTCATCCCCACTATGTGCACGACCGACCATGAAATTATCAGTGGGGCAGGAGAATTCTGAATAGGACTCTTTTTCTCCTTGCGACCAATGACTATTATTAACCTTTGCTTCATCGGCAAATATAGAGCCAGACCAACCAGAAATTAGCACGGCAAAAATACTTGTAGTAATTAACTTATCTTTCCAATTGCGATTTTTATTATTAGGTGATTTTTTCATTTTCTATCCTTACCTCATAGGTTTCATGTTAAGCATATTTAATAATAAAGCATGCTATACCACGAGAAAATAAATTAAAAGCTTTAGATCTTGCGGTCGTAAATACCTTAGCATGCAGACGCATACCATCAAGCAAAATCCTAATTAATAAGAGTTATATTGCAAAAAATAAGACCAAATAAAAAGAATTAACATCGCGCTTAATCCCCCCAGGAGACTTAAACGTGAATAGTCCATTGTTCAAGAGCGTCCTTATTTACCGTCTAAGCCAGCAGCGTCTCGATAACGTCATTCGCTCGAAGTACCGCCTGCCGTTAGATATAAACGCCGAGGTCATAAAAAGCTGATCTCATCATGCTGGAAACAGAACACCGTGATTTTGATATGGACGACAGGACGGAATGGCCAGTGCTGGAAGGGATAACCCCTGCTGATAAGCGTGAACACAACATTTATATTAATGGCTGATAATGGCTGAATTCGAAACCGCTACTGTTCCAGTTTCGGATAGGGGTGAGACAAAAGACTCCGCGAATGATCCACATAATCGACCTTGCAGAATACATCGACAAACAGCGGATGAAAGGCAGAATCCTCCCCCCATCGATGAGAAGCGGCCAGGCAACGTGATGATTTAACTGGGGTATTTTGGCCCCAATATTCTACATAACTTTACGCGGTACATTCCCGCTCACGCTATTCCTTTGTAACATCCCTAACCCCCTCAAAACCCCAACACAATGATTTAAGTAAAAAAAGCCCCGCCAAAATGACGGGGCCTGGTACTTGCGCAGGGCGACGCAAAAGGGTCCGGAGACCCGTTAAATCTTTGTGCTTTAATCCGAAAGCCGAGGGGCGTTTTATGCCGTCCGACTCACCGAATCATCAAATTCCAACGCATTTTTCATTGCGGCCACTATATCGCCATCTACGCAATAACGACTGAACTCGTCAAAGTCGGTGTCGGAACTCATGGTCACACCCGCCTTTCGGTAGCGCATGGCGGAAAATACCTGACGTCCCGCTGAGCTGTGCAGCTCGGTAAGTCCGATATCAATAAACTTTTGCAGATTGGTTAAACGTACACCTGCACCTGCCATAATGATTGGACCACGCGTCAGGTTATTTAGTTCACGCAACATCGAAATACCTACCTCGGCATTTTGCTGCTGCCCTGAAGTCAGAATGCGCGCGACACCGAGCTGAGTCAATTGCTCAAGCGCAACCTTCGGATTAAGGCACATATCAAAGGCACGGTGGAAGGTCACCTGCATGTCACCACACAGCGCCATCACCTCCCACATGCGTGGAACGTCGATATGCCCTTCTGCGTCGAGCATTCCCACGACCACGCCGGGGAAACCCAAATCACGTATGCAGGCGATGTCACTTTTCAATACATCAAATTCACTCTGGTTATAGAAAAAATCGCCGCCGCGCGGACGAACAATAGGATGAACGGGAATACCTACCTTTTCTCTGGCGAGCTTTAAAGTTCCGTAGCTCGGCGTAATGCCGCCGTCCGCCTGACTGGCACAAAGCTCGACGCGATCGGCCCCGGCCGCCTCGGCCGTTAACGCACAGTCCACGCTGTAACAGCACACTTCTAACTTCGTCATGGCTCTCTCCTTAATATGACCCCATGCTACAACACTTGTTTGTGAGGGGCTATGTCGCGTAGGCTCATGCATGAGCATCCTGCCCAATTGCCTGCTTAGGAAAGCTAACTATGACATTCAATTTTGATCAATGGGTCGACCGCAGTCACAGTGATAGCGTTAAGTGGAACAAATATCGCGACGCCGACGTTATTCCTCTGTGGGTCGCCGATACGGATTTTTTGTCACCGCCTGCGGTCATCAATGCGTTGCAAAAGCGTGTTGCTGAAGGGGTTTTTGGTTATGGCTCACCGCCGAAAGAATTAGTTGAGCTGATGGTAGAGCGCCTTCGCGAGCGCTATGAATGGACCATTCAACCCGAATGGATAGTCTGGCTGCCGGGTTTGGTCTGCGGGTTAAACCTCGCCGTTCGCGCCTTCACAACGACGCAGCAAACCAGCATCATGCCCTCGCCTATTTACCCTCCTTTTATGCAGGCCGCGCAGTCCGAAGGCCGCGAGTTTCGTCACGTTCACGCCAGAGTGCATCACCAGCGTTGGATAACCGACTTTAACGAAGCCGAATCTACGTTGACCGGCAGCGAAAAACTGCTGTTGCTGTGCAACCCCTACAATCCGGGCGGCACCGTTTACCGTCGTGAAGAACTCTTGGCGCAACAGGAGTTTGCCCGCCGCCATGACCTGTTGGTCTGCTCGGATGAAATTCACTGCGATTTGATTCTTGAACCCGGTCTGCGTCATATCCCATTCGCTTCTTTAAACGAAGATGCAGCGAACCGCAGCGTGACGCTGATGGCACCGTCCAAGACCTTTAATTTAGCGGGACTGGGTGCGTCGTTAGCTGTCATTCCCAATCGTGAACTGCGGGTGAAGTTTGCCCGAACCGGCCACGGTATCGTTCCGCATGTCAACATACTCGCCTACGTTGCGGCGACGGCGGCTTATCAAGACGGTGATGACTGGCTTAAGGCGCAGCTAGACTATCTGCGCGCCAATCGCGACCTGGCTTTTGAGCGCATCAACGCAATGCCCGGCCTAAAGATGCTGCCGATCGAGGGCACCTATCTCGGCTGGATAGACGCCTCCCAGGCGCAGCTGGAGTCACCTTATCGCTTCTTCCTGAAGGCCGGCGTTGGATTATCTGACGGCAGGGAGTTCGGTAACGCGAACTTTGTCAGAATTAATCTCGGATGCCAGCGCGCTTTGCTTGAAAAAGCGTTAGACCGCATGGATGCGGCGCTGGCTGCCCGTTAGATTTACTCGGCTTCACGCTCGCTGGCGACAATTTCACGCAGAGTATAAGGGTGGAATTTTAAGGTGATGGTGCCATCGGTAATCGCCAGCGTCGGGTTCGGCAATCTCTCATGCTCGCCCTTAGGCGAGCTTTGCTTGAGCTTAATGCCCGGCGCTACCAGCGCCTCGTCGGCCAGCTGCGCCAGCGCGCGGGCATAAAAACCCTCCGCACCACCGGTCAACACTAACTCAACGTGCTCCCATCCTTCATGCGGATAGCGTTTTTCGCCCGGATACGGCAGCTCAATCAGGTCAATTTCCCAAGGTCCCACGCTCAGAGGCGTAGACAGGTCGAACAGACAGATAGGGCGTCCGTTGATTTCTGTTTCATTAAGTAGTGAACCACATTGGGAAAAACCCTGACGCCAACGGTCGGCGGTGGTGTTCTGATGACAGCGTACAGAAATATGATCGGCATAAAAATCGGCCAGATTCAGACACAGTTTTTCTGCAAATGCATTTAAAAGTTGGTTAAAGCGCGGCAGGTCTGCCACCAAATCCGCCAGTTCAGGCACGGCGTTAATTGTGGTCATTATTTTTCCTCTCTCGGTGGCCGGGGGGCTTAATTTACACAACCCGCCGCCCGGTTGCCAGTTCAACGAATCCGGTGAAAGATGAAGGGGATAATGCAGCGCTCATTACTGACTCAAGTTGGCTAATATGATATAAATGCGCATCATTAAAGTCAGGGGTGAACAATGGGACAACAAGTGCTCAAAGGTCATCCATGCCAGTCAATCAAGATGGCACCTTTACGGTGTTATACGTTTAGTCATTAAGGTAATCCGGTGAACATACAGGCCCTTCTTTCAGAAAAAATTTGCCAGGCACTCGTTGCCGCAGGTGCCCCATCAGACAGCGAAGCACAGGTTCGTCAGTCTGCAAAAGCACAGTTTGGTGACTATCAGGCCAATGGCGTGATGTCCGTTGCTAAAAAATTGGCAATGCCACCACGACAGCTGGCAGAAAAAGTTGTGGCGCTGTTAGACCTTTCCGGTATCGCCTCTAAAATCGAAATCGCCGGTCCAGGCTTTATCAACATCTTCCTTGACCGCGAATTTGTTGCCGCCAACGCCGACGCCGCGCTGGCCGACGCCAAGCTGGGCATCGCGCCGGTTGAACCGCAAACCATCGTTATTGACTATTCTGCTCCTAACGTAGCAAAAGAGATGCACGTGGGCCATATCCGCTCCACCATCATCGGTGATGCTGCGGCGCGGACCAATGAGCTGCTGGGCCATAAAGTTATCCGCGCCAACCACGTCGGAGACTGGGGCACGCAGTTCGGTATGCTGATTGCCTACCTCGAAAAAGTGCAGAACGAAAGCGCCGGTGACATGAAACTGTCCGACCTCGAAGAGTTCTATCGCGCCGCGAAGAAGAACTACGACGAAGACGAAGACTTCGCCGTGCGTGCCCGTGGCTACGTAGTGAAACTTCAGGGCGGCGACGAATACTGCCTGCAGATGTGGCGCAAGCTGGTTGACGTCACCATGACGCAGAACCAGATTACCTATGACCGCATGAACGTAACGCTGACGCGCGACGACGTGATGGGTGAAAGTCTGTACAACAGCATGCTGCCGGGCATTGTCTCTGACCTGCAGGATAAAGGCCTCGCGGTAGACAGCGAAGGCGCCGTGGTTGTCTATCTTGACGAGTACAAGAACAAAGACGGCGACCCGATGGGCGTCATCATCCGTAAAAAGGATGGCGGCTATCTCTACACCACGACTGACATCGCCTGCGCAAAATATCGCTATGAAACGCTGGGTGCCGACCGTGTGCTTTACTACATCGACTCCCGTCAGCATCAGCACCTGCAACAGGCCTGGACTATCGTGCGTAAAGCCGGTTACGTGCCTGATTCAGTGACTCTAGAGCACCACGCATTCGGTATGATGCTGGGCAAAGACGGCAAGCCGTTCAAAACCCGTTCAGGCGGTACCATCAAGCTGTCCGATCTGCTGGATGAAGCCATTGTCCGCGCGCGTGAGCTTATCGTCGCCAAGAACCCGAACCTGCCGGAAGACGAGCTGAACAGCCTGGTCAACGCCGTGGGCATCGGTGCCATTAAATACGCTGACCTGTCGAAGAGCCGCACCACCGACTACATCTTCGACTGGGACAACATGCTGGCCTTCGAAGGCAACACTGCGCCGTATATGCAGTATGCCTACACCCGCGTGGCGTCAATCTTCAAACGTGCTGACATCAACGTAAACAGCCTGACGCAGCCAATGGTGCTGACCGAAGAGCGTGAAATTACGCTGGCAACGCGCCTGCTGCAGTTCGAAGAAGTGCTGACTGCCGTTGCACGCGAAGGGACACCGCACGTCATGTGTGCCTATCTGTACGACGTTGCAGGCCTGTTCTCCGGCTTCTACGAAGACTGTCCGATTCTGAACGCAGAAGACGAAACCGTGCGTAACAGCCGCCTTAAACTGGCGCTGCTGACCCAGAGAACCCTCAAGACCGGTCTTGATACCCTCGGTATTGAAACCGTTGAGCGTATGTAACTCGCTCTACCGTCAGAAATCATAAAGCCGCGAAAGCGGCTTTTTTATGGCTAAACAAAAGGCTCCGAAGCGATAACATCGATTCGGGGCCTTATGCTATTTTACCTTGGCGTCAATTAGCTGCGCGCATAGTCCCTGAGCTTGAAGCCGAGCAGACCAAGCGCACCGAAGTAGACAATCACGCCGACGACCACAACGGCCGCGAGGCGCAACAGACGCATCGCCATGCCGCCTACCGACCAGTCAGGCATCACGTACATCATACCCACCAGCGCGGCAGCCATCGCCAGAACGGCGATAATCAGGCGGATGAGGAAACTCGTCCAGCCCGGCTGAGGCTGGAAGATCTTCTGTTTACGCAGCTGCCAATAAAGCAGTGAAGCGTTCAGACAGGCCGCCAGACCGATAGAGAGCGAAAGTCCCGCGTGCTTCAACGGGCCGATAAACGCCAGGTTCATCAACTGAGTCATGATGAGTGTGATAATTGCAATCTTGACCGGAGTCTTAATGTCCTGACGCGAATAGAAGCCCGGTGCCAATACTTTGACCACGATAAGCCCCATCAGCCCTACCGAATAGGCCACCAGCGCGCGCTGGGTCATTGAGGCATCAAACGCGTTGAACTTACCGTACTGGAACAGCGCAACGGTCAGTGGCTTTGCCAGAATCCCCAACGCCACGGAGCTTGGCAGCGCGAGCAGGAAGCACAGCCGCAGGCCCCAGTCCATCAGGCGGTTGTACTCGGTATGGTTACCGCTGGAAAAGCTGCGCGCCAGCGAAGGCAACAGGATGGTGCCCAACGCCACGCCCAGCACGCCGGACGGGAACTCCATCAGGCGGTCGGCGTAGTACATCCACGACACCGAGCCAGACACCAGGAACGAGGCGAAAATGGTGTTGATTATCAGGGAAATCTGACTCACGGAAACGCCAAGAATGGCTGGGCCCATCTGGCGCATCACGCGCCATACGCCCGCATCCTTAAGGTTGAGGCGCGGCAGAACCAGCATGCCGATTTTCTTCAGGTGCGGAAGCTGATAGCCCAACTGCAAGACGCCGCCTGCCACCACCGCCCACGCCAGCGCCATCACCGGTGGATGGAAATACGGCGCGGCGAACAGCGCAAACACCAGCATGCTAACGTTCAGGAACGTCGGTGCAAATGCCGGTATCGAGAAGCGATTCCAGGTATTAAGGATAGCCCCCGCCAGAGAGGCGAGCGAAATCAGCAGGATATAAGGGAACGTCACGCGCAGCAGCGCAGTGGTCAGCGCGAACTTATCCGGCGTGTCGGCAAAACCGGGTGCAGTCACGTAAATCACCCACGGCGCGGCAAACATGCCGGCAATGGTCACCAGCGCGAGTACCAGCGTCAGCAGCCCGGAGACATAAGCCACAAAAGTGCGCGTCGCCTCCTCGCCCTGCTGGCTCTTATATTCGGCAAGAATTGGCACAAAGGCCTGAGAGAATGCGCCTTCGGCAAAAATACGGCGCAGAAGATTGGGTAGTTTGAAGGCAACGAAAAAAGCATCGGTGACCATCCCGGCCCCAAACACGCGGGCAACTACGGCATCGCGGGCAAATCCAAGTACCCGAGAAAACATCGTCATAGAACTGACGGCGGCTAAAGACTTCAGTAGATTCATGTGACTTTTTCTTGTGGCCGGTAAACTCCCTGTAGAAGCCCCGGCAAGGTTCGAAAGTGCGTATAGTCTACGTATCAAAAATACAATAGCTACAGGCAGTTGTTATATATTGTTTCCCATTGGAAATTATCGGATTAATCGTTGTTAGCGCAACAATTTTTCGATAACACGCTGCGCCAGCAACGCCTGTTCACCGCTGGTTTCGGGGGCCGTTTGGTGGCTAACACAGTCGATAAAATGCCGAATAGCCCCCTCGAACCCGCGCTGAGCCAGCGTCGTCTGCCAACCGGCGACCGGCTGCTCAACCCTGCCCGCCAGACTCTCCTGAACCCAATGGCGCATATCGTCCACCTGATACCAGGCACCGTCACAGACCGCTTGTATCGACTCGCGCTGGGTTCCGGCACGACGATGCATTGCAGTAGTCATACGCGTCTTACCCCGCGTGAACTGATGCTCGGCATAGATCAGCTGATTTTTCTCATTACAATCAATCTGTCCGCCGACCAGCAGACTGTCGCCATTGGCTAACCACAGCGCGGTATCGACCACGTGCAAATAGTCGTCCAGCAGGGTAAATGCTGCCTCATGCGGACCGATGCTGTCCGCACGGTGCTTGTCGATGCGCAGAGAAATCGGTGCATCAACCTGTGCGGCCAGCTGCACCTTGAGCTGTTGGTACAGCGGCGAAAAACGGCGATTAAACCCGACCATCAGCGTTTTGCCGCGACGTTGCGCCAACTCGACCAGCTGCTCGGCCTGTTCCAGCGTCGCCGCCAGCGGTTTATCGACGTAAACATGCACCCCGGCGTTAAGCAGGTCGCTGACCACGCTGAAATGTGAGTCGGTGCTACTGTGGACGAATACCGCATCACAGGCGCCTGCCAGCTGGTCAAGCTGCGAAAAACAGCGAAAACGGTAGCTGTCGCAGACCGCCTGCGCCCGCACCTGACTGGGTGAAAAGCCGCCCTCAAGCGTCCAGTCAGTCGCCTGACTGAGCACCGGTAAATAGGCCTTCTGCGCAATGCCGCCCAGCCCGACCACCCCAATTCGAAGTTTACTCACACTCACTCTCCTTAGTCGGCCAATCGTTCCAGCAGGTGCTCGAGACGCTCTTTCAGCTCGGCAACTTCGGTTTCAAGCACGTTGACGCGCTCTGCCAGTTCATCACGCGGGGCGCTCTGCGAACTTGCTGGGCTGAAGATTTCGTCTTCACCGGCTGCGTCACTGACTTCACCGCTGAACAGGTGCATATAGCGGCTCTCGCGCTTGCCCGGCTCGCGCGCCAGTCGCACGCAGAATGGGCCATCTTCACGGCCTGCCAACGTATTGAGAGTCAGCTCCACCTCGGCGACGTCGGCAAAGTCGTGCAGACGGTTGGTCCGGGTACGCAACTCACCCGGCGTTTGTGCGCCGCGCAGCAGCAGCGTGCTGATAACCGCCACCTCGGCAGGGGAAAACTTGAGATTGCCAAATTCGGAGTTACAGAAACGGTGCTCATACTTCATGGTACGGCTGCCGCTGAGCGAACGAATAATGTGCTTACGCAATAGCAGGTCCAGCGTCTGCTGGACCTCGGACTCGCTGAGCTCCATTACCGGCTCGCGGTTGGTTTTCTGGTTACAGGCGGTGGTAAGACTGTTGAGGCTCAGGGGATACTGTTCCGGTGTCGTAATCTGTTTTTCAAGCATACAGCCGATGACTCGCGCTTCTTTGGCGCTGAATTCATACTTCATGGTTTTCCTTTCCTTATCATCGCGGTGGCTGCCACTGTGGGTCAGTCAGCGCCATCAAAACGTGGTCCTGCCATTTTCCGTCAATCAGCAGATAATCTTTCGCATACCCCTCGCGCTCAAACCCGAGACTTTCGAGCAGGTTACCGCTGCGGTGGTTGTGCGGCATGTAGTTCGCCATAATGCGGTGGATCTTCTGCTGGCGCTGCATGTAGCGAATCAGCGACTGCAACGCCTCATACATCAGCCCCTGCCCTTGCCACTGCTCACCCAGCGAGTAGCCGAGGAAACAGGCGTGAAAAGAACCGCGCAGCACGTTGCTAAAGTTAGCGACGCCGCGAACGTGATTCTCATCGGGGTCGAGCAGGATAAAATAGTAGGCCGTCCCCTGTTTTTGCATCTCGTTAATCAAACCCAGTCGCGCCTGCCAACCGGAAGGATAGCAGTGGCTTTCGTCCCTGATAGGCTCCCAGGGCTTCAAAAAGGCGCGGTTTTCCGTGTAATAATCGGCCAGGCGATGGGCGTCGCGCTCGTACACCAGCCGCAGTACCATTCTGTCCGTAGTAAGCCGCACTTTAGGTGCCGCTGATCGATAGCCAAACATCCCTTCCCTCCACATTTTGACCGGCTCGATAAGAACATTTTATAGGAAACAGAGGCCGTTCTTTGCCGTGGACTGCTATATTGCGCACGGCTTCTCTTTGCATCATAGTCGAGCCCACCACTCTCTGTGAATCAGCCGTTAAATTATTCAGGTTTTTCAGCGCTGCGTCTTTGATTTTGCCAGTCCTAAAGCGTCTTGACGATAAAAAAATATTATCTATAGCGCCCTATCTAATTGCCTGTTTGAGGTTCAGACTAAGGCGGTTAATATCATCTCAGCATCTTTCGGAATGGATGCCAATAATCGCTCAGGGTGACGCATGTCTCTGGTATCGCAAGCGCGAAGCTTGGGAAAGTTTTTCCTCTTGTTTGACAATGCCTTAGTAATTCTCGGCTTTTTCGTCGTTTTTCCGCTTATTTCGATTCGCTTCGTTGACCAGCTTGGCTGGGCGGCGATGGCCGTGGGGCTCGCGCTTGGGCTACGCCAGCTTACCCAGCAGGGGCTAGGGATCTTTGGCGGTGCCATTGCCGACCGTTTTGGCGCCAAGCCAATGATCATCACCGGCATGCTGCTGCGTGCGGCGGGGTTCGCCACCATGGCGCTGGCAGACAGTCCGTGGATTCTCATCTGCTCATGCGTCTTATCCGGCCTTGGCGGCACATTGTTTGATCCGCCCCGCACTGCCTTGGTTATCAAGCTGATCCGCCCTCACGAACGCAGCCGCTTTTTCTCATTATTAATGATGCAAGACAGCGCCGGTGCGGTCATTGGCGCGCTGATCGGCAGTTGGCTGCTGCAATATAATTTTCATTTCGTCTGCTGGGTTGGCGCAGGACTGTTTGTGCTCGCCGCCGCATTCAACGCGGTCTTCCTGCCCGCCTACCGTATCTCGGCGGGCCGTGCGCCGATGCGACAAGGCATGATGCGAGTGATGCGCGATAAACGCTTTATCAGCTACGTCCTGACGCTTACCGGCTATTACATGCTAACCGTACAGGTCATGCTGATGCTGCCTATCGCGGTCAATGACATGGCCGGTACGCCTACCGCGGTGAAATGGATGTACGCCATTGAAGCGGCGCTGTCGCTCACTTTGCTCTACCCGATTGCCCGCTGGAGCGAAAAGCGCTTCAGCCTGGAAAAACGCCTGATGTGTGGTTTGGCCATTATGACCCTTAGCCTGTTCCCTGTCGGTATGGTCAGTGGGCTGAATCCGCTGCTGCTGTTGATTGGCCTGTTCTATATCGGTTCGATTATTGCCGAACCGGCGCGAGAAACCTTGGGCGCCTCGCTGGCTGACCCGCGTGCACGCGGCAGCTATATGGGTTTCAGCCGCCTTGGGCTGGCGATTGGTGGTGCGATTGGTTATACCGGCGGTGGCTGGATGTATGATACCGGTCGCGCACTCGCGCTGCCGGAGCTGCCTTGGATCCTGCTCGGCATCGTCGGTCTGATCACGCTGGCAGGCCTTTACTGGCAGTTTCAGCTGCGTCGTATCGAACCCGCGATGCTCGGCGAAAATTAAGTCGCCGAAAGGCCTCGGCTTTGGCTGACTGCGTTTGATCTCAGGGAGAATCTTCACCATACTCACAGATTGAAACATCTCTGGTGACAGAAGAGAAAACGGCTAATCGACCTTCCCTACACCCCGGTTAGCCGAGTATAAAAAGGAGCCAAGTATCATGAAGTTATTTGTTTATGAACACTGTCCTTACTGCGTCAAGGCCCGCATGATCTTCGGCCTTAAGAATCTGCCGGTTGAGGTGAAAGCCCTGCTGAACGATGACGAAAAAACGCCAACCTCGATGGTCGGGAAAAAAGTGGTCCCAATCCTGCAAAAACAGGACGGCAGCTTCATGCCTGAAAGCATGGATATCGTTCAATATATTGATAATTCCGACCATAAACCCCTGCTGACCGGCCCAATTAGTGCGGCGGTAGCAACCTGGTTGCGCCACGTCTCGGAATATACTGAAAAGCTGTTCATCCCGCGCTTCGCCGCCGCCCCCTTCGAAGAGTTTGCCACGCCGCAGGCACGTCAATATTTCACCGACAAGAAACAGGCAAAACTGGGCGATTTTAAGGAACATCTCCAACATTCGCCCGGTCTGGTAAAGAAAATCAATCAGGATTTGCGTGACCTTGACAAACTCATTCAAGAGCCGAATGCCGTGAATGGCGAGCTCTCCGAGGACGACATTCACCTGTTCCCGGTCCTGCGATCGCTGTCGATCGTCAAAGGCGTCGAGCTGCCTACTCGTGTTTTGGCCTATCGTGACAACATGGCGAAACAAACGCAGATAAACCTGCTGACCCGCCTCGCGAGTTAACCTTTCCTTAACCCAAGGGTTGCACTTTCGGTGCGACCCTTACCTTTCTATACGCTGTAACCCTTCCCTCACCTTTCCCAAACAGGGCATACTGTGCGCCTTGGAATTGTCATCGAGGAAGTCATGAGAAAGTTATTTTTAGGGGCCGCTGCCCTGATTTTTGCCGGCCTGCTTGCCGGATGCAACCATCTGACTCAGTACACGCTGAGTGAACAGGAAGTGAATAATTACCTGCAAAAACACAATAACTTCCAGAAGCAGCTCGGTGTGCCTGGCCTGGTAGACGCACACATTACCCTAACCAACCTCAGCAGCCAGATTGGCCGCAGCGAGCCGGGTAAAGTGACACTCTCGGGCGATGCCGACATCGACGTCAGCTCGCTGTTTGGCGCTCAGAAAGCCGACCTGACACTGACGCTGAAAGCGACGCCGGTATATAACAAAGATGAAGGTGCTATCTATCTGAAAGATATGGAAGTGGTCGACTACACCGTTAAACCGGAAAAAATGGATTCGATCGTTAAAGGCCTGATGCCTTACCTAAATCAGTCACTGAAGTCCTACTTCGACCAGAAACCGGCCTACGTGCTGAACGGCGAACACAGTGAAGGCGAAGCGATGGCGAAAAAACTGGCCAAAGGGCTGGAAGTGAAACCGGGCCAGCTGGTTATCCCGTTCACTGACTAAATTCTGCTGAAAGAAAAACGCCTGAGTGCGTGACGCCCCTTGTCGGGCATCACCTTCAGGCGTTTTTTATGTGCGAATGGCGTGATTACTGCTCGTCTTCTTCGCCGTTCTCGATGTCTTCCGGCAGTGCCTCTTCCAACTCGTCGCGCATTGCGGTGATCGCTTCGCGGCTTATCTCAGACAGCGTGCGGTAAAAACCGCTGGTCGAGTGGGCCTCTACCTTGCCAAGAAACTTGCCGCACCATGGCAGCATGTACTCGTCAAACAGCGCAATTTGCGCCGCGGCTTCGTCTTCCTGCGACTGATCTTCAAGCCATGAAGCGGCAAGCAGCATTGAACCGAAATGGTCGGCCGGAGATTCGCCCAGCGGCATACCGCGCTGCTTGAGGAAAGTCCGCACTTCCTGCTCGGAGTCGCCTTCCACATAGGCGCTGCGATAAGGCGAAACCGCACAGCCGGTACCGACGAACAAATGGTTAAACTCGGCGGCCAGCGCCTGTGGATCGGCACTTTGCTGTAGACGAAGCAGCAAGGCGTCTTGTTCCAGCGGCCAATGCTCACGCAGTTTACCTTGCTGGATCAACCCAAACAGCGGGACCAGCAGCGGGTCCTGCGGCTGGCGATAAAACAGCGTGCCCAGCACGCGGCATACAATCGAAAACTCATTCATAGTCAGAACCTGATTAACGTTGGCATAGCAAAAATTTGCGTGACAATGTCACAGTTCACTAAATTCTGCAATTGCCGGACGACCACGCCTTTGCAGAAAGTCCAGAAAACGACGTGGGCTGGCATTCAGAATGCGCTCGTGCGGGAATCCCACTTCGTCAATTATACGTTCACAGTGCTCAAAACCCCCCAACGAATAGGCAATGTGTGAATCAGAGCCCAATGCCAGCCAGCCGCCCGCCTCTTTCACTGCGGCGACAATAGCCCGACAGTTCGGCTCACTGCCCTTGCGTGAATGAGTAAAGGAGGAGTTGTTGAGCTCCAGCGCCACCTCGTATTTCGCCGCCGCAGCGGCAATCGCGGGAATATCGACCGGATACCTGGGGTTGCCCGGATGACTGATAATATGCACATCGCCACCCGCCATCGCGGCAATCATCGCCTGCGTATGGGTCTCTTTATCTACCGGCGGCATGACCGGTTCATGGAATCCGGCAATCACAAAGTCTACGGCGGTGAGCATCGGTCCGGTGCAGTCGATATCACCGTTGATGTTTTTGATGTTCGCTTCGATGCTGCGCAGAATACCCACGCCGTCAACGACGCGCGGCCAGACGTGCATATTCATAAAGTGCCAATAATGCGGTGCGTCGGCCATGTCAGGGCCGTGATCGGTGATGGCGAAAAGCTTGATGCCTTTTTGCTGAGCTTCATCAATGTAGTCGTGCAGCGTGCTGTAGGCGTGGGTGCTTGCCACGGTGTGCATATGTAAGTCGACCGGAAACATGACTTCTCCTGAATTTTTGGCCGCCTCGGTAAGGGGCCGGGCGGCAATAAAAGCTTAGCAGATCTGTGTGGCTGACTCGGCGTGGGGTTAATATCCGCGCGTGAGGTCAACCTGCCCAACCGGTTTGCGCCCTGCCTCGATAGCCTGAATGTTGGCGACAATGTTGTCCATCGCCTCGTCCGGCAGGGTATCGGCACCGATATGAGGCGTGATGCTAACACGCGGATGTGACCAAAATGGGTGCATGCGCTGAAGAGGTTCTTCAATAAATACGTCGAGCGTGGCAGCCGCGATTTGCCCGTCGTCGAGCGCCTTTAACAGGTCGCCGTCCACCAGGTGCATGCCGCGTCCCAGATTGATCAGATAGCTGCCCTTGCTCAGGTTGGAGAACAGCTTTTTATTAAGGATCCCGACCGTTTGCGGTGTATTTGGCAGCAGATTAATCAGCAGCTTGCAGCCGCTGGCGAAATCATCGAGCTGGTCATCGCCGTAGAAACTCTCCACGCCGTCGAGCACTTTTGGGCTACGGCTCCAGCTGCGTACCTTGAATTTAAGATCGATAAGCTTTTGCGCGACTGCGGTACCGAGAATACCGGCACCAAGAATACCTATCGTGAAATGGCTGTGCTGATGCGCAGGCAGCGGTTGCCACTGTTTCTGCTGCTGAAACAGCTGATACTCGTCCAGACGACGGAAGTAGCGCAGCACGCTCGCCAGCGCGTACTCCTGCATTTGCAGCGCCATGCCGGTGTCTTCGAGACGGATCAACGGCACACCCGCAGGCAAGGTACCCGGGTGGCGATGCTCCTGATTAAGAATGGCGTCGACGCCTGCGCCCAGCACGAAAATGCCTTTGAGGTCGCTGCGTGGAGCCAACATTTCCTGCGGGGGATGCCAGACTAGCGCGTAGTCGGCGGGTGCGGTATCGCCACGGTGCCAGACGCGGACGTTAGCTTCGGGAAGTCGGTGGCGAATGCCCTCAATCCATGGCTCTGAATCTGTTTTAGGGTGATAGAAGATGATGTTCATGTTGTAGCCTCCTTTGCCCTGTTAGATTTCCTCTAAAATCACCGTGATGCAACCTTTGCTTGCAAAAATTGTTTAAAAAAAAGCCCTGATTGTCAGGGCTTTCGGAAGCAGAATTTACGCAGGTACGCGCTGGATCAAGCGGCGCAGCAGCGGGACAAGCAGCATCAGCACGACGCCGGTCGCGACCGAGCCCCAGCCCAGCACGTTGAACACTTCACTGTAGCCCGGATTGGTCAGCAGCGGCGTGCTGCCGGTATTGGTGGGCATCAGGCCAGAGATATAGCTCGCCAGCACGGAAGCGACGCCGGTCACCATCATCCAGCAACCCATCATCACGCCCTGATAACGAGCCGGGGCCAGTTTGCCAATCATCGCATAGCCGATAGGTGAAATCATCAGTTCGCCAATGCTCTGGAAAACGTAGCTAATAACGATCCATTTGAACGCCATCAGGCCGTCACTGCCGGCAAAATGAATCCCCAGCGGCAGCACCAGCATGCCCAGTCCGATGCAGAACAGCGCGCCGGAGAACTGCATCGGGATATCGATACGCCAGCCACGCTGACGCAAATGCTTGAACAGCAGTGCCATCAGCGGCCCGCCGACGACGATGACCACGGTGTTGATGTCCTGGATCCACTGTGGCGCGACGCGGAAGCCGTAAACGTTGAGGTTGATGTTGTTCTCGGAGAACAACATCAGGCCCATCGGCGCGAGCTGGTAGAGCGTCCAGAACACCAGCGAACCCGCCGCCAGCAGCAGGTAAGCCTTCATGCGGCTTTTTTCATCCTGCTGACGATGGCGAGCGGTCACCCTGCCCATGATGATGAAAATAATTGCGCCAAGCACAACCACAAAATAGCTGCTAAAGGCGGCATGAGTCAGCAAAACGCGAATGACAGGTACCAGCACCACCAGAATCGCGATGCCCACCAGCATGCGCTGCATAAGCTGACGTGAATTGACCTGGTTAAGCGGCGTATTGATATCCTTGAGGATATTCCAACGCGACAGGGTCAGCACGATAGCGACCGCATTGCCCAGCGTGGCAAACAGGAACAGCGCACGATAGTTTTCCGTCAGCTGATAATAGCCCGCGACGGCAAAACCAATAAAGAACCCGAGGTTCATACCTGCATAGTTCCATAAGAACGCGGCTTCACGGCGGTCATCTTCCGGCTTGAAACGCTGAGTCAGCATCATGTTCAGGCAGGTCACGTTCAGTCCGCTGCCGGTCAGGAACATCGCCAGTCCCCAGTAAAGCCCGGTAACGCCTGCCAGGGCAATCAGCGCACAGCCAATGACTTGCAGCACCATACCAAGCACAAACAGGTTACGGTTGCTGAGGTAGCGTCCGCCAAGATAGCCGCCAAACATATGCAGGCCATAGTTAAAGGCACCGAAGACGCCCATGATGGTGTTGGCTTGGCTTTCGCTGAATCCCAGACGTTTAGTGGCATAGAGCACCAGCGTGGAATAAAGAACCGCAAAGCCCAACGTCGAGAAAGTCTGGATAAAGAACAGTGCGCCGGACCCCTCAGGTACCACCGAACGATGGTGTGATGTGTTTTCTAAATAACTCAAGTCAAACCCCTGTACTGCCTTGTTGAACAATCGAAAAATGCATGGATGATGGCTGCTCAAAAACGCGGCGGTTTTTTATGCTCTGGTTTTTGAGTGCCACGATGTTATACCGATGTCGTTAGCAAAATTCCTAGCATTTCTTTGAATAAATTGTTTCTTTTAACCACACGATGCTTTTCCCGCCAAAACGGGCAAAAATAGAAGAACAAGCCGCGGCTGAAACAGGGGTAAATCACCCCGAGGCTGTCGTTATATGAGCCTTTTTGTTCTGTAAATCAGCAAATTGCTTTAAAAATCGCTAAACGAACCGGAAAAACTAAAAGAGTGTTGACGCTGGGGGCAGAATTCCCTACATTAGCGTCCGTTGAGCAAGCACAGTGTGTTTGTCCAACTACGGTGAGGTGTCTGAGTGGCTGAAGGAGCACGCCTGGAAAGTGTGTATACGCGAAAGCGTATCGAGGGTTCGAACCCCTCTCTCACCGCCATATTATGCGAAAGGGTCCAGATGAAAATCTGGACCCTTTTTCGTTTCTGCTCGCCGCAGCACCCTAAGCGAGTAATTTATCAGCAGATTGCTGAACTCCTAAGCACACAGTCAACATTTCGGAAATAATCCTTGACCCAAAATGGTTGTCTCCCTATAGTAGCGCCCCGTTGAGCTGCTACAGCAGAGCAACGCCACGGTGAGGTGTCTGAGTGGCTGAAGGAGCACGCCTGGAAAGTGTGTATACGCGAAAGCGTATCGAGGGTTCGAACCCCTCTCTCACCGCCAAATTTAAAAAAAGGCCCTGATGAAAATCAGGGCCTTTTTTTCTGCGTTTCATGACGGTAAAATTAGCAAAACACAGTGGGAAAGTTTAGGGAGTTCAGTTGCACAACGTTGCACGACTCTCGATCAGTTTTTCACCCGTGAAATTCTCGATCATTTCCTCACCTGCAATCCACTCTCCATAACCCGCTGCGGTATTCATATGCCCTGCTTTTGAGATGACGGTTATTTCGCTTCCCCATGCGGCGGCCAAGGTGTGGGCTTTGTCCAGAGAAAGATGCTCATCGTTATCACTGCAAATGAGCAGTGTCGGAAAAGCGATTCTCTGTGCCGGTAATGGCCTCTGTTGACGGATTTCTTCAAGTGCAGTGGCTGAGTCAACGTCGGCAGGCGCCACCAAAACGGCGGCCTTGACTCTCTGTTCCGAATACAAGCTTGCCCACTGCGCAACCGCGACAGCCCCACAGCTGTGGCCTACCAGCACAATATTGCCGGGTGTTTGTTTTATAAAAGCGTCCAGACAGGCAACCCACGTCTCTTTATCTGGGGTATTCCAGTCATCTTGAACAACACGGCTAACATTTGAGTATTTTCTTTCTATATAGGACTGCCAATGTTCAGGACCTGAATTGGTATAACCCGGAACGATAAGAAAGCTTGTTTCCATTTATATCTCACGAGTATCGATAACATTAAAAAGGCGACCCCAAGGTCGCCTCTCGTTAACTGACATCCATATTAAGGCGTCAGCAATGCTTATTTGCTGGTATCCAGCGCCGGGAAGCTTTTCACCAGGTCGTCAATGGCTTTCATCTGCACCAGGAACGGCTCAAGCTTGTCCAGTGGCAGCGCAGAAGGACCGTCACACTTGGCGTGAGCCGGATCTTCGTGAGCTTCGATAAACAGGCCAGCAATGCCCACCGCCATGCCCGCGCGCGCCAGCTCGGCAACCTGCGCGCGACGACCACCAGAAGCAGCACCGAACGGGTCACGGGTCTGCAATGCGTGGGTCACGTCGAAGATAACCGGATGGCCGCCAGTGGCGTTAATCATCACGTTCATGCCCAGCATATCAACGACCAGATTGTCATAACCAAAGTTGCTTCCGCGATCGCAAAGAATAACCTGATCGTTGCCGCCTTCCTTGAACTTGTCGACGATGTTACCCATCTGGCCTGGGCTAACGAACTGGGGTTTCTTGACGTTGATAACCGCGCCAGTCTTGGCCATAGCTTCAACCAAGTCAGTCTGACGAGCCAGGAAAGCAGGCAGCTGAATCACGTCAACCACGTCGGCAACCGGCTGTGCCTGCCAGCTTTCATGAACGTCGGTGATAATTTTCACGCCAAAGGCCGCTTTCAGGTCCTGGAAAATCTTCATGCCTTCATCAAGGCCAGGCCCACGGTAAGAGTGGATGGAAGAACGGTTGGCTTTGTCAAAAGAGGCTTTGAAAACATAAGGAATGCCAAGTTTGTCGGTCACTTTCACGTAGTGTTCGCAAACGCGCATCGCCATGTCACGTGATTCCAGCACGTTCATGCCGCCAAACAACACAAACGGCAAATCGTTTGCTACGTTGATGTCCTTAATGCTAACCACTTTATGTTTCATGCTTTGGCCTTAATCAATAAATTAATGGTACAAATGTAAGCGTTATCGCCCGGTTCACGCCGAGCTCATTAATGTAACGTTATCTGCTTTTGTTCAATAGAGTGAATCTGAACTTTAATCACTTCGGAAATCGGATCTTCCGGGCACTGCTCGACGAAATAATTCAAATCCGAGATGGCCACGTGATTGCAGTCGAGCTGCGCATAGATAAGCCCGCGATCGCGAATTTCATAGGGATCGTCGGGATCGAACTCGAGCACTGCTTCGCTGGTGCTAAGCGCCAGCTCCATCTGTTTCTCTTCCATCAGTGCGGCTTTGAGCGTGTCGAGCATCTTGCGGATAATCATGGTGTGGTCGGCCTCTTCGAGGTCTTCGTCCTCTATCTCGGCGCTAACGCCAAGATTGCCTTTCAGCCACACTTCTAAAACGTGCTCGCTAAGCGTTTCACCGTTGAGCGGATTGACCAGCCACATCTCTTCGTCAAGCCAGTCGGCTCGTAGGATAAGCTGGGTCGGAAAAATGACCGGCATCAGCGGCAGCTCAAGCGCATGGGCGATGTGCAGGAAAATGACCCCCAACGACACCGGCGTACCCTGACGCGAGGCCAGCACTTTGTCTATCCAGATTGCATCGGACAGGCGGTATACGCCGCCTGCTCCGCCAAAACCCCAGGTGCGATAAAACAGTTCAATCAGTACTTCCAGCTGCTGATCCTGACTCAGGTTTTCAGGTACCTTACTGCGGGCTTCGTCGATCAGCGCCTGTAACTGGCGATTGACATCGTCGGCCTTAAAATCAAAGCGGATTGCCTGCGTCACCAGGATGACACCTGCACTTAACGGCGCAGTGTTAAATTCAAAATCAGCAATGGTGCTCATAGTTATCCCATTAGCAGCGGTATTTTTGTTATGGCTAGCTTAACAATCAAATACAAACAACCCAAGGCCAGAATAAAAGCCACCCAGCGCGTCTTTTGGCTGCGCAAGCCGTCCTTGCCTGACCCTAGAGCCACAAATCCAAGAGCGATATAGATGATAACGCCAAATAGCTTTTCGGTCAGCCATGAACCTTGTGGGGAGAAAGGATAAAAGTGGGTAATGAAGACCAGCCAGATGCCGCTTAACAACATAAAGGTATCAATGATATGCGGCGCAATCTTGACCCAGCGCTTCTGCATGATGTCGGCATTCGCCCATTTCCAGAAAAAGCGCAGCACAAAGAGCGCGATACTTAACGTAATAAACACGATATGGAAATCTTTTACCCAAATATATGATGACATTACTGCTTCCTTTTTTATTAGGTTAGCCGAAAAGGCTCAATTATTGCGGGATGTCCCTCATACCTGCGACACTTTAGGACGAAATTTTCATCCAAAACAGGCCGAGGGGGTTTTCAAAATCAGGGCAACTCGGCCTGAGACAAAGCGGGCCATTGTCCAAGAGTGATGCGATCGTTATCCCCATAGTCTTTGACCGTCTCAATTGCGTTAAAACCGGCTGCCTGTAGGATAGTTCTGACAGACTCTCCCTGTTCCCAACCGTGCTCGAGCAACAGCCAGCCGCCGGGCACCAGAAATGCCGGTGCCTGAGAGACAATATAGTCAATGTCGGCGAGACCTTTATTGTCTGCAATCAAGGCAGTAGCGGGTTCAAAGCGTACGTCACCCTGCGCAAGGTGCGGGTCGGTGGCGTCAATATAGGGAGGATTACTGACGATAATCTCGAAGGATTGCCCCCCGACCGGTACAAACCAGCTGCCCTGCAAAAATTGGGCATTGGGGATAGCGAGTTTGCTGCCGTTGTACTGCGCCAGCGCCACGGCGTCGGGCTGTAAGTCAACGCCCGTTATCTGGCAGTCGGGCCTTTCGCTGGCGATAGCAAGCGCAATAGCGCCGGTGCCGGTGCCTAAATCCAGCACTCGCGCAGGGGAAGGCTCAAGGCGCAGCAACGCCTGCTCAACCAGACACTCGGTGTCGGGGCGCGGGATAAGCGTGGCGGGAGAAACGGACAGCGGCAAAGACCAGAACTCACGCTCGCCGACCAGATAGGCGATGGGTTCGCCCTTCTCGCGTCGGCTCAGCAAAGACTCGAGCTGTAGCCGTTGATCGTCGCTAAGCTCTGTTTCGCCAAAGGCCATGATATAGGTGCGGGTACGACCGGTGACGTGCCCGAGCAGGATTTCAGCATCCCGCTTCGGGCTATCACTGGCCGCCAGACGCCCAACGGCTTGGGTCAACCAGCGGCTAAAGTCCATTATTCCTGCTCGGACAGCGCGGCGAGCTGGTCGGCCTGATATTCCTGCACGATAGGTTGGATAAGCATATCCAACTTGCCTTCCATCACTTCGTCCAGACGGTAGATTGTCAAGTTGATGCGGTGGTCGGTCACCCTTCCCTGCGGGAAATTGTAGGTGCGGTTGCGGTCAGAACGGTCGCCGCTGCCCAGCAGATTGCGGCGCGTTGAGGCCTCTTCTAACTGACGCTTTGACACCTCAGCGGCACGAATACGCGCGCCCAGCACAGAGAGTGCCTTAGCCTTGTTTTTGTGCTGCGAACGTTCGTCCTGACACTCAACCACGATGCCGGTCGGCAAGTGGGTAATACGGATAGCCGAGTCGGTGGTGTTAACGTGCTGGCCGCCCGCACCCGAGGAGCGGAAGGTATCAATACGCAGGTCACCGGCGTTGATTTCAGGCATTTCGGCCTCAGGAACCTCAGGCAGCACGGCAACAGTACAGGCAGAAGTGTGGATACGACCCTGCGATTCGGTCTCGGGGACGCGTTGAACGCGGTGGCCGCCGGACTCGAATTTGAACTGACCGTAAACGCCGTCACCGGTCACCTTGGCGATCACTTCTTTATATCCGCCGTGCTCGCCGTCGTTGGCGCTCATGACTTCGACGCGCCAGCGACGCGTCTCGGCATAACGGCTGTACATACGGAACAGGTCACCGGCAAAAATCGCCGCCTCGTCACCGCCGGTTCCGGCGCGGATTTCAAGGAAGGCGCTGCGCTCGTCGTCGGGATCTTTTGGCAGCAGCAGCAGCTGGAGTTCTTTCTCGAGCTCTTCGAGCTTGGCCTCACACTGCTTGATTTCGTCCTGCGCCATCTCGCGCATCTCGGGATCGTCGAGCATCTCCTGCGCGGCGACCAGGTCTTCCTGCGCCTGACGCCAGGTCAGGAAGCAGGCGGAAACATCGCTCAACTGAGCATATTCGCGAGAAAGATTGCGGAATTTTTCCTGATCGGCAATGACAGTCGCGTCGCCGAGCATCGCCTGAACTTCTTCATGGCGCTCTTGTAACACTTCCAGTTTGGCAACGATAGAAGGCTTCATGCGTAGTGTTTTACCCTGTGATAATAAGAACTATACCCGCGTCCATCCAGACGCAGGTGTGGTGGCCGCCTTCAGGTACTCGACCTTTCGGGTATTTTACTGATCTAGACCGAGACTATCGCGTAAAATTTGCAAACGCTCAACATCACCATCGCTGGCGGCCTGTTGCAGTGAACGGGTTGGGGCATGAATAAGGCGGTTGGTGAGTTTATGGGCCAGTTCGTGAATAACGCTTTGGACGTCGGCACCCTGCGCAATTGCCGCCAGGGCTTTGGCTTCCATATCGGCGCGGACGGTATCGGCGCGGGAGCGATAATCGCGGATAACTTCAACGGCGCCCTGAGAGCGCAACCAGGCCATAAAGTTGGAGCTTTCCTGCTCGACGATAGACTCTGCCTGAATCGCGGCGGCCTTACGTTGGGCAAGATTTTTTTGAATAATGCTGTGCAGGTCATCAACGCTATAAAGGTAGGCGTTGGCGAGTTTGCCGACTTCCGGCTCGATATCACGGGGAACCGCGATATCGACCATCAGCATCGGCTGATTGCGACGCGCTTTCAGCGCACGCTCGACCATGCCTTTACCGATAATCGGCAGCGGACTGGCGGTAGAACTGATGATAATATCGGCATCGGCCAGACGGGCGTCGATGTCTTGCAGAGAAACAACCTCAGCGCCAACTTCATCGGCAAGCACCTGCGCACGTTCGCGGGTACGGTTGGCAATCATCATATGACGGACGTTGTGTTCGCGCAGATGACGTGCGACAAGCTCGATGGTCTCACCCGCACCGACCAGCAGCACGTTGACTTCAGCGAGAGATTCGAATATTTGACGCGCCAGCGTACAGGCGGCGAAGGCAACGGAAACCGCGCTGGCCCCGATGTCGGTTTCGGTGCGCACGCGTTTTGCCACTGAGAAAGACTTCTGGAATAAACGCTCAAGCTCACCCGACACCGCATGACCGTGCTGCGATTCGGCAAAGGCTTTCTTCACTTGACCGAGGATCTGCGGCTCGCCGAGCACCAGCGAATCCAAACCGCTGGCGACGCGCATCAGGTGACTGACTGCGTCGTTATCCTGGTGCCAGTAAAGGCTTTTCTTGACCTCTTCCGCGCTCAACTGATGATAATCACATAACCAGGCAACCAGCTGCTCATGCACATCGCCCTTTCCCGCCAGCTTTTCCTGCTGCTCGACGCTGAGATACAGCTCGGTGCGGTTACAGGTTGACAGCACGACGCCGCCCTGCACCAGCGGTTGCTGAAGCAGACTGGAGAGCGCCTGTTCGATAGTGTCTGGCGAGAACGTGACCTTTTCACGCAGAGATACCGGGGCGGTTTTGTGATTAATACCTAATGCAAGTAGGGTCATGGGAGCGATAGTCGAAAGAGACTTTTCTTTGTATGGGTTTACGTCTGAGGCGCATTCTACAAGATGACTGAGATCAATAAAAGCCACACCGCACTATCTGTCCGGTTTTTGTAAAAAGCTGTGATTAACGGCACCTGGCAGTAGAGATTGATAATCATTTACACCAAAATTGGCCGCTTTTCCCAGACAAAGCTGATTACATTAACCTGCTGTCAAAGGCAAAGTGATTCCCTCATCATCGCGTGATTTTTCAAACTTCAACGCTGGGCAGCCTCCGCCTGCAAGGTGTGCTAGACTCCCCGGAAGATTGTTTTAATGAAAGGACCCGACTCGTTATGCCAATGCATAAAGCCAACCTGCTTCGCCTGCTTCCTCTCGCCAGCCTGGTGCTGACCGCCTGTTCGACCTTCTCGCCGACCACCGGTCCTTCTACCAGCCCGACTTCGCCGCAGTGGCGTCAGCACGAACAGCAGGTTAAGCAACTGGATCACTACCAGACCCGCGGATCCTTCGCCTATATCTCAGACAGTCAGAAAGTGTATGCGCACTTCTTCTGGCAGCAATTCTCGCCACAGAGCTATCGCCTGCTGCTGACCAATCCGCTGGGCAGCACCGAGATGGAACTGAAAGTGCAGGACGGCAACGCGCAGCTGACTAATAATCAGGGTAAACAATACACCAGCAACAATCCTGATGACATGATTCAGAAGCTGACCGGCATGTCGATCCCGCTGTCCAATATGCGCCAGTGGATGCTGGGCCTGCCGGGCGACAGCAGCGACTTCAGCCTCGACAGCCAGTACCGTCTGCGCCAGGTCAACTATAAACAGAAAGGCCTCAACGGCAGCGTCAGCTATCAGAGCTACGACACTACCGTCACACCACCGCTGCCGAACCGCCTCGAGATGACTCAGGGCACGCAGCGCATTAAGTTAAAAATGGACAGCTGGACGCTAAACTGAGATGACGCTTTTTTGGCCATCTCCGGCTAAACTCAATTTATTCCTGTACATCACCGGGCAACGCGCCAACGGCTATCACAATCTGCAAACGCTGTTTCAGTTCGTTGACTACGGAGACAGCCTGGCGTTTACGCCCCGTGATGACGATAAAATCACGCTCAGCCCTTCCGTCGAGGGCGTGCCGGATGAGCAGAACCTGATTATACGTGCCGCGAAACTGTTGCAGGCGCGTATGGCGCAGCAAGGCCTGCCGTCGCCGTGTGGTATGGACATCCAGATAGAAAAGCGTCTGCCGATGGGCGGAGGTCTCGGTGGGGGCTCCTCCAACGCGGCAACCACGTTAGTGGCGCTCAATCTGCTGTGGAATTGCCATTTCAGCGACAGCGAGCTGGCGGAGCTGGGCGTTACCCTCGGGGCAGACGTGCCGGTGTTTGTGATGGGACACGCCGCGTTTGCCGAAGGCATCGGGGAAGTGTTACAGCCCGTTTCACCGGAGGAAAAATGGTATCTGGTCGCGCATCCTGGCGTCAGTATTCCGACACCGGCTATTTTTGGCGATCCCGAACTGATTCGAGATACGCCAAAACGCTCGATTGATGTGCTATTGCACACAACTTACACTAATGATTGTGAACCTATTGCAAGAAAACGTTTTTGCGAGGTTGAACAGCTTGTTTCATGGCTGCTAGAATACGCGCCGTCGCGCCTCACCGGAACAGGGGCCTGTGTGTTTGCCGAATTCGACACAGAGGAGTCCGCCAACGAGGTGTTGAGTAAGGCGCCGGCATGGATTAACGGTTTTGTCGCCCGAGGCGTTAACGTCTCGCCGCTGCACAAAACACGTGCCGAGCTGATGAGAGCCGCAGCCAAAGCGTAGAGAGTCACAAGTTCCCGCTATTTGTGTCTGTTCTTTGCCAGCCTCTCGGAATTTTTTAGATTTAATCTGTATACCTGACCGACTTCAGCCCGCGGAAACATCCGCCGCTCGCTGAGGGACGAAGGGTAAGTTGTACGTATGTATATTGCTGTGGTTTCGCTCACCGCCCGGTGAAATCACAAGCCGATATCTTCTCTGGACGCAAGCCTGAGGTTCTTCTCGTGCCTGATATGAAGCTTTTTGCTGGTAACGCCATCCCGGAACTAGCACAACGTATTGCCAACCGTTTATACACCAGCCTAGGTGACGCCGCCGTCAGTCGTTTTAGTGACGGTGAAGTAAGTGTGCAAATTAACGAAAATGTACGTGGCGGAGATATTTTCATTATCCAATCCACCTGCGCGCCTACTAACGACAACCTGATGGAACTCGTGGTAATGGTCGATGCACTCCGGCGCGCCTCTGCCGGCCGCATCACGGCAGTTATCCCCTACTTCGGTTATGCACGTCAGGATCGCCGCGTGCGTTCAGCGCGTGTACCGATCACCGCCAAAGTCGTTGCCGACTTCCTTTCCAGCGTAGGCGTTGACCGCGTTTTAACCGTTGATTTGCACGCAGAACAAATCCAGGGCTTCTTCGATGTCCCGGTTGATAACGTGTTCGGTAGCCCAATCCTGCTCGAAGACATGATGCAGCAAAATCTCGAAAACCCAATCGTGGTTTCTCCAGACATCGGCGGCGTTGTTCGTGCGCGTGCCGTTGCTAAACTGCTGAATGACACCGACATGGCCATCATCGATAAACGTCGCCCTCGCGCAAACGTTTCGCAGGTGATGCACATTATTGGTGACGTAAGCGGTCGTGACTGTATCCTGGTTGATGACATGATCGACACCGGCGGCACCCTGTGTAAAGCCGCTGAAGCGCTGAAAGAGCGCGGTGCCAAGCGTGTCTTCGCCTATGCGACTCACCCAATCTTCTCCGGCAACGCCGTAGAGAACATCAAGCACTCCGTGATTGATGAAGTGATCGTGTGTGATACCATCCCGCTGTCTCCTGAAATTCGCGCCCTGAAAAACGTGCGCACTTTGACGCTGTCCGGCATGCTGGCTGAAGCCATCCGCCGTATCAGCAATGAAGAATCGATTTCAGCGATGTTCGAGCATTAATCCTTTTAACCGTGCGTTATAAAAGCGATTAACAATAAAAAGCCCCGGATCCCCGGGGCTTTTTAGTTTCTAACCTTAAGTCAGCGCGCTTTCGCTTCACGCAGCGGTTAGGGTCAGGAGTGGCGATGATTTTTACGGCAGCGAGCGTCGTAATGACGTACCCAATAGTAACGATCGGCGACGGCTTCGCGTCCCCCGACCCGTGCCCCGGTTAACCACAGCAGTGCACCGATGAATATGCTCATGACGGCACCGTGGGTGAAGAAGTCAGGCATGCCAAGGTTGGACACCTGGCTGAGTACCGCATAGGCGATACCGCCAACCATGATAACCAATCCTACTCCCATCAACAGGTTACCGCACAGGGCTGCGTTTTTACGTTTCATTCGTCACCTCCTTAAATCCTTTGCATTTTCCTTTGCATTAAGCAAAGAGCGTCACTTCATCCTGTATAAATTATAGCCGTCACGTCGGGGAGGGGTTGCGGGCACGATCACAGTGTGGAGATGCAAAATGACAAATCTTTACGCTTCTTTGGGGATATCTCATTGAAAGGTGAATAATTATAAAATGTAACTATTCGATTCTGAAGTAATGGGGGGCTTTATTTACCGCACGGTTTGGCACGGCGGCAAAGCACGGGTAAACTATCGGCCAGATTATTCCCTCGAGAAGCGAAAAGAACGTGAGCAGCATTAAATTAATCGTTGGCCTGGCGAATCCCGGAGCCGAATATGCCCAGACCCGCCACAATGCCGGTGCATGGTATGTGGATCAATTGGCCCGTCAGCATAACCAACAGTTAAAAGAAGAGAGTAAATTCTTCGGCTACACGGCGCGTTTATCAATGAATGGGCAAGACGTACGTCTGTTGGTGCCGACCACCTTCATGAACCTGAGCGGCAAGGCGGTCAGCGCCATGGCGAACTTCTACCGTATTGAACCGGCCGAAATTCTGGTCGCCCACGACGAACTGGACTTCCTTCCCGGTATCGCGAAGATCAAACTGGGTGGCGGCAACGGCGGCCATAACGGTTTAAAAGATATTCAGAGCAAGCTGGGTAACAATCCAAACTTCTATCGCCTGCGCATCGGCATCGGTCATCCTGGCGATCGCAGTAAGGTCGTCGGTTTTGTGCTCGGTAAACCGCCGGCCAGCGAACAGAAGCTGATTGATGAAGCCATTGACGAGTCGTTGCGCTGTACGGATATTCTGATGAAAGACGGGTTATTGAAAGCGATGAACCGTTTGCACAGTTTTAAAGCAGAAGGTTAAGCGTTTAAGGCCGCTTCCCCCGGCGTGGGGGAAGCGTGAGAGGGGTAACTTACGCATAGCCTCTCTCACCCACGTTGTTAGGTTCTTACCCTAAACGTTTCTTTTCCCAACGATTTATCGTCAGTCTGGTAATTATCTTCCGCAACGTAATAGTCTGGGTCGTCCAGCTCGTGGCTACAGAATGGCCCCGCCTTGGCGAGTAGCCTCACGCAGTCGGCACTCAGGTGGCGTAAACGGATAGTCTTGCCCGCCTCGAGATAGCGACCGGTGATTTTATCAATCGCCTCGACGCCGCTTGAATCCATCACCCGCGTGGCCGAGAAATCCAGGATCACATTTTGCGGATCCTGCTCTGGCGTAAACAGCTCGGCGAAGGCGGCGGTTGAGCCAAAGAACAGCGGCCCTTCCAGCTTATACATCACCAAATCCCCCTTCTGCTGACGGCTGCGAATGCTGATACGCGCGTGCTGCCAGGCAAAGACCAGCGCGGAGATAATCACTCCGCTGATGACCGCCACGGCTAGATCGGTGAAAATAGTAATCAGGGTCACGGCCACCATCACCAGCGCGTCAGACTTCGGCATACGGCGCAGACGGCGGAACGAGCTCCACTCAAAGGTGTTATAGCACACCACCAGCATAATGCCCGCCAGTGCAGCGACCGGAATCAGGCCGATATAATCCGCCAGGCTCACCACGAAGAGGATCAGCAGAATAGCGCCTACCGTGCCGGAGATGCGACCGCGACCGCCCGAGGTGAAGTTGATGATCGACTGCCCAATCATCGCGCACCCGGCGAAGCAGCCAAACAGGCCGCAAAGAGTATTACCGGCACCCTGCGCAATACTCTCGCGGTTACCGTTGCCTTTCTTGCCCCCCATTTCATCGAGCACCGTCATGGTCAGCAGCGATTCGATGAGTCCCACCAGCGCGATAACCACCGCATAAGGCAGCACAACCTTCAGCATATCGAGGGTAAAGGGCGCAGCCGGCAGCGAGAAGCTCGGCAATGCGCCAGAGATATCCGCTAAATCACCGACCCGCAGCGTTTGCAGGTGAAAACCTATCGCGACCGCAGAAACGATAATCAGCGCGGCCAGCGACGAAGGAATAACGCGGGTAATTTTCGGAAAGATGACGACCACGGCAATCGCCAGCAGCACCAGCCCGTACATCAACATCCCCTGTCCGGCAATCATGTGCAGCTGCGCCAGCATAATGACTATCGCTAATCCGTTGACGAAACCGTGAATAGCGGGAAGCGGCACCAGACGAATAAATTTGCCCAGCCGGAACACGCCGATGGCAATCTGAATCAGTCCGGCAAACAGCGTAGCCCAAAGTACGTAGCCCATGCCGTGCTGCGCCGCAAGGCTCATTAATACCACCACTATCGACCCCGCCGCACCTGACACCATGCCCGGCTTACCGCCGAACAACGCGGTGACGATACCGATGATAAACGCGGTATGTAGCCCGACTATTGGTGACAGGCCTGCCACCAGCGAGAAGCCCACCGCTTCAGGGATCATTGAGACAGCAACTACAAAGCCGGCCAATACGTCATTTTTGACGTCAGCCGCCCTGAAGTTCTTCAGAGTTAACATGCGAATATCCAATACTTTGAGTTAAATAAAACAAACAAGGCGACAATAACAAGAGTGGGGGCATTTTACCTTAAAAAGATGCGGATCGAGTTCAACACGCAAACTGTGTATAATAAGCGGAATTATGGTCATTACATCAGGATGATTACTTTAAGCTCCTGATTATTAAGATATTAAGGTGATATAAAACATGGGATTCAAATGCGGTATCGTCGGCCTGCCGAACGTTGGTAAATCAACTCTTTTCAATGCGCTGACCAAAGCAGGTATCGAAGCGGCCAATTTCCCGTTCTGCACCATCGAACCGAATACCGGCGTTGTACCAATGCCCGATCCACGTCTCGACAAACTGTGCGAGATAGTGAAACCTCAGCGCGTTGTTCCAACCACCATGGAATTCGTTGATATCGCCGGTCTGGTTAAAGGCGCGTCAAAAGGTGAAGGCCTGGGTAACCAGTTCCTGACCAACATCCGTGAAACCGAAGCTATTGGCCACGTTGTCCGTTGTTTCGAAAACGACAATATCATCCACGTTAACAACAGAGTTGACCCGGCTGATGACATCGACGTGATCAACACCGAGCTGGCGCTTTCTGACCTCGACACCTGTGAGCGCGCGATTCACCGCGTACAGAAGAAAGCCAAAGGCGGCGATAAAGACGCAAAAGCTGAACTGGCTGCGCTGGAAAAATGCCTGCCGCAGCTTGAACAAGCGGGTATGCTGCGTGCGCTTGACCTGTCAGACGAAGACAAAGCGGCCATCCGCTACCTCAGCTTCCTGACCCTGAAGCCGACCATGTATATCGCCAACGTTAACGAAGACGGTTTCGAAAACAACCCGTACCTCGACAAAGTTCGCGCAATCGCTGATGCCGAAGGTTCCGTTGTGGTTGCCGTTTGTGCCGCCGTTGAATCTGATATCGCCGAGCTGGAAGACGAAGACCGCGCTGAGTTCATGGCTGAACTGGGTCTGGAAGAGCCGGGCCTGAACCGCGTTATCCGCGCAGGTTACGAGCTGCTGAACCTGCAAACCTACTTCACCGCCGGTGTGAAAGAAGTTCGCGCCTGGACCATTCCAGTAGGCGCTACCGCACCTCAGGCAGCCGGTAAGATCCACACCGACTTTGAGAAAGGCTTTATCCGCGCACAGACAATCGGTTTTGACGACTTCGTCACCTACAAAGGTGAGCAAGGCGCGAAAGAAGCCGGTAAAATGCGTTCAGAAGGCAAAGACTACATCGTTAAAGATGGCGACGTAATGAACTTCCTGTTCAACGTTTAATTATCCATCTTTACGGTTGAATTTAAAAACCACGCTCCGGCGTGGTTTTTATTATCTAGAATATAAAAATCTCTCGCCCATGACATACCCATTTTCTGCATTACCCTCAAACTAAAGTTAATCCTAACGCCAAAAACAGGCTAAATAAGCTCACTTACATCCATTAATGCATGTAAGTATATGCAACCAAATACGTCAAGACCTGATATCTCCCCTCCCCTTCTGTTGTTATTCCGGTGCGTAAAACCCCATAAAAAGTCATTCCATTAGGCAATTCATAACCTGCTCCGTTGGCATTCATAACCAGTCAGCCTGTGTTTTTTGTGATTACCCCATGCTATAAGTCTGCCAACGCAAAATATGTAACTTTATTTTAACTTTTATTTATTTTTTATAACAATAAGTTGAGGTCGGAGATAATGAAAAAAGAAGAGGGTGAGATTGTAAACTCTCGCAGAAAATTCCTTCAACGTTCCCTTGCGATATTGCCAGTTACCGCCCTTTCAGGAACTGTTATTGCAAAAAGTGTTTCAGCCGCTGAAAAAAATAAAGAGGATGAATTCGTCTATCAATATGTACCGATATTTTTTAATCACGAGGAATGGCGCTTCATTATTTCGGCCACCGATCGGTTAATTCCTCAGGACGATAATGGTCCCGGTGCGGTGAGCGAAGGTGTGCCTGTCTATATTGATAAGCAAATGGAGCTGCCCTACGGTCACGGCGCCTTGTGGTATATGCAACCGCCGTTTGAGCAAACCATTCCAGAGCTGGGATATCAAACTAATCTGGTGCCGCGTGATATATATCGCAGGGGAATTAAAGCCACCGATCAATACTGCCAGCAAAAATATCAGAAGAAATTTGCAGACCTGGAAAATGCCGAGCGAGAGGGGGTATTACACGCGCTTGAGGCGGGTCACATCCAGCTTGCCGATATTTCTTCCAAACTGTTTTTCGGCCAGCTGTTGGAGAACACCAAAGAAGGCTATCTCGCCGACCCTATTCATGGCGGAAACCGCACCCAGGCATCGTGGAAAATGATCGGCTTCCCGGGCGCTCGCGCTGATTTTGTTCAGGTAATGGATAATCCCAACACCCATTACCCGCTGGGTCCGGTGAGTATTTCAGGTAAGAATGGCGCATAAAAATGACGATAAAAAAAGAGCAAGTTGATATTGTTATTGTCGGTTTTGGTTGGACCGGCTCTGTAATGGCAAGAGAATTATCCGAGACTGGATTAAAAATTGTTGCGTTAGAACGCGGCGAACAGCGTGATACCTACCCCGACTTTACCTATCCACGCATCGTTGATGAATTAACTTATGGGATAAGGCTTAAGTTATTCCAGAACATTTCGAAAGAAACGGTCACTATCCGCCATACCCCAGGAAGCAAAGCCTATCCCTACCGCCGTTTGGGCTCATTCTTACCCGGCGATGGCGTAGGCGGTGCTGGCGTTCACTGGAACGGTTTGTTGTGGCGTCCGCTTGAAAGCGACCTGAAAGTTAAAACCACTATCACTGAAAAATATGGCGCTAAATTTATTCCTGCTGATATGACCGTTCAGGATTATCCCTTTACCTATGCGGAAATGGAGCCCTATTTTGATAAGTTTGAGAAAATTTGTGGCGCTTCAGGCCAGGCGGGGAATATTCAGGGCAAAATTATTGAGGGAGGCAACCCCTTCGAAGCACCGCGCAGCGGCGACTATCCGAATAAACCGCTGAAAGATCAGTATGCGGGCCAGATATTTCGCAACGTAGTCAAGAACCAGGGTTATCACGCCTTTTCCGGTCCTGCGGCCATCAGCACCGGCGGCTATACCAACCCCTACGGCGTTCAGATGGGGGCCTGTAACTACTGCGGATTCTGCGAAAGATTTGGCTGTTTCAACTATTCCAAGGCGTCACCGCAGACCTGTGTCATACCGGCGCTCAAGCAGTACAGTAATTTCGAATTGCGCCCCCACTCCCACGTACTGCGCGTACTTACCGATTCCACCGGAAAGAAAGCCACGGGCGTGACCTATATCGATGCCAATGGCGAAGAAGTTGAACAACCTGCCTCGCTGGTTATTCTCAGCGCTTTCCAGCTGCATAACGTTCGCCTGCTGTTACTTTCTGGGATTGGAAAACCTTACAACCCTGACACCGGTGAAGGCGTGGTGGGCAGAAACTATGCCTATCAAATCGATGGCGCAGCCAAACTGTTCTTTGGCAAAGAGGTGTACTTCAACCACTTTGCCGCGGCGGGCGCTTCGGGGGTCTATATCGATAATTTCAACGGTGAAAACTTCGACCACTCCGACGTAGGCTTTATCGGCGGCGGCAGTATTTCGGCCCACGCCACCGGCGCAAGACCAATTCAACAGATGGTATTACCTAAAGGTGCACCTAACTGGGGATCGGGTTGGAAGCAGTCTATTAAAGACAACTATCTGCATAATATGAGCGTCGGCTCCTCGGCCTCGGTGATGCCGTATAAGCAATGCTTCCTGGATCTCGACCCAACCTATAAGGACGCCTACGGACTCCCGCTGTTAAGGATGACCTACGACTGGCAGCAAAATGAATTAAAACTGACCCAGTTCCTGGCCGGAAAAGTCGAGAACATCGTCAAGGAACTCAACCCGCTGTCTTACAGCATGGGCTTTAAAAACCTGGATTCCCATTACGATGTCCGCCCTTATCAATCCACGCATACTACCGGCGGTGCGGTCATGGGCGATGACCCTCGTACCAGCGTTGTGAACAAGTATTTGCAAAGCTGGGATGTGCCCAATGTTTTTGTTCTCGGCGCATGCTGCTTCCCGCAAAACATTGCCTACAACCCGACTGGAATCGTTGGCGCGACCACGCTGTTTGCCGCTAACGCTATCAAGTCGCAATATCTTAAAAATCCAGGGCCTCTGGTTCAGCGTTAACTGAGGCAATAAAGACATGAAAATAAAACAACTCTCGTTATTTGTTGCTGCATTTATTTCCTGCAAATTCGCCATGGCCGCCCCGGAAAACTTTCAGGAAAAAGTCGCCAGCGGTGAATATATCGCCACCACAGGGGACTGTGCTGCCTGCCATACCGTCTCCGGTTCCGCGCCTTTTACAGGGGGGTTGAAAATGGTTACTCCGGTGGGGGCAATTTACTCGACCAATATTACGCCAGATAAAGACACCGGTATCGGTAATTACAGCTATGAAGATTTCTCACGCGCGTTACGCCAAGGGATCGCAAAAGACGGTCATCGTTTATATCCCGCCATGCCATACACGGAATATGCCAAAATAAACGATGATGATATGCACGCCCTTTATTCTTATTTGATGAATGAGGTTAAGCCGGTGCATCAGACAAACAGAAAGAGCGATATTCCATGGCCGTTAAATATGCGATGGCCACTGGCAGCGTGGGACTGGGCCTTCCACGATAGCGATGTCTATAAGCCCGACCAGACGCAAAGTGCAGAATGGAATCGCGGGGCTTACCTGGTGCAGGGCCTTACGCACTGCGGAACCTGCCATACGCCGCGCGGACTGGCTTATCAGGAAAAAGGCTTTGATCAGCACGATAAGCGCTTCCTTAGCGGCGGTCAGCTAGCCGGATGGTCCGCGCCTGATCTGACGGGCAATAGCAAAACGGGGTTGGGCAGCTGGTCGGCGCAGGAGATTGCCGAGTTCCTTAAGACAGGCCACACCGACGGGAATGCGGCATTTGGCCCCATGAGCGAAGCCATCGAGAAAAGCACGCAATATCTCACCGATGCCGATCTCAGCGCCATTGCAACTTATCTTAAATCATTGCCGTCGTCCGATGCCCCGGCCCAAGCCTCTGCAAAAGCGGATTCGACTAGCGCTGCGCTGATAAAAGGCGATATGTCTCAACCGGGATCTCTGCTTTATATGAATAACTGCTCCGCCTGTCACCGTATTGATGGCAAAGGGTATACAAAAAGCTTCCCTGCCCTTGCCGGGAATACCGCCGTGATGGGGGATGATCCGTCCTCACTGATCAACATTGTTCTGGCAGGCGCTAAAACCCCGGTAACCCGCGAGTCCATCACCGGCCTGACTATGCCAGATTTTGCATGGCGGCTGAACGACCAGCAGGTGGCAGACGTGGTAACTTTTATTCGCAGCAGTTGGGGAAATAGCGCGTCAGCCGTTAATGCCGAGGAGGTGGCAAAACTGAGGAAACAGAGCGTCGGCCAGCCTGAGGTGAAGAAATAGCCCGCGACAAGAAAAGCGCTATGGGGTGTGTTTGCACCCCTTAGCGCACTCCGACAAAACTTCCTGCCAAACCCGGGTCGATTCGCACTCTGATGTGTTAATCCAGCGCCCATAAGTTTAATAAAGTTTTTAAGGCATTCCGTAAGCTGGACAGCGTAAAACCCCCTAAAACCTGACTGCATCCACGCTGAGGAACTCACTAAATGAAGGTACAAAAAATTGGACAACCGGCCTCTATCGAGGCGTTGGAATCCTGGGGAAACGTTGAGGGACTGCCCGATACCCCTGCCGTTAAGCTTTCCGGCCTGCAGAAGGTCATTCCAGGTAAGGAAGACATCGACAGCGGTATCTTTGAATGTACGCCGGGCAGCTACCGGCGTTCGGTCAGGCAGGCGGAGATCATGCATTTTCTCGGTGGCAGCGGTTCATTTACCCCAGACGGCGAGGCAACATTGACCTTTACGGCCGGAGACTCGTTTTTCTTCGAGGCCAATACCGAGGGCACCTGGGTGGTTGAGACCACTATGCGTAAGCTGTACGTGATTTTTGACGCTGCCTGAATTGCGTTGAAAGAGTTAAGCTGAACAACCACGCGCTGCCGTGGTTGGGGTTCAGTAGGTTGAGGTAAACTTCCCAAAGCTGGCAACCAGACTGTCGATAAATACCCGGGTTCTTGAGGGCATCAAGCGCCGTCCGGGGAATACCGCCCACACGGGAACGCCGGGACACTCCCAATCTTCGAGTACCCTCACCAGTTCTCCATTTTCCAGAAATGGATGGGCGAAATGCGTCGTTACACTGGTTATCCCGGCCCCAAGCCGGGCAAGATTGATTAACACACTCGGCGAGTTGGCCACCGCGCGCATCGGAGGGCTGCCCTCCCAGGACTCGTCTCCCCGGGTGAGTTGCCACGGGGAAACCTCCCCTCCACGCGTTCGAAGCCTTAGCACGGCGCGATGCATCAATTCCTGCGGATGCTTTACCGCCCCGCTCTTTTTAAGAAACTTGGGCGAGGCGTAGAGCGCCACGCGAAAGGTGCTAAGCTGTCGTGCCACCAGCGTAGAATCATTCTGCAGATTGCCCATACGTAGCGCGACGTCATAGCCCTCACTGATGATATCAACCCGCTGCTGGGAGGAGTCGATATCCAGCGTCACGTCGGGGTATTTTTCAATGAAGTCCGCCAGCAGCGCTCCAATCATGTTCTGCGAGAAATCACCCGGCATCGATATTCTCAGCAATCCGCTCGGCTTGGCCTTACGGTTTTCGGTGAGTGCCAGCATGGACTCCATTTCGGCTGAAATCTGCTGGGCATGGCGCAGCACCGCCTTACCATATTCCGTAATCACCATCTTGCGGGTGGTGCGAACCAGCAGGCGCTCACCCAGTTGGTTTTCCAGCGTTGAAATCCGTCGCGAGACGGTTGAGTTCGGGATGTCGAGACGTTCTGCTGCCCCCGAGAAACTGCCTTCCTCCACTACGCAGGCAAACAGGACCATATCCGCTGGGTCAAACTTCATGATTATGCCACTTATGGGATTATGTTGTTCATTTACGGAGTTTATGCGCAATGACGAAAGAGTTAAAGTAACTTTCAGTTTATAAATTAATTAACCAGGAAGGCACTTATGCGTTATTTTTCCGTTGCTAAATACAGCGATATTATCATTCTTGTGGCTCGTGTTCTGCTCATGCTTTTATTTGTTATTTTCGGTCTGGAGAAAATAACCGGCTTTAGCGGTACAGTGACTTATATGAGTTCGGTAGGTGCGCCGTTCCCAACCGTCGCGGCGATTATTGCCGTAGTGATGGAGTTCTTCGTCGGCATTGCACTTATTTTAGGTTTTTATACTCGTCCGCTGGCGCTGATTATGGCGGTGTATACCCTTGCAACCGGTTTAATTGGTCACCCTTTCTGGGGTCTAACCGGTGCGGCGCACTATGCCAACGAAATCAATTTCTATAAAAATATTGCCATCGTAGGGGGATTATTACTGCTCGCCGTGACCGGACCGGGTAAATTTTCTCTCGACCGTAAATAATCAACCCGTTAAATATCCCCTTATCCCGCGGCAATAACGGCCCTTCATGCCGCTTCATAGCATGAAGGGTTTATTTCATCCCCCCAGATCGCTCAAGAATTTACGCGCCGGAACAAAAAAGGTCACACCGGAAACGGCGGTAGAGAAATCCAGAATACGATCGTGCAGCGGCGGCGGATTGCCGATAAACATCCGCTCTAACATTTTCTCAATCACCCATAAATAACGGCAATAGCCAATAAAATAGGTGCCGTATTCTCCTTTGCCCGGCACGGCAAACGGCATATTGTCGCGCAAAATATCGTACTCACCCTGACTGTCCTCAATGGTGCACAGCGTCTTATGCGACTTTTGCCCTTCGGTTGCGTCCGGTAATTCGACATTGTCAAACTTGGTACGGCCGATGATGGCCTCCTGCGTTTCGACCTTCTGCGCGCGCCATGCCGCCATGTTATGCAGGTATTTCTGAATCACCACGTAGCTGCCACCTGCATAATCAGGATCCTCATCACCGACGATCGTCGCCTCGGGTAAAGCAAGGCCGACCGGATTGGCGGTTCCGTCTACAAATCCCAGCAGGTCTCGGCCGTTGAAATAGCGGAATCCGGCGACATCATCGAGGGCGGTCACGCTGTCGCCAAAGGCTTCCAGCAGCAGTTTTTCAAACTCGATAATAAGGTCAGCCGAGCCCGCGCGGATATGGTACAGCAGGTCGCCTTCGGTACTCACCGCGGTATGTTTAGCGCCCTTGATTTCCTTGAACGGCGCAAGCTCTTTAGGCATCGGTTTACCGCTCAGCGCGCTCCAGATGCGAGAGGAAATCCCGACATTGCAGGTAAATTGCACCTCGATAGTTCGCACCTGCACATCTTTAATCAGATCGTCGGTACTGCCGATGACCGAGCGAACGGTCGCGAGCGAATGACTGTCGTCCTTAACGGCGAGAATCAAAAAGGCAGCGGCAGAGGTCATCGGTGAATTAATATATTGAGGCTCGGTCTCAAGGGCGCGCCGCCCCATAGACTGCGGGGAAGAAGATGACTGGCTCACAAATACCTCCTGCAAGGCGTTGTTTTTATCATTATGACGTCTAATAGGTCACATTAACCGTCACCGTATCCGCATAGTTACCGGGCGTATAGTTGGCGCTGGGAACGGTGGCATAGACAGTATAGCTGGTTGCTGAACCGTTTCCTGTGCCCGCGACCTGGTTGGTTGAGGCGCTTCCCCACACCGTACCATTAGGCCCCGCCGTTGAACTGAGTTGATAAGGGACCTGGTCGCCGTTGCTCGGGCTGGTGACCATCACCCCACTCCCCGTGGTGCTGCTGTTTGATGGCACCAGTCCTACGGTATACGCCGTGCCGTTGCTACAGGCGACGCTTAACGTGTTGCTTGAGGTGGTATTGGTTGCCGTACTATTGACCGACCCCATACTGATGTTGCCATTAGGGGTAACCGTACACTGCTTGGCAACCGTCGCCAGGACGTTGAAGGCAAAGGTAGTTGCCACCGTCGTTCCACAACTTCCCGGTGGCACCAGAAGCCCGGTATTGCTGGTGACAATCGCAGTAGCGGAGGAATAGATATCCTGAAAACTGCCGGGGATGGCGGAAATTTGCGGCAGAGGCAACACCGCAGCCACGGTCAGACTGCCGGTTGAGGGAACGCCGACGACCAGCGAAGAGAGGTTGACCATCGCAGGCGTGGTGCCCGCCACAAATTGGCTCCCCCACACCGTGCCGCTCGACGTCCCCTGATAGAGCTGGTAACTCAGGGTATTGGAGGACGTGAGGGTATTCGCCATGGTGCGCGTCGTGACCTGCCCGCTGTTGGACGAGGCACCAATGTTAAAGCACAGAGTGACGGCGGTCAGCAGGCCGTCCAGAACCCCTCGAGTACAGCTGTAGCCAAAAGTCATGCTGGTGCTGCTACTGGAGGTCGAGAGCGGATTAACCGTGCCAAAATTGATGGACTGTACGTTGGTTACCGAACAGGCAAGCGCATAACTCATTGTTGGGCAAAGCCCCAATCCTGCCAGCAGCAACAGATTTCTACACCGCATCCTAATCACTCCTTGACCTCGCTGGCTTTACTTACAGGCCAGCGGGCCAATCTGTGGAATACCCTCGGTTTTCGCCGGATAATCGAATTGAACGGAACAGGTACCGGAATTGGTGGTCACCTGCAGCGTATTATGTTGTTTCAGCGTATCAAAATAGGCCATACCGTCGAAGCCCACCGGCACGGTCTGACTTTGGTCACCGTTGAGTCGAACCTGACTGCCTTCAGGGATAACCTTGCCGCGCGCGTCGGTCAGCACCACCTGGGCGGCACGAACCGACTCAATGGTAAAGTTCACCAGCGTTCCCGAACGGTCACCCGGCGTCGCGTTGGCCTCAATGCGAGTGATACGTGTGTTGGCCGGTAGACTCATCGGGTCGATACTCAACAGGTTCTTTTGATAGCTGTTCAGCGGCGTCACCAGCAGCAGTCCGCTGTTATTGGTGGTGCCAACCGGATTGTTTTGCAGTTTCACCGGGACATCAGGCACGCCGTCGGTGGAGACCACCGCAAACCCATTGGTGATTTCCCGTGCAGCAAACAGTCCGCCGCCCATCATCACCAAGGAACCACTGGCCCCAGCATAACCATAATGGTTATCCGGCATGTTGTTGAATCCGGTGTAGACATTACCGTAACGCCCCAGATAACCCACCTCACCCTGCCCGCTCTGCTGAGAATCCTGCTGGTCGGCGGCCACGTTCCAGCCCCAGCCTCCCTCAGACGGCTGCGACTGACTGGCGTTAACCTGATAGCCGGTCTGATTGTTGGTACGCTGCACGGTGGTGCTGGCGGTGATGCGATTATCCAGCGTTACGGAGACCATCAGATAGACGCTGCGGTCGCTCTTGTCATCCATATTTTGGCTATAACCGGCGCTGAGATAGACATTTTCTGCCACCGATTTGAACCAGTTGGCATTGGCGTAGCGAATGGCGCTTTCCTGCGGATAGCGAAACTGCAGGTAGCTTAGGCTGACGTTACCCAGGTAACCCGTGTCGTAACCCACCACGACGTTGCTGTTAAGTGCGGGAGGCGCAGTGCCATAATGCGTCGCCACGTCGTGATAATTGCCGGTGGTCGCCGTTGTACTGGCCCCAAAGCTGAAACGGGTTCCCGCCCAGCGGTAGCCCACGCTGTAAAGGGAACCGCTCTGCCCCCGATCGGTGCTGAAGGCCAGCGAGGTGGAAATTGTGCCGCTCTGCGAACCGGGGATCCAGTCGCTGCTCACGCCGCCGTTGGCCAGCCCGTCTGTCGCCTCGGAGTGTATTCCGGTGGTCAGGGTGTTGCTCACGCCGTAGCGCCAGGTGCCGCTCGCCGCCGGCGTGCTGCCATAGTCGTTGGACGCATAACCGTAGTTTTTACGCACCACGCCCACTTCCGCCGACCAGTCCTTGAGTCCTTCACGCAGCAGCTGCTGGTCGTTATAGAAAGAAAAATTCTGTGTCGTCGTTCTGCCCAGCGCGTCCGTCATCACCACCTGTGCGTTACCGGCGCCGCTGATATTCGGCATCGTATTGATGGCAAAATTACCCGACGGCACCTGTCCGTTATAGTACTTCATGCCATTAACAAACAGTTCGACGCTGGAGGGCAAGGTCGCCGAACCGAGGAACGTCGGCAGCGGTGCGGTGCGCAGATAGGGTTGCAGGCTGTAGTCGGTGCCAATCTGAATACCAGCAATGCGCGTGGGGCGAGACCAGGAGAGCGAACTGGTTAGGGTATCCCCGACGGTGACAGCCAGTAGTTTGTCGGGGAATGACGATCGCCAGCTGGTATCCAGTCGGCTAAACTCGTTGCCCTGAGAACCGCTGTTAGTCTGCTCGGAATAGCGGGTAAGCTGAGTCGAACTGAATACGCCCTCGGAGTTAAAGGCACGAAATTCAGTAAAACTGTTGGCCGTGGTGCCGTTTTGCTGCGCGGCATAAAGATCGTAGTTGAGCAGCATGCCGCGCGATTTGGCTGCCGCAGGACTTTGCATATTAAGCCCGTTGAGCTCGGTGGTCGCGGAATCCAGCTGGCTCAACGGCACGGTCATATTCAGCGTCTGTTGCTGAACGTCGTAATCTATCTTGAGTTGGTCAATATTATTTAGGCTAACGGCGTCGGTTGCCTCTTTAGGCAGCCGAAATCCCAGCTGCCGCAGGGTATTTGCGCTGGCGTATAATTTCCCATTGGCATCGCCAAAATGGGCTAACCCCAAATGATTGCCATTTAGGGTTACATCAAGATACAGGTCAATACCAGGAATACGCGCTGTGTCATTAATAATACCGTCAGGCTGACCGCCGGGAGTATTGACCTCCGCGATGGCCCCTGACGAGATTAATATTCCATGCAGTAAAAAAACCTTCACCAGATGGCGCGGGTTATTACAAATCCTGTAGCGTTTTTTCGCCATTTATTGACACTTCAATTTTGCTACCGCGATTAAGATACTCGTTAGAGACGGGTAGTATCCAGCGCATGGTCATTCCAGGAAGAACGTAACCTAATAATCCAGGGGTGATGACTTTGCGCGCACCATTAGGGCTTATATAGGTAATCGCGGATAGCTGAGCATGGCTATTTCCCTGATTATTAACTTCCAAAAAATCACTATTGCCGATATGTCTCAGCGTCCATTGCAATTTTACCGAAGTAGGAGGATTGCTTGCCGGTTGAATAAAAACGGGTAACGAATAATGCAGTACAAATTCCAATTTATTTTTTTGCAGCGTGGCAGGAGGAAGTTCATCAATAGCCAGCCGATAGGCGTCTTCGACATTATTTGGCGGTGCGCCCACGCGAATAATACGGATCAACTGTCGAGCGCCGGGTGCCAGTGTCAGCATAGGCGGACTCACTACCAGTCCCTGAGAAGAGGACAAGGTATCGGCAAAGTTACTTTGGCTCCAGTGATAGACACGTACCTGCGCGTTAACAATATTATCTCCCTGATTGCTTAACCACAGGCCGCCGGCATTCTGGTTGCCTGTCAGTGTTAAACTTACCGGGGAAACCTGCAGGCCGCTGGCCGCAGCCTCGGTTCCCCAAACCGCCGTCCCTAGCAGGCATGCAAAAACAAACTGCCGCACAAGCAATTTCAACGTCATCTCCTTTCCTGGATTGAACCTTTTTGAATCAGTAATTCACGTTGACAGTGACGGTATCGGCGTAGCTGTCAGGGGCAAAGTTAGTGCTGGTTGCTGTCGCGTAGACGGTATAAGTTTGTGCAGCCCCGGTCCCTGTTCCGGCCACGCCATTACCGACATTCGTCGAGGTCGCTGTGTTACCCCAGACGGCACCCGTTGCGGAGGTCTGGTTCAACTGATAGGGCACTTTGTCGGTGTTGGTTGTTGAGTTAGCAACCGAGGACATAGAGCCAGAGCCGGTGGTTGTTCCGCCATTGGTACTGGAAGGTGCCAGACCGATGTAATAAGGCGTGGTTCTTGAGCAGTCCACAGAGATAGTGCTGTTGCCTGCGGCAGCCGTTGCCCCCGCATTGACTGAGCCAAGGTTAATGTTTGAGGATGCCCCTGCCGTTACGGAACAGGATTTGAGGATGGTAATCAGTACCTGAAATGTCCCGGTTGCGGTCGCTGCGTTTGCAGAGGGGATCATGGCCAGAGCCAAACAGGACAAAAGAATGCGTGGTGCCATTTTTAATTTCATATCTAACCCTCATGATGGAAAGCAATTTTTTTATGATATGGAGCGAATGAACACATTAGTAAAGATAATGTAAAATTATGTGTAATGCTAGATTGAATTTGCCTTAAGAGAAGGGGGAGATTGAAGTGACTCTCTGCTATTGGGATCGCAAGCACACTTTGAAAAAACAGGGCTGTTGCTACAATCTCCTCCCCTGTTCCAAAAATGGGACGCCACGCCTACTCTCACAAGGGTTAGCGATTAAAACTGTCGTATACCTTATCAATTAAGTCAGGCTTTATATTTTTTTGAGTCATCGCTTAAATAAGCGCAAATCAGCAGGACAAGCTCGCGCCGCACCGCCGACGCATTTAATTCTCCCCTTCTCGAGGCGTCGTGTATCACTTCCTCTATGGCATTGTCGGGTTTACTGCAAAAATATTGTCGCAATAAAATTGTCGCGAATACGGTCCTCCGCCTGTCCGTCCCAGGCGATACCCACCTGCCAAGCGCTGGTTTCACTGCTAATCGGCACCATCGTAAATCCCGTCGGCGCAATATGGGCAACGCTTTGCGGCAGCAGCGCAACGCCAATGCCTGCAACCACCAGCGCGACGATAGTCTGGATGTCCTCTACCTGTTGGCTTGAAGACGGATGAAGCCGATTGGCCTGCAAAAACAGGTCAGTTTGCAGGTTCAGTCCACGGCCTCGTTCGGTGTAAAGCCTGAGTAACGGCAGTTTTGCCAGCCACTGTTCCACGTTTAATGCGCTTTCTTCCGGCACGGCGAGCACCAGCCTATCCTCGAACAGCGCGCGATACTCCAGCGGTGCTTTCGGCGGAACGCGAACAAAACCAACCTGCAGCACGCCGCTTTGCAGCATTTCTTCCTGCTGCGAAGACGGCAGATCCTCCAGCGAAACGTTTACCCCAGGGTAATGACGCTGAAAATGCGCAATGCACTGCGGCGCAAAGGTAAAGCTCGAGAGCCCAAACCCTACTGCCATCATGCCCTCTTCACCCTTCGCGACACCCTCGGCACGCTGCAAAAATAACCCCGCCTGTTTGAGCACCTTCTCAGCCTCGGGCAGCAGCCGTTTCCCGCCCGCAGTCAGTGAGGTGCCCTGCCTTCCGCGTGAGAAAAGAGCCACATTAATCGTCGACTCGAGCAGATTGATCTGTTTGGTCAACGCCGGTTGCGAGACCGCCAGCGTCTGCGCTGCGTCGGCGTAATTCCCCTTCTCTGCCAGAGTCACAAAGGCTTTGAGCAACCGCAGATTCATTTTTGCATTCCAATAAGTTATCAGGAGACGAAAAGCTTTCATTATAAAGTTATCAGCCGCCCTGCTCTACTAGCGGTGTAAATAATCCCTCTCACTGCCTTAGGAGAACAGAAATGCGCGAATCAAAGTCTTTAAAAGCTGCCGTGGTACAGTTTCAGCATCAGGCGGGCAATAAAAAATACAACTTATTGATGATGGAGAAATTTATCGAACAGGCGGCGGTTCAGGGCGTGAAAATCCTGACCTTCCCCGAGATGTGCATCACGGGATACTGGCACGTGCCCAAACTGACGTCGGCGCAGGTCCACGCGCTGGCTGAACCTCTCGACACCGGCACCTCGGTGGCATTAATTCGCTCTCTGGCAATCAGGCATCAAATGCTGATTGGTGCCGGGCTGATTGAGCGCGCGGATGACGGGCGCCTTTATAATACCTACGTCGCCTGCCTGCCGGACGGTACTTTGCACGCCCACCGCAAGCTGCATGCTTTTGAGCACCCGGCCATCAGCAGCGGCGACAGCTTCACGGTTTTTGATACCCCATGGGGCGTGAAGGTGGGAATACTGATCTGCTGGGATAATAACCTGGTCGAAAACGTACGCGCGACGGCGCTGTTGGGAGCAGATATCCTGTTAGCGCCTCATCAGACCGGTGGAACCCACTCGCGCAGCCCTCACGGTATGAAGCCTATTGCGGTCGCGCTGTGGGAGCAGCGAGAAAGCCGAAAAGAGGAGATTACCGCCGCCTTTAGAGGCGCGAACGGTCGGGAATGGCTGCTGCGCTGGTTACCGGCCCGTGCCCACGACAACGGACTGTTTATTTTATTCAGCAACGGCGTGGGGGCTGACGATGACGAAGTGCGTACCGGCAATGCGATGATTTTAGATCCTTACGGCCGCATTATTGACGAAACCTGCGCGGCAGCCGACGCGATGGTCTGCGCCAGCCTCGACCTGTCGTTAATGGCCATGAGCACCGGACGCCGCTGGATCCACGGCCGTCGTCCAGAGCTTTACCACATTTTGACCGAGCGACAAGGCTATGAGCGCGATGCCATTACCGCCCGGTTCTCCGAGGAAGTGCCGGAGCGGGGAGACAAGCCTGGCGAATAATCGCCTTTTTAGACCGGTGAAAGCACGCCGCTGCCGGTGAAATGCCCCTCAAGATTGGCGAGGAACAGACTCAGCTGCGCCTGCGTCGCCTCAGGTGACCAACCGGCGAGGTGCGGCGTAATCAACAGATTGTCGAGGTCCAGTAATGCCTCGGGGCGCTGGGGTTCGGTCTCATAGACGTCGATTCCCGCCCCCGCAATCACCCCGTCGCGCAGTGCCGCGGCGAGGAGAGACGTCTCGACCAAACTGCCGCGCCCGATATTAATCAGATAACCCTCTGGCCCGAGTTTTTCCAGCACCGCAGCATCAATGCTGTGTTTGGTTTCGGCACCGCCCGGGGCAGCGCAAACCAGAATGTCGCACCATGCAGCGAGGTCGAGCAGGTTATCAAAATAGCGATAGGCCGAGTCTGCCTTGGCGCGCCGATTGTGATAGCCAATCGCCATATCAAACCCCTGCGCGCGTCTGGCGATTTTCTCGCCGATGGTGCCCAATCCGTAAATTCCCATGCGTTTACCCGACACGTTGGTCGGCTGAGGAATGGAGGTCCGCCAGACGCCGTCACGGCAGAGTTTGTCGAGTCTGCGGAAATTACGCACGGTGGCAATGACCAGCCCCATCGCGTGGTCGGCCGCACAGTTATCATTCGTGCCACGCCCGTTGACGACCACGATGCCGCGCGCTCGGGCGGCCTCAATATCAATGCCTTCGTACCCCGCGCCCATGCAGCAAATAATCTCCAGCTTCGGCATGGCCTCCATCTCTTCACGCGTCAGGCCAAGCAGCCCAATGGTAAGCACGGCCCTAAATTCAGCGCCCTTCTCCCGAATAGCGGTAGCGCGCGATTCGTCGGTCTGCGCAAAGGTGGCGTCGCAGGCCTGCGCCACCCTCGCCTGATGTTCTTCAGTAAGGGTATTTAAAACCAGCAACGCAATCTGTGGGGTCATTAAATTCATTCCTTCGAGTCGCGCGGGCAAGGGCGCGAGATAGAGTGATTGTTATCGCAATAAACAATAATGTCTTTGTAATCAGAATGGAAACACCTGCCCTAAAAAGGCATAAAAAAGCCGGGCATCCGTTGAATGGCCGGTGAATCAGGCCAACATAATGCCAGAATGACGTTATTCCTTCTAACAACAACTCCCCGGCGAACCGTCGGCGAATTCCTTGCTCGCCTCACAAAAATTGCCATCAGAGGCTGCACTTTTCACGCGCCTCTGATACACTGTACATAATTACAGTATAAGGAGTAAGCCATGGCTGTTGAAACAAAATTTGTTGTCGTTAGAAAAGGTGAAGAAAAAATGACTTTTGCCAGTAAAAAAGAAGCCGATGCCTATGACAAAATGCTCGACATGGCCGAAGCGTTCTCAGACTGGTTATTGCAGAGTAACCTTGAGCTAGACGAAACGCAGGCAGAAAGCATGGGGTTGTTCTTTGCCGAGCAGAAAGAGGCGGTTCAGCATATTCTGCGCACCAGCAAGGTTCCTGATGCTGATGCCAACGCCGAATCAGACAAAGCAGAAATCCAGCCTGATGCTGAAAATGCCGTTAGCGAGAAGAAAATCCGTGCGGTAAAAGCCGCCTGATTGCTATCATCGTTGAAAATGAATACCCCCTTCCCTGGCGCTAAAGTATTTCCGGCGTCAGGGAATAAAACCTCTATTCCTCACCCTCAATAACGTAAACCTAAGCTTTTTATTTTCATTCCTAAGCAATTATTGTGATTTTACTCATAAAACCCGCTCATCAATAATAATCCGTCTCTTTGAATAAGCCGTAATTACCATGATTAGCTCTTCTTATTTATCACCCTCGGGAATAATTGCCTGATCTTTTGATGAGAACTTTATGAAATATTCAATAAGTGCAATTTCTTTACTCGTTATTTCCGCCCTCCATCCTCTTTATGCCGCCGATAATTCCCCGCAAACACCGCAACAGGGCGGAGATTTTATCTGGGGCATTGAAACCAACCCCACGACGCTGAATCCACAGTTTAACGGGCAGACCAAAGTGGAATTAGTTCAGCGAGCGGCGTTTGAATCGCTGTTGGCGCGTAAAGCCGACGGCAGCTATATTCCATGGCTGGCAACCGGCTATGAAATTAGTAAAGACCATAAAACCTATACCTTCCATTTACGCCAGGACGTGAAATTTTCGAACGGCGAGAAATTTAATGCCGCAGCGGTTGCCGAGAACTTTAAAAATCTTCAGAACCTGACCTATTGCGCCGGCTCAACAATGTGCGTGATAGGCTCGCGCATTGCCAATATTGCAACGCCGGACGATTATACCGTGGTGGTCACCCTCAAGGCGGTCTATAGCCCGTTCCTGTCTTATATTAGCTGGTTGAAACTTATTTCTCCGTCCTCGTGGAAGGCGGCAGATTTGAAGTCGGGCGGTACCGATATCGCGGGAACCGGGCCTTTTATCCTCAAGCGCTGGGACAAGAATCAGCAGATTGTCTTCGTACGTAACCCGGACTATCACTGGTCCTCCGGCAATGCTGCGCATCAGGGACCGGCTTACCTCAACAGCATCACCTACCGCATTCTGCCAGAGTCGTCGGTGCGTACCGGTGCACTGCTCTCCGGTCAGGTGGATGCCATCGAGGGTATCTCCGGTAACGACGCCGGAGAGTTCATTGACAACCCAGACTATAGCTATCAAAGTGCGCCGAATACCGGCACGCCTTACTCGCTGTTTTTGAACGTCAAAGATGGCCCAACGCAGGAGCTGAACGTGCGTCAGGCGCTGCTGCAAGGGCTTGACGTTGCAGGTATTCTGACGTCTATTTATCGCGGCCACCGCATTCACAGCTGGGGGATTACTTCGCCCATCGACCCGCTTTATGACAAAAGCATTGAAGGCAAATACGGCAACAATCCGCAGTTGGCGAACAAACTGCTCGATGAAGCAGGCTGGACGACCAAGGGCTCAGACGGCATTCGTACCAAAAACGGCGCACGTCTGAGCATTCTGGTTGTCCAGTCTCAGGTGACGGTGCGTGACCAGCGCGACGTGCTGCTGGAGGCGCTACAGGCGCAGGCCCGCCAGCGTCTAGGGATTGAGCTAAAGATCCGCTACGTCGATCCCGGCACCTACTTCCAGTACATCAAAAACGGTAACTACGGCTCCATCGCCAATTCCCACGACGATACCGACGGTCTGGACATCGAAAACCATTACCTGCCGATCAACGCCGGAGGAGCGATTAACTACAGCCGCACCGACGATCCCAAAGTCTCGGCATGGCTCAATGAAGCGGCACAAACGCTAGACGAGGCTAAACGTAAAGCCATTTACAGTCAGTTGCAGAACTATGCCCTCCTGCAACAGGCGCTGGTGATTCCACTCTATGCTCCGGACGACGAGATTGCCGCCGCGTCCTATGTACACGGCATTGGGTTCCGTACCTTCAGACAGATCCCTGAAAACGCCTACGACGTCTGGGTGAGCAAGCATTAACAAAAATGAGTGAGGCATCGCTGCCTCACTCATTAATCGGGGTTAACAATACACGCCGCACAGGAAGTGCGGCGCTTTTACGCGTTTATTTCAGCCGCTCAATGGCTGCCGTGATGCGCCGCCCTGCCTCTTCCACGGTGGCATTGTCGGTAGCAATCGACAGGCGGAAATAAGGCGATAATCCGTACGTGCTGCCGCCGACGCCTGAGACACCGTTCTCAAGAATATACTCGACCACGTCCGCCTCGCTGGCTAAAACTTTGCCGTCTGGACGTTGGCGACCGAGCAGCCCTTCACACTGGCAGAATACAAAGAACGCCCCCTGCGGCGACAGCAGCTTCAGGCCCTCAATTTTCGACAACGCGTCAACCAGCACGTCGCGACGGTACTGGTAGGCGGCGACCTGAGGCTTAAGGAAGTCAAGGCCGCTGTCAAAGGCCGCCACCGCCGCGGCCTGACTCACCGAGCTGGCGCCCGACGTCGTTTGCAGTTGCACCAGCGCCAACGCCTGCGCCAGCGCTTTCGGACCCGCAGCGTAGCCGATGCGCCAGCCGGTCATGGCATAGGTTTTAGAGACACCGCCGACTAATAGCGCACGCTCGCGCAGGTCAGGGGCAACGTTAAGCAGGCCGAGATGCTCGCGCTCGTCAAACAGCACGTGCTCATAGAGTTCGTCGAGCAATACCCAGACCTGCGGATGGCGGCGAATAACCTCCGCTAGCGCCGTCAGTTCGGTCCGATCATAGACCGCCCCACTCGGATTACTGGGGTTATTAAAAACAAGCCAACGCGTTTGCGGCGTTATCGCCTGTTCAAGCTGTGCGGGCGTCAGCTTGTATTCCTGCTCAACCGGGCAGGATAGCAATACCGGTGTCCCGCCGTTAAAACGCACGCTATCCGGGAAGCTGGGCCAGAACGGTACGGGAATTAATACCTCATCTCCCTTATTCAGCGTAGCGGCGAAAGTGTTAAAGATAATCTGCTTGGCCCCGTTGGCGATAACAATCTGGTCGATGTCGTACGCCAGATGGTTTTCGCGTTGAAGTTTGCGCTGCACCGCCTGACGCAAAGGCTTGATGCCTGACACCGCCGTGTATTTGGTTTCACCACGCTCGATGGCGGCATAGGCCGCCTGCTTGACGTGATTCGGGGTGTCGAAATCGGGTTCGCCCGTGGTCATATCCAAAATATCGACCCCCGCCTCCTTCAGGCTATCGGTAAGCTGTTTGGCCTTGGCAATCCCCGAAACCGTCACCCGTTGGATGCGTTCGGACAGGATAAGCGCGCTGGGAGCCGTATTTTCGGTTGCCTGCAACGCCTTCAACAGCGTGGCGGGCGATAAGACAAACGGCAACCGTGCAGCAACCTGAGCCGGGAATTCGACCTGTTCGGCAATCACACGCAGAGTCTCGGCACGATTACCGTGCAGCTCGGGAAGTTGCAGCGGGGCATCGAATTGCTTTAAAAGCGCGACCAGTTTTGCGTCGGCTTTTTCACTGCCGCTTTCAAGATATGACTGAACCAGCAGACCAAAGCCCACCTTTTCGCCATGCAGCCAGTCGTGCACCTCGGGCTGATGGGTCAGACGGTTATGAATGGCGTGCGCCACGCCCGGCGACGAGAATTCATCCCGCATGCTGTTGGCCATGCCCGCGGCGGCGATGTTGGCATCGATAACTTTAATCAACGCCGGCGTCACGCGGTGGTGCAGGTTGTCTTCTACCGCCTGCCGACCAAACTCGTCAAACACCTCGGCCGCATAGCGCGCCGCCTGCACCTTGAAGTTGAGCGCCAGGCTTTCTGCGCTTTTCTGCTGATACGGGCGGAACTCGTACCATTTAGCCAATGAGTCAACGATACCGGCCTTGAGATAACGAACGTCACTTTTAGCGATCACTTCGGTATCGACAAAAACGCGCTCCGGCATTCGGTGCAACGGCAGGCCGCCCACCTGCCCACCGGCTTCGTTGTACAACACGGTCACGGGTGACCAGGCTGCGCAGGTCGCGGCAATCGTCGGGAACGTGATGATGGCAACGTTGTCGAGCCGATTGCCTACCGCCTTCGCGGTGTCCAGCACTCTGCCTCCGCCAATGCCTAATACAACTCCGGCCCCCTGCGCTTTTACTTTGCCAGCATGTTCGGCAATCGCCGCTTCGGTACATTCACCTTTAAGAAATTCAACCTGATAGGCAATATTGTGCGACTGAAGGCTGTTTTCAAGCTCAGGATTAACCGACTTCCATGCCGTCTGGCTGGTAATAATCGCAATGTTCTTAGCCAGTGAAGAAATATATTCACCAACGTGGGCGCGTAAACCGGGTTGATGGAGATAAGTAAGGGGGGATTTAATAGCAAACACGTTGATAACCTATTCGATTAATTCGATATCACCCGGTGGAGAATGATTCAAATGATTAATAATTCTGTACCATTAATGATACAGCGTCAGTTTCAATAGCCGTGAGCCAGGATAATGGAGCTAATTCTCATGCTACGATAAAAAAACAGATAAGCAATGATTTCGTGCCCTATCGCTTTTCTAAAATTCACAAATAGATAGCCATTTTTTTAGTTTGGGAAATACGTGCAGTGCCTACTAATGTCTAGGGGGGGTAAAGCCCAGCCCCTTGGTTGTTCACCGGCCACAGAAAAAATAAATAAACAATAACAAAAAATACGGCCCTGTATATTTCACTTAATTAAACACTAAAGAAAAAATAGAAAATAATTTCTTTCATTTATTATCACAAAAATTATATTCACACTGGAGAAATAACAATGCGTCAATTACCCACTTTTCAAGCTGAGGTTCTTAGAAAGCAGACTGAAATTATTCTGACCGGTTGGGGAATGCCCGATGATATTGCCGCTCAGACGGCTGAGCTTATCATTGAAACCGACCTATTAGGCATCGACTCACACGGTATTTCGATGCTGCCGCACTATCATCGTCTTCTTCAGGCGGGCAAGTGGCGACCAGCCGCACGAGCCAAAATTATCAACGAAACGCCGGCAACGGCGGTCATTGACGGCGGCCACTCTCTGGGCCACGCCACGTCGCTGCTGGCGATAAAAACGGCAGTAGAGAAAGCAAAAACCCTCGGCCTCGCCTCCGTGGTGGTACGTCACTCCAACCATTTTGGCGCAGCCGGTCTTTACGCCCGCTACGCCGCCTCACAGGGTTTGATAGGCCTGGTCACCAGCACCACCCGCGGTGCGATTTTGGTGCCGACCGGCGCAGCCTCAGCGGTGCTGGGCACCAATCCGATTGCTTTTTCGGCCCCGGCCGGAAAAAACGCCGATTTCGTGCTGGACATGGCCACCACCACTGTCGCGGCCAACAAGGTCAAGGTTTATGATTTCTATAGCAAACCTTTGCCGTCAGGCTGGGTTATTGATGAAAACGGTCAGCCGGTCACCGACAGCGCGCTGGCGGTAAATAACATCTTTCAGACCCCCAAAGGCGGCTTGACGCCGGTCGGTGGTGCAGAGGAAACCGGGGGTCACAAGGGGTATGGTTTAGCGATGCTGGCGCAGATACTCGCGGGTCCATTGGCCGGTGCAGCGTTTGGTGCCACCAACGACAAAGAAGGCATGCCGAACGTTGGCCATTTCTTCCTGGTGCTAGACCCCAAAGCCTTCCGCACGGAGAACGGTTTTAAGCAGGACCTCGACGAGATTATCGATACCCTGCACGCCACCTCGCCAAGCGATGTGCAACGCCCGGTGTTAGTGGCGGGCGATCCGGAGAATCGGCAGCACCGTGAACGCAGCAAAAACGGCGTTCCTCTGCCCACGGCGCTGCTCGGTCAGCTACAGCAGATATGCCTGCATGACAACTTTGAATTTATTTTAGGCTAAAAGCCTGAGGCTATGACTCATCCACCACGGCAACGGCCCGCTTTTGCCGGATGCCTATCAGATAAAGGGCACAGCCAAGCACCGCAAACACCATCAGGAAATAGAATATTGCCGCAGGTCGGGCGAGATGGCTATCCAGTAAATATCCAAACAGGATAGCGTTCGCCCCACCGCCCAGCATCGAGATATTTTGGACGCCAAAGTAGGCCCCTTTCATATCTTCCCGCGCGATGGCGTCGATAAACAGAAACTCGGACGGTACGATAATCACCTCTCCGAGTGAAAATAGCACGGTGGCAATAATCCAGAAAATGGTCAGCTCCGAGACCTGATAGAACAACAATCCACTGACTAATAACCCGCTGCCAATCATCACGCTAAACACCATATTTTTATGGGTTATCCTTTTGCCTATCACGTATTGCAGCAGAATAACGGTTGCGGCGTTAATACTCACGATAAGCGTAATCAGCCTCAGCGCCTCCGACTCACTGACCACATAACCCAGATACTGCGAAAGGTAGGTGGCAAAACGTGCATAAACCAGCGCACTAAACAATCCACCGAGGGTAAAAAGTTGCAGACGATTGTCGCTGGCTAAGACCTTAAAGGTCTGCCTGAGACCGGTTTTTTGCCCGCTTTGTGGACGCGTTATCCGTAGATGGGCGCGATAACGGCGATAAACGGCCAGCAGAATCAGCAAAGAAACTACGCTGAGCGCCCCCGAAAGCCACATCGGAGCGCGTATAGCGAAGTGACTGAGGGTGATACCCAGTATCGGCGCGCTGCAAAAAGCGATATTAATCAGCGTATAACTTATCGAGTAGGCCGCCCCCCGCTGCCCCGACGGCAATAATCCCGTCAACAGCGACTTCACCGACAGATGCATGGTGGTAAACGCCACCTCGATGATCACCAGCAGCAAGAACACCTGCGCAAACTGACGAGACGCCGGAAGCACGCTATACACCAGCACAGAAACCACGATGGCCAGCAGCAGTGAACGCAGTGGGGTAAAGCGGTCAATCAGAATCCCGCAATAGACCCCTACCAGCGTGGCGGTCACCAGACTTCCGCCCAGCGCATAGCCGGTCAGTAATGGATTAAAACCCAGGGTATGTGAAAGATAAATGGGGAAAAATGTAAACGTCAGCGCCCTGCTAAAATGCAGAATAAAATCCAGAATAAACAACGGCCATAAAAAAGAATTCCTAATCATATTGCAACAACTCCCTGTGGCCATACTGCGCCGATACGGTCTTTAAGGCGCCGACCAGGTCGACGGGATGCCCTAATGCATCAAGTGATTCACCCAGCGCAGTGACCAAACGAAGTACGTTTGCCGTCCGACACTGCTCGCCCATTTGACCGATGCGTAACAGCGGTGAACCGAATGAGGCTGAAATCTCGACCTGATGCTGTGACAACAGGTGATCAATCAACGCCACAGAGGATAACCAGACCGGCAGCTGAAATCCAACGACGGCGTCCAGCCGCGTTGGCAGCGGTGCCGCCAGCGTTAAACCAAATTGCAGAAGAACCTTCTGTACGCCTTGCGAACTCTGGCGATGACGCTGAATGCGCAGCGGCAATGTTTCTTCGTTCAGCAGGCGCAGCGCTTCGTGCAGGGCGAAAATACCATTGACCGGTGCGGTGTAATGATAACGGTGGTGATGCCAAAACTCCTTCGCCAGCAGGGCGTCATAGCACCACTGCGTTGGCGTAAAGGTGCGTTGAACGACGCGCTCCCACGCCTCGTTCGAGAAGGCAATCAACGACACGCCGGGAATGGACGACAGGCCCTTTTGCCCACCGCAAAACACCACGTCCAACTGCCAGTTGTCCATCAATACCTCGGTGGTTCCCAGCGTACAAACCGTATCGACCACCACCAGCGCCCGCTGTTTTTTACACAGCGCGGCAATCTCTGGCAAATCAGGGTTCAGCGTGGTTGACGACGTTTCGCCGTGGACCAGCGTAACCACGTCAAAAACCTGTTGCTCCAGCAACGCACGAAGCCGGTCCAGCGGAAAGGCCTCCCTGCCGTCGAATTCGAACAGCACCACCTTGGCCTGATGACGTCGCGCCATTTCGCACATCCTTAAGCCAAAATGCCCTGAGCTGATGGCCAAAACGCGCGAGCGGCGATGAACCAGATTACCGATGGCCATCTCTGCCGCCGCCGAACCCGGCCCTGACAGACCAAAAACCCAGGGGGTGGTGGTCTGAAACGCATAGCGTGCCATCGCCTTCAGTTGTTCAACCACCTCATTCATTCTCTGGCCCAGGTGGCTGGCAATGTGGGTATTCGCCTGCTTCACCGACGGTGGCTGAGGCACAGGCCCGGCCCCCATCAACAGTGTTTCCTGAGGAAAAAAGCTATTTCCCAGCGCCGGGAATGTATTGGCAGGGATCATGCGACCTCCCCGGAAGGTGAAAAACGCAGGTCCTCAACCAGCCGAATTTTGCCACTGACCGGATGACGAGCCAGTTTTTGCACCTGAACGACCCTGACGCGGAAATCCAGCAGCTCGATGGCCACGCCGTCACCCGGTCGCAGCGACGGCAGCGCCGCCTGCAATTTTTGCTCCAGCGCCTGCGCATCCACCGGATGTGCAGCCTCAACGCTGACCTGCAGCGTTTCCTGATGCCCCCGATGGCTAATGGTCAGCTGAATTTGCCCTATTCCTTCCTCCGACAGCACATCGGCAACTTGTTGATAGTAAAGTGCCTTACGGCCATTGAGAACAATCAGACCGTCGCCGCGCCCGAGAAACTCGAGCACGCGCTCACCGTTCACTTGTCGGTGAATGCGCCCAACGTCACCGATTTTGTAGCGAATTAGAGGATATTCAAACTTCTGCCAATTGGTCAGCAGAATATGCCCGCGCGCTCCCTCCGCGACCGGCTGCCCGTGGTCATCGACGATTTCAACATAGTTATAATCATCGACCAGATAATGATCGACGCCCTGTAAAGCCCCTGACTGATAGCCAATCTGCGCCCCGTCATTGGCCGCCAGAATGCTGTGAAACGTCTTGATCCCCAGCGTCTCGGTCAGCCACTGTTTGCGGTGCTCAGGCCATAGCGCCCCACCGTAAATCACCTTTTCGATGCTGAACTGAGGATTGATCTCTTTTGCCTGCGTGAGCAAGGTGTCGAGCAGGCTGGGAATGCCGATAACCGTATTGATGCCAAAGGTTTTTTGCAGGTTAACCAACTCTTGCGGGGTAATGTTTTGGCCCACGGTATACGACTCGACCGGCATCAGCGCCAGCTCCTGCGACGAGGTCAACATTCCACCGTACATGTGCCCGCCGTAAAGCGTGTTCACCACCCTGTCGCCCGCCGCCAGCCCGACGTCATACAGCGTCTGTACCGCCTCATGAATCATGCTTTGCCAGTCATCGCGCGAGTAGGGAATATAACGGGTCTTGCCGCCGCTGGACCCCGACACCAGCACTTCGCCGGACGGAAGTGCGTCCGACGCCATCCCCCGGCCATAAGGCGGCGACTCTTTCTCCAGGGCTTCTTTGGTTAACACCGGCAGCTGGTGCAGTTGGTCGAGGGTTTGCGGCTGCGGCGTCTGCTGGTAATGCGGGAGACGTCGAGTTTTGTAAAGCAGGAAACGCAGACGACTGTCGAGTCGCTGGCGACGTTCATCAACACTCAGCTGGCTGCGAGCCTCACTCAGTGAGACCCCCGCGTGGTGCACTTTAACAATCAGCGCTGCGCTCCACGCGTCGAGTAAATCTATCGACAGCGCATAGGCCGTTCGGCCTGCTGGAGTGACCTGATAGCGGCCCCCGACGTTTTGCAACGCCGCCTGCGCCGGGATAACAATCACCGTCGCCGGGTCTTTTGCCACCGCCTCCAGCCGAATGTTAAAGGGGGTAAACACCTTCAGGCGCGATGCCCTTGCCGTTAGCTGCTGCCAAAAGTGGGTAAACGGGCTGACCACAGTGACCTGATTGCCGGTGAGCCAGGCCAGTAGCACGCCGCGCACCTCGCCTTCCAGGCTCGCGCTCCTTAAAGTCACCGCCCCCAGCGGCAACAGCTCGGTAACTTCATTGTTGGCGGGATAGTAGATCCAAGGAAGCGCATGCAGATTGCCCAACCTTATCTGCACCGCCTGCTCTAACGCTGTCGCATCCAGCAGCGCGTTAATCTGCTGCGCCTGTTGCGGCGTGAGCGTCTCTGCCCATTGCGTATTGTGCTGCAAATCGTCAAAGAGTGCCGCCAGGGTAATAATTCGATCGCTGATAAATTGCATAGTGTCGCTCCACCAAAGTGATTGGATGAGTGAATGTTCAGGGCTAATTCAGTGCGCAGAAATTTCCGTTAAACATCGCTGGAGGAAGAGTTGCAGTCGCTGTGGAGAGTCCGCACGAGCAATCAGTGACAGCGGGAGGAGATCTTCGTTGTAGGTAAGCGTTCCCGTCTGCCCGCCTCCGCGCTGAAAGCTGACCAGATGCGGGCTGCACAAAAGGCTTTCCGGTATGCTGAGCGTTTTGGCGTCCTGCGCCTGGTGAGCGGGATACAGCACGAAGCCAAAATACTGCGTTGAGTCAGGCTGATGACGCGGCGCGGGAAGCGCGAGATAGTCGCTTATCTCCACCGAGGGAAGATGCACGCCGGTTCTGAATTGATGCGTCTCAACGATACGCGCCCCGCCCAGCCGGTTGGCGGCCTCAAGAAAGATACACGCCCTGCCGTCGTAAAATGCCTCGATGTGGAAACAGCCACGGCGGATCTCCAGTGCGCCAATCACCTGGTCGATAAACGTTCGGAAAATGTCGTTGAGCGCCACCTGAAACGAGCCGACCGGTACTCCGGCAAGGTACTTCAGCGGAGAGTTGATATAGCGGCTGGCCAACAGGTGCTTGACCTCTCCGGCAACCACAACGCCGTCAAAGTGATAAAGCGGTGCCTCGATAAACTCTTCAAGCTCATAGTTGGCCCAGCCGGTTGTTGACTCAAGGTGCGCAACGGCCTGCGAAAAGCTGTCATGGAGGACGATACCCTGGCTGGAGGCCCCGTCGCGCGGCTTGCTGATGGTTTTTCCCGTCCAGCCGCCGCCTGCGACCTGTTCGGGCGTTTCGATGAAGCGGGGATAACGCAGCGTTCCCTGCTCGGCTATCCGCTGTTTCATTTTGACCTTGTCGCGAACCCGCTCGATTTGCTGATAGGACGGCCCCGGGATCCCCAGTTCAGCGCGAATCTGGCATGCCTCGAGAATGCCGTATTCCGACAGGGCCAACAGCGACGCATAGCCGTCGCTTGGGCTGACCCGCGCCAAAACCGCCGACACCAGAGCGTTTTCTGAACCGGGCGGCAGCACGATTTTTTGCAGGTGCAACGCCTCAGGCAAATCATTCAGATGTTGCTGTAGGCCAATGTAGGTAACCTGATGCTGTTGGTGATCGATAACCAGGTCATAGCGCATCTTCTTAAACGGTGCCTGATGCAAAATCAGTATCTTCATCGCGTTACCTCGAACAGCGAAATTCCCCAACTGAAGCCCATGGCGCTGGTGGCCAGCGCGAGTCTGTCACCCTTGTTCAACTTCCCCGCCGCCAGCAACTGGCGGAGCGCTATCCAGTTATCACCGCCCCCCAGATGACCGTTGGTGTGATAGTTGAAGACACTGCGCTCGGCGGGCAGCCCCAGCCGCGTAAGCAGAGCTTGATGAACGTTAATATCTCCCTGATTAATGAGCAAAAAACGCAGGTCATCGAGACGAGTAGCCGCTTTTGACAGGCTGCTGTCCAGCAGCTTGCTGAGCATATCGACGTACACCTGTAGCAGGCCTTTACGCACACTATTTTTACGCGCCAGTACCCGCCCTTCACGGTATTCCCCCTGATACATATCGCACCAGGAAGGGTCTGTTTGCATATCGCAGGCGGTCAGCGTCAGCAGCGGCTGGTCAACGCCTATCAGCAGGGCCGTCGCACTGTCGCCAAAATTGAACAAGGCGCGTGACGCCGCGTCTGAATGGTCAATCAGACCGCTTAGCCTGTCGCAGATAACCACCAGCGCGACCTTCCCAGGATTGGCGTTGACCCTGTCGCTGGCAATGGCGATTCCCGTCGCCCCCGCGTTGCAAAAGTTGACCACTTCAAAGCAGTGCGCCTGATGGGCACCTAACTGCTCGGCCACCTTGGCGGCGGGTGACCAGAAGGGTTTATCCCATACCCCGGAGCCACAGTAGATAATCCACCCCAGCCGCGAGGCGGGCACTGCGCCCTGCTCCAGAGCTCGACTTGCCGCCTCGGTGGCATACTCCCAGTCGGCCTTATCCGCAGCAAATACCGAGAGCGCGGGGGCGGGAAGGATCTCCTCCAACTCTTTGGCTTCTACGCCTGAGAGCCGTGCAATATCCTGCCGGGACAGGCTGCCCGGCGGGATCACAGTTTCAAACGCGGTGATGCCTGCACGCGTCATTATTTCACCGCCACTCGGTGAACCGTGCGTGACTGGTTGTCTTCGACGTCAGTCACCGCATGGTAGGCCGTCTCGGTCTTCCACAGAAGAAGGTCACCTTGGGTCCATTTATGGCGGTAGCCGTGCGCGGGATCCGTCACTAACTCTTCGACCAGATTGAGAAACTCGTGGTTTTCATTGGCATCGAACCCAATCACGTAGTCCAGATAGTCCTTGGCACCGTACAAATAAGGCAGCTTGGTGTAGGGGTCGATTTTTACCAGCGGATGAGTCACGGGAGGATGAAGCTCGTCGGCCTTTTTCATCAATTCGGTAATCGAATAGCCGGCATGTTCAGGGCGGATTTTAAAGCGTTTTCTGACCGTATGAACCGCGTCACGTCCGGCTATTTTATCCTTCCAGTGTGTGGAAAGCCGGTCGTAAACGTTGCCCGCACTCGAGAATAATGTGTCACCACTCCACTCGGGAATATTAATGCCGTGCAACAGCGTATAGGTGGTCGGATTATCGGTATACGACGAGTCCTGATGCCAGAAATTGCCGACTCGCGGCACGCCGTAAGGTTTACCGTTCACGATTTCATTTGAGGAAATCATAATTTCAGGATGCTCAGGATGACGATACTGGCTCATCACAAACGGGACCGGCTCGCCAATAACCTGCGCCAGCTCAACCTGTTCCGCCGGTGAAATATCCAGTCCTTTGAAAATAAGCAGCTCATTCTCATGCAATGCATGCAATACGCGGTCACGAACCTCAGGAACACGAATATCGCGAATGGAAACATCATGAATTTCGGCGCCAATATGATCGCTAACTTTTTCAATTCTCATCGTGTATTCCTCAGGCAAGGTCGAGTGTATTTTTTAGGGCAGCGGCGAAACGTTCGATCTGTTCAATGGAATGATCGGGCGTCACGGTGACGCGAAAACGCTCCTGTCCGCGCGGTACGGAGGGATAATTAATAGGCTGCACATAAATCTTGAACTGCTTAAGCAGTTGGTCGGAGACGGCTTTAATTCTGGCCAGACCGGGGATAATAATCGGCAAGATATGGCTCTCGGCATCGATAAAATCGATGTTTTGCCGACGTAACGCGCCTTTCAGATGACGCACGTTCTGGAAGAGCCTGTTGCGACGTTCTGGACTGGCGACAACTTGATTAATACTGGTCAACGTCGCGTGCAATAAGGCTGGCGGTAACGAGGTAGTGAAAATAAAGCCCGGTGCCAGACTGCGGATGCAGTCAACCGCATCACGATCGCCGACGATAAAGCCTCCCGAGGTGCCAATCGCCTTGCCAAATCCGCCCTGAATAAAGTCAACGTCGCGGACGTGCAATGCTTCGACCAGGCCTAATCCCCGTTCCCCTAATACGCCGAAGGAGTGGGTTTCATCAATAAAGGTCAACGCGTTGTATTTCTTGGCTAGACGGACTATTTCTTCAACCGGTGCCAGATCGCCATCCATCGAATAAATAGACTCAAACACAATGATTTTAGGACGTTCAAAGGGTTCCAGAGAAAGCCCTATTTCCAGATGCTTCAAGTCGTTGTGTTTGAATATATACTTCTCGACCTTGCTCTTTTTAAGCCCCTCAATAATAGAGCGATGATTTAACTCGTCGGAATAAACTTTAATGTTATCAAACAGCCCAATCAATACGCTCAGACTTTCTGTATTCGCCAGGTAGCCATTATTAAATACCAGCGCACTTTCACGCTGATAAAGATCGGCTAATCTCTTTTCTAACGCCACGTGGGCGGTGGTATTTCCCGAGATGTTTCTTGAGCCACCGGAGCCCGCGCCAAATCGGCTAATTGACGCCTTAAAATCATCGATAACCTGCTGGTTTTGCCCCATTCCCAGATAGTCATTACTGCACCAGACCTCAATCTTTTCATTCTGGAAATCTGCAAGAGGGAAATGGCCTGCGCTACGCGAAAACTCGAGAAAATGACGATAGGCTTCCGTTGATTTCAAATGCTGTAACGTATGAAAAAAAGTATCATTATAAATATCTTTACTCTCTACCTCTATTATCGACATGACTCACCTCTGTTATAAGAAACACCCGTTAATAAAGAACGTCATTTACCCTCGAAGATAACCACTAAGCCAAATTTTCTTAAATAGTTTTAATTGATAAACATTGTTGATTATGACAATAC